>NZ_JBHWHV010000059.1:0-61874 GCF_042732375.1 Streptomyces sp. NPDC059785
CGCCCGGTTACATTCCGAACCCGGAAGCTAAGCCTCACAGCGCCGATGGTACTGCAGGGGGGACCCTGTGGGAGAGTAGGACGCCGCCGAACTAATATTGATAGAGCTGGTCCCCGAACTTCGGTTAGGGGACCAGCTCTTTTTTATTGTGTGTCACTTGGTGTTCACGTTCCGCGACGAGCATCCGACACATGGGTACTGCTGCAATGCTCAGAGCCGCGGGCGTCGGATCCGGCGACGAGGTCATCGTGCCGGCCTTCGGTCACGTGGAGATCGCCGAGGCCGTGACCCAGGCCGGTGCGCTGCCGGTCTTCGCCGACATAGATCCCGCCACGTACTGCCTCGACGTGAGTGCGGTCGACGCGGCCGTCACGTCGCGGACCGCCGCCGTGGTCGTCGTACACCGCTTCGGCAGGCCGGCCGACATCGCCGGGCTGCACGCGGTGGGCCAGCGGCATGAGCTGCTGATCCTGGAGCACGGCGAGTCCGAGGCGCCGTACGACGAGATCGCGCAGCGCAGGGAGCGGGCCGCCTATCTCGACGGGCGGCTGAGCGGGGTGCGGACGCCGGCGGGTGGGGACGGGCACACCTATCAGCAGTACGTGGTGCGCGTGCCCGGCAATGGGCGGCCGGACCGGGACGCCTTCGCTCGGGCCGTCCGGGCGCGGGGAGTCGACTGTGGGGTGCCGGTGAAGACGCCCGTGCACCGTATGCCGGGATTCCGGCAGGACATATGCCTTCCCGAGACCGAGCGGGCCGCGGACGAGACGCTCGCGCTGCCGGTCGACGCGGCGCTGACGCGGCGCGAAATGCAGCGGATCGTGTCCGCCTGCAATGCGCTCGGCGGGTTGTTGCAGCCGGCCTTCTGAGCGGGCCGACCGGGCAGCGGGAAGTGGTTGGGCGCACCCTTCTGTTCGGGGTATGATCTATTCCGTTGCCGCGGGGGAAACCCCGAAAGGCGACAGGCCCCCATAGCTCAGTCGGCAGAGCGTCTCCATGGTAAGGAGAAGGTCAACGGTTCGATTCCGTTTGGGGGCTCCGAAACAAAAGGCCTCCGCCCTTTCGGGCGGGGGCCTTCGTCGTGTCCGGGCCTTTCCCGTCAGTCCTTGTGGTGGCCCGGGACGCGCATCGCGAGGATCGCCATGTCGTCGGACGGGGCGTCGGAGGCGAAGCGTTCGACGGCACGCATGATGCGTGCGGCGACCGCGCCGGCCGTCAGGCCCGTACAGGTCGTGAGGACGTCGGACAGGCCGTCGTCGCCGAGCATGCGGGTGCCCTCGCGGCGCTCGGTGACCCCGTCGGTGACGCACAGCAGGACGTCGCCCGGGTCGAGCGTGACCGTCTCCTCGTACAGCTCCAGGTCGTCCATGACGCCGAGGAGCGGCTGGGGTTCGGCGGCCGGTTCGACCGTGCCGTCCTGGCGGAGGCGGAGGGGGAGCGGGTGGCCGGCGCAGACCACCTTCAGGACCGCCGAGCCGTCCTCCTGGGGCCACAGCTCGCCGTACAGGAGGGTGAGGAAGCGGCTGCGGGCGCCCTCGTCGAGGATGGCGGAGTTCAGCCGCTCCAGGACCGCGGGGCCGCCGAAGCCCTCGCGGGCCAGGAGGCGCAGGGCGTGCCGGGCGAGGCCGGTGACCGCCGCCGCCTCCGGGCCCGTACCGCAGACGTCGCCGATGGCGAAGCCGTAGGCGCCGTCGCGGATGGGGAAGAGGTCGTAGAAGTCGCCGCCGACCTCGTTGCCCTCGCCGGCCGCGCGGTAGATGACCTCGACCTCGACGCCGTCGACGTCGGGCAGTGGCTCCGGCGGCAGGAGGCTGCGCTGGAGGGACTGGCTGATGGCGGTGCGCTCCGAGTACAGCCGGGCGTTGTCCAGGGCCAGGGCGGCCCGTCGGGACAGGTCCTCGGCCAGTTCGAGGATCTCCTGCCGGAAGTGTTCGTCCGAGGGCTTGCCGAGGGTCAGCATGCCGATGACGCGGTTGCGGGCCACCAGGGGGAGGACGACGGTCTCGCCGCCGACGGCGGAGGCGGTGGCGAGGGTGGGGCCGATGCCGGAGCTGACCGGGGGCTGTTCGCCGAGGCCGAGGCTGCGCATGGAGGTGCGCAGCGCCGCCTGGTGGGCTGCCTCCGCGGGGGCGGACCAGACGCGGGCGCCGGGGGTCGGCACCGGGTCCGGCGGGGCGACCTTGGCGAGCAGCGCCTTGAGGCCGTCGATGCGCTCCTCGTCCTCGTGCAGCACGTACGACAGGTAGGGCTCGGAGGCCTGGTCGGCGATCGTGTAGACGGCGCACCAGGTCGCCAGGGTCGGGACGGTCATCTGAGCCATCAGGGCCAGCGTCTGGTCCCGGTCCAGGGTGCCGGCGAGCAGGTCGGAGGCCTCGACGAGGAAGGACAGGGAGCCGCGGCGCAGCCGCTCCAGCTCGCCGAGGCGGGCGGACTCGACGGCCAGGGCGATGCGGTCGGCGGCGAACTGGAGGCGCAGCGCCTCCTCGTTCGAGTATCTGCCCGCGCCCTCGGCCGCGACGCCGAGGGAGCCGGTGAGGCGGCCCTCGACCTTGAGCGGGACGGTGACCACGGAGCGCATGCCGGTGCCGTTCAGCAGCGGAACGGCGCCGGGTACGGCCATGAGGTCGTCGTGGACGGCGGGCATGCGGGCGGAGCCGTAGCGGCCCGGGCCCGCCTCGACGGGGACGCGGGCGAACCGCTGGCGGGCGGAGGGCAGGCCTGTCGAGGCCCGTACCTCGAGTTCCGTCTCGTCGTCGGTGGCGAGGAGCAGGAACGCGGAGTCGGCGTCGAGCATGTCGCGGGCGCGCTCGACCGTGCGCTGGAGCAGGCCGTCGAGGTCGTCGGGGGCCGGCGAGCCGATGAAGATCTCGAAGGGGTCGGCCGTCTGCGTCTCGGGCAGGGCGGCCGGGTCGCCGGCGGAGCCGCGCAACGGGGTCTGCAGGACGGCCCGTTCGTGGTTGCGCACGAGGAGGCAGACCGTGGACGGTTCGCCGTCGGTGTCGCGGACGCGGAGGTGGGAGGCGTACACCGGGGTGACGCGGCCGTTGGCGGCGCGCAGGCCGTAGCTGCCCTCCCAGCGGGAGAGCTGGAGCGCCTCGGCGATGCCGGTGCTGGTGCCGGGGGTGTGCGGCCAGGCGGCGAGGTCGGTGAGAGGTTTGCCGATGACCTGGTCGGCGGTGTAGCCGAAGAGCTCCTCGGCGTCCTCGTTCCAGGCGGCGATGGCGCCGGTGCGGTCGATCTGGACGACCGCGACGCGGACCCGGCCGTCGGCGAGCGGCAGCAGGTCGGCGGGCAGGGAGGGGCCGGCGGCGCGGGTGCCGACCGGGCGCTGCGGAAGGTCGAGCTGGAACCAGACCTGCTTGTGGGTGGGGGTGTACTCGACGCCCCAGCGGCCCGCAAGGGCGGCGCAGAGCTGGAGTCCGCGGCCGCCCTCGCGGTCGGGGCTGCCCATGTCGGCCGGGGCTCCCTGGAGTGGAACCTCGCGTTCTGGGTAGCGGTCCGCCACCTCGATGCGCACGCCTTCCTCACTGCGCAGACACAGGACGTCCGCGGCCGTGCCCGCGTGCACCACGGCGTTGGTGACCAGCTCGCTGGTGAGGACGACCGCGTCGTCGACGATGTCGGCGAAGCCCCAGCCCTGGAGGGTGTCACGGACGAAACCACGGGCGATCGCGACCGACCGTCCCACGGGCTCGAAACTGGCGGCCGCGCGCGCGGTGATCACAGAACTCCTCGTGCGGTTGTCGGCGGGCGGGCAGTCGTCGTGCGTCCGCTCCTGCCGGGGCAGGGGCTGGTCCCCCGTGGGCCGGGGATCCTTCGGCGGTCCCCCAGGATGCAGTCCGGTGGTCATGGTGCGGCGCCCCTCCGATGCCTGCCCGCTCGTGCTCGTGCCACCGCCCAGACCGGACGACACCGGCACGGCTGGACAGCCGCATGCAAGGTTACTTACCTTCGCCGTCCATGCGGATGCCGGTCACCAGTGTTTCCGTCCAGAGGGTGTGCGGACGATGTGCGAAGCTGCCGAACTGTTATGGCCTGGTTCGGCCGGGGTGAAACACTGGGCAGGCTCTATGAGAAGGTCCGGACAGGCCGAGTGCCTTCCGGAACTGCCGAGCAGAAGTACACACGGTACGCCGAGCGGGAGTACCTGAGCACGCAGAGCAGTAATGGTCGACCCCTGCGGGAGGGACACAGTGGAGTCTGGCGCAGCGACGCGGGGCACGGAAGCGCGCGCGAAGGGCGGACAGTCCCCCAGTAAGCAGCGCAAACCGCGCAATGGGACCACCGCGGTGGATACGGCTGCGCTGAACCGGCTGCTGGCGGCTCTCGTGTCGATGCGGGACGGGAATTTCCGCAAGCGTCTGACGGTCTCCGGCGACGGGGTGATGTCCGAGATCGCGGCCGTCTTCAACGAGGTCGCGGACCGGAATCTGCATCTGACGGGCGAGCTGTCGCGGGTGCGCCGCATGGTCGGGCGTGAGGGAAAGCTCACGGAGCGGCTGGAGACGGGCGCCTGCGAGGGTTCCTGGGCCTCGGCGATCGACGCGTCCAACGCCCTCGTCGACGATCTCGTACGGCCGGTCTCCGAGGTCGGGCGGGTGCTGTCCGCGGTGGCCGAGGGCGATCTGTCGCCGCGCATGGAGCTGCGGGCGCAGGCGGCGGACGGGAACGGGCATCCGCTGCGCGGGGAGTTCCTGAAGGTCGGGCGGACGGTGAACAACCTGGTCGACCAGTTGTCGACGTTCACCGACGAGGTGACCCGGGTGGCCAGCGAGGTGGGCACCGAGGGCAAGCTGGGCGGTCAGGCCCGGGTGCGCGGGATGTCCGGTTCGTGGAAGGACCTCACGGACTCGGTCAACACCATGGCGCACCGGCTGACGGCGCAGGTGCGGGACATCGCGCTGGTGACGACGGCGGTCGCCAAGGGTGATCTGTCGCGGAAGGTCACGGTGCACGTGGCCGGCGAGATGCTCGAGCTGAAGAACACCGTGAACACGATGGTCGACCAGCTCTCCTCGTTCTCGTCCGAGGTGACGCGGGTGGCGCGCGAGGTGGGCACCGAGGGCGAGCTCGGCGGTCAGGCGCAGGTGCCGGGCGTGGCCGGGGTCTGGAAGGACCTCACGGACTCGGTGAACCTGATGGCCGGGAACCTGACGGCGCAGGTGCGCGGGATCGCCGAGGTGACGACCGCGGTCGCCAGCGGTGATCTGTCGCGGAAGGTGACGGTGTCGGCACGGGGCGAGGTCGCCCAGCTCGCCGAGACGATCAATCAGATGACCGAGACGCTGCGTACGTTCGCCGACGAGGTCACCCGCGTCGCGAACGAGGTCGGCGCCGAGGGCCAGCTCGGCGGCCAGGCGAACGTGCCGGGCGCGGCCGGGACGTGGAAGGACCTCACCGACTCGGTGAACACGGTCTTCCGGAACCTGACCACGCAGGTGCGGGACATCGCCGCGGTGACGACGGCGGTGGCCAACGGTGATCTCTCGCAGAAGGTCACCGTGAACGTGGCCGGCGAGATGCTGGAGCTGAAGAACACCGTCAACACGATGGTCGACCAGCTCTCGGCGTTCGGTGCCGAGGTGACACGCGTGGCGCGCGAGGTCGGCGTCGAGGGCGAGCTGGGCGGTCAGGCGCAGGTGCCGGGGGCGGCCGGGACGTGGAAGGACCTCACGGACTCCGTCAACACGGCCTTCCGGAACCTGACGGGCCAGGTGCGCAACATCGCGCAGGTGACGACGGCGGTCGCGAACGGCGATCTGTCGCAGAAGGTCACCGTGGACGTCTCCGGCGAGATGCTCCAGCTCAAGAACACCGTGAACACGATGGTGGACCAGCTCTCCAGCTTCGCCGACCAGGTGACGCGGATGGCCAGGGACGTGGGCACGGAGGGCCGCCTCGGCGGCCAGGCCCGCGTGGACGGCGTCTCGGGTACGTGGAAGGAGCTCACGGACTCCGTCAACTTCATGGCGGGCAACCTGACCTCGCAGGTCCGCCAGATCGCGCAGGTGACCACGGCGGTGGCGCGCGGTGACCTGTCGCAGAAGATCGACGTGGACGCGCGCGGGGAGATCCTGGAGCTGAAGAACACCATCAACACGATGGTCGACCAGCTCTCCGCGTTCGCGGACCAGGTGACACGAGTGGCCCGTGAGGTGGGCACGGAGGGCCGGCTCGGCGGCCAGGCGCAGGTGCCCGGCGTGGCCGGCGTGTGGCGCGATCTGACGGACTCCGTGAACGGCATGGCGGGCAACCTCACCGCCCAGGTGCGCAACATCGCGCAGGTCGCCACGGCGGTGGCGCGCGGTGACCTGTCGCAGAAGATCGACGTGGACGCGCGCGGGGAGATCCTGGAGCTGAAGAACACCCTCAACACGATGGTGGACCAGCTCTCGAACTTCGCCGAGCAGGTGACGCGGGTGGCCCGCGAGGTGGGTACGGAGGGCATGCTCGGCGGGCAGGCCGAGGTGCAGGGTGTCTCCGGCACCTGGAAGGACCTCACGCAGTCCGTGAACGGCATGGCCAACAACCTGACCATCCAGGTGCGCAACATCGCCGAGGTCACGACCGCCGTCGCCAAGGGCGACCTGTCGAAGAAGATCACCGTCGACGCGAAGGGCGAGATCCTCGAGCTCGTCACGACCGTCAACACGATGGTCGACCAGCTCTCCAACTTCGCCGAGCAGGTCACGCGCGTGGCCCGTGAGGTGGGCACCGAGGGGCAGCTGGGCGGTCAGGCGCGGGTGCCGGGCGTCACCGGCATCTGGAAGGACCTGAGCGACAACGTCAACGTGATGGCGGCCAATCTGACCAGCCAGGTGCGCAACATCTCGCAGGTCGCGACCGCGGTCGCCAACGGCGACCTGACCAAGAAGGTCACGGTCGAGGCGAGCGGCGAGGTCGCCCAGCTCGCGGACACGGTCAACACGATGGTCAAGACGCTGAGTTCGTTCGCCGACCAGGTCACGCGGGTGGCCCGCGAGGTGGGCACGGACGGCATCCTCGGCGGCCAGGCACGCGTACCGGGCGTCTCCGGTACGTGGAAGGACCTGACCGAGTCCGTGAACGGCATGGCGTCGAACCTGACCGGCCAGGTGCGCAACATCGCGATGGTCACCACGGCCATCGCCAAGGGCGATCTGACCAAGAAGATCGACATCGACGCGCGCGGCGAGATCCTGGAGCTCAAGACCACCATCAACACGATGGTCGACCAGCTCTCGTCCTTCGCGGAGGAGGTCACCCGGGTCGCCCGCGAGGTGGGCACCGAGGGCCAGCTCGGCGGCCAGGCACGCGTGCGTGACGTCGACGGCACCTGGCGCGACCTCACCGAGTCGGTGAACGAGATGGCCGGGAACCTGACCCGGCAGGTGCGCGCCATCGCGCGCGTGGCGACCGCCGTGACCCGCGGCGACCTGAATCTGAAGATCGACGTGGACGCCTCCGGCGAGATCTCGGAGCTCCAGGACTACATCAACAAGATGATCGCCAACCTGCGCGACACCACGATCGCCAACAAGGAGCAGGACTGGCTCAAGGGCAACCTTGCGCGCATCTCCGCGCTGATGCAGGGCCGCCGCGACCTCGACGACGTGGCCTCGCTGATCATGAGCGAGCTGACGCCGGTGGTCTCCGCCCAGCACGGCGCGTTCTTCCTGTCCATGCCCCTGGTGGACACCGACGCGGTCGGCGAGGATGCGTACGAGCTGCGGATGCTCGGCTCCTACGGGTACTCGATGGGCTCCATGCCGACGTCGTTCCGGCCGGGCGAGGCGCTGATCGGGACGGCCGCCAAGGAGAAGCGCACGATCCTCGTGGAGAACGCGCCGAGCGGCTATCTGAAGATCTCCTCCGGGCTCGGTGAGGCGCCGCCCGCGCAGGTCATCGTGTTGCCGGTGCTGTTCGAGGGCACGGTGCTCGGAGTGATCGAGCTGGCGTCGTTCACGCCGTTCACGCAGATCCAGAAGGACTTCCTGAACCAGATCGCCGAGATGATCGCGACGAGCGTCAACACCATCTCGGTGAACACCAAGACCGAGGTGCTGCTCAAGCAGTCGCAGGAGCTGACCGAGCAACTGCGCGAGCGGTCGGCCGAGTTGGAGAACCGGCAGAAGGCCCTCCAGGAGTCCAACGCGGAGCTGGAGGAGAAGGCCGAGCTGCTGGCCCAGCAGAACCGCGACATCGAGGTCAAGAACACCGAGATCGAGGAGGCGCGGCAGGTCCTGGAGGAGCGCGCCGAGCAACTCGCCGTCTCCATGCGGTACAAGAGCGAGTTCCTGGCCAACATGTCGCACGAACTGCGCACGCCGCTCAACTCGCTGCTGATCCTCGCCAAGCTGCTCGCCGACAACGCGGACACCAACCTGACGCCGAAGCAGGTCGAGTTCGCCGAGACGATCCACGGCGCGGGCTCCGACCTGCTCCAGCTCATCAACGACATCCTCGACCTGTCGAAGGTCGAGGCGGGCAAGATGGACGTCTCCCCGACCCGGATCGCGCTGGTCCAGCTCGTCGACTACGTGGAGGCCACGTTCCGCCCGCTGACCGCCGAGAAGGGCCTCGACTTCTCCGTACGGGTCTCGCCGGAGCTGCCCGCCACGCTGCACACCGACGAACAGCGGCTGCTTCAGGTGCTGCGCAACCTGCTGTCCAACGCGGTGAAGTTCACCGACACCGGAGCCGTCGAGCTGGTCATCAGGCCGGCCGGCGCGGACGTCCCGGTGGCCATCCGCGAGCAGCTCCTGGAGTCCGGCTCGCTGCGGGAGGCGGGCGACGCACTGATCGCGTTCTCGGTGGCCGACACCGGCATCGGGATCGCGGCCAGCAAGATGCGGGTGATCTTCGAGGCGTTCAAGCAGGCGGACGGCACCACGAGCCGCAAGTACGGCGGTACGGGTCTGGGGCTGTCCATCTCCCGGGAGATCGCGCGGCTGCTGGGCGGCGAGATTCACGCGCAGAGCGAACCGGGCCGCGGCTCGACGTTCACGCTGTATTTGCCGCTGCACCCCAGCGAACTGCCGCCCCAGGGCTACGGGCAGCTCCTCCCGGCCCTGGAGGCCGGTGAGCTGGTCGCCTCAGAGCCGGAGCTCGCCGAGGGCTGCGTCGAGATGCCGGCCGAGGTGAAGTCGTACCAGGAGACGCAGAACGGGCCCGCGGCGCTCTTCCGCAGGCGCCGCAGGACGGTGTCCGACGGGCACGAGCGGCCGCGTCTGCCTGCCCTCGGAACGGCCGCATCCCTGCCCGCGGCGCAGGACCACTGGACGGGCAACGGGCAGCAGCAGGACGCGACGGCGCAGCCGCGCCGCGGCATCCGGTTCGACAACGAGAAGGTGCTGATCGTCGACGACGACATCCGCAACGTCTTCGCGCTCACCAGCGTCCTGGAGCAGCACGGCCTGTCCGTGCTGTACGCCGAGAACGGCCGCGAGGGCATCGAGGTCCTGGAGCAGCACGACGATGTGACCGTCGTCCTCATGGACATCATGATGCCCGAGATGGACGGGTATGCGACGACCACCGCGATCCGTCGGATGCCGCAGTTCGCCGGTCTGCCGATCATCGCGCTCACCGCGAAGGCGATGAAGGGCGACCGGGAGAAGGCCATCGAGTCGGGCGCGTCCGACTACGTGACCAAGCCCGTCGACCCTGATCATCTGCTCACCGTGATGGAACAGTGGATGCAGGAGAGGTGATCGAAGTCCGCCCCGCCGGCCGCCGTTCATGGCCGGATCGCATCGTTCGGCGACCCCGCCGTACGGTCGGCCGGACCCGGGGTGGCATAACTGACCGTGGTCAAGGCAGTGTAGGAACCCGCAATTCGGGGAACCTTCTGGTCCCCTGCTGCGTTTCTGCTACGTGCACAGTGACATCGCGGTGACAGGGTGTGGCGACAGGCGGGGTGCGGCTACCATGACCGGCACAAGGACGGGCGGCGCAAGGGAGCCGTTCCGTGGGGCGGCCCCCGGTGCTTCCCCAAGTCCTTCGGACAGGGGAGGCCCCATGCCGGGGCGAGGAGGGCGGGCCATGGTGCAGAAGGCCAAGATCCTCCTGGTCGATGACCGGCCGGAAAATCTGCTGGCGCTGGAGGCGATCCTCTCCGCGCTCGATCAGACACTGGTGCGGGCATCGTCCGGGGAGGAAGCACTCAAGGCGCTGTTGACGGACGACTTCGCGGTGATCCTGCTGGACGTCCAGATGCCGGGCATGGACGGCTTCGAAACAGCCGCCCACATCAAGCGGCGGGAGCGGACCCGGGACATCCCGATCATCTTCCTCACCGCCATCAACCACGGTCCGCACCACACGTTCCGCGGGTACGCGGCAGGCGCGGTGGACTACATCTCCAAACCGTTCGACCCCTGGGTGCTGCGCGCCAAGGTGTCCGTGTTCGTCGAGCTGTACATGAAGAACTGCCAGCTCCGGGAGCAGGCCGCGCTGCTGCGTCTGCAACTGGAGGGCGGCAAGCCCGCGGTCGGCGAGACCAGGGAGCCGGCCGGTCTGCTGGCCGAGCTCTCCGCGCGGCTCGCGGCGGTCGAGGAGCAGGCGGAGGCGCTCTCCAAACAGCTCGACGACGACGCGGCGGACGCGGCGGCCGTGGCGACGGCAGCCCATCTCGAACGCAAACTCACGGGCCTGCGCAGAGCGCTGGACGCCCTCGAGCCGGGCGCCGGGAACGGCGCTCCCTCGGTGCCCTCCCAGAGCTGAGCAAGCCCCTCAGAGCGCGGGGCAGGGCCCGCCAGGACGTGGGGCAAGTCCCGTAAGGGGCGCGGGCGGTGCCGCCCTCTCCGGCGGTCGCCGGACCGGGTACGGCCGATGAGTCGCCGTCAGTTCCCGTGCCCGTCACCGCCGTCAGTTCCCGTACTTGCCGAAGGCGACACGAACGGGTGAAGCAGTAGGCACACGTGTCCGCTGTCGTCTCCCCCGGTAACCTCACACACATGGCCTCACGTCAGTCCGCAGCCAAGAAGCCGCCCGCGAAGAAGGCGGCCGCTCCGACGAAGGCTCCGGCGAAGAAGGCCCCCGCGAAAAAGGTGGCGGCCAAGAAGGCGCCCGCCAGGCGGGCCGTGGCGAAGAAGGCCCCGCCGAAGCCCGCTCCCAGCCCCACCTCGGGCGTGTACCGGCTCGTCCGCGCCGTCTGGCTCGGCGTCGCCCACGCCATCGGGGCGATGTTCCGCGGTATAGGGCAGGGCGCCAGGGGGCTCGACCCCGCGCACCGCAAGGACGGCGTCGCGCTGCTGCTGATCGCCATCATGCTGATCACCGCGGCCGGCACCTGGTCGAGCCTGCGCGGCCCCGTCGGCGACCTCGTCGAGATGCTGGTGACCGGCACCTTCGGCCGGCTCGACCTGCTCGTCCCGATACTGATCGGCATCATCGCCGCACGCCTGATCCGGCACCCGGAGCGCCCCGAGGCCAACGGACGCATCGTGATCGGCCTGTCGGCGCTCGTCATCGGCGTGCTCGGCCAGGTGCACATCGCGTGCGGCTCGCCCGCGCGCAGCGATGGCATGCAGGCCATAAGGGACGCGGGCGGGCTCATCGGCTGGGGCGCGGCCACCCCGCTGACGTACACGATGGGTGACGTCCTCGCCGTACCTCTGCTGGTGCTGCTGACCGTCTTCGGCCTACTGGTCGTGACGGCCACCCCGGTCAACGCGATCCCGCAGCGGCTGCGGCTGCTCGGCCAGAAGCTCGGCATCCTCCAGTCCTACGACGACGCCGACATTGTCGGGGAGGACGACGAGCGCTACGAGGAGCAGTGGCGCGAGGCGCTGCCCGCGCGCTCGAGGCGGCGCTCGCCCGCCACCCAGGGGTACGACCCCGACGGCGCGGAGCAGGAGGCGCTGAGCAAGCGCCGTGGCAGGCCCCGCCGCTCCGCCGCGCAGCAGCCCGACTTCGACCGGCCGAAGGACGCCGTCGACGTCGCGGCCGCGGCCGCCGCCGCGCTGGACGGGGCCGTGCTCCATGGGATGCCGCCCTCGCCCGTCGTGGCCGACCTCACCCAGGGCGTCCGCGTCGAGCGGGACGGGCACGAGGAGACCACGCCCGTACCCGCCGCGCGCGCCAAGGCCGCCCCGGTCCCGGCGCCCGGGAAGAAGCCCGCCGCCAAGGCGGCCGGGCAGGAGGCGGACGACGCCGAGCGGGTTGTGCCGGACCTGACCAAGGCCGCGCCCGACGAGCACCGGGAGCTGCCCCCGCGCGCGGAGCAGCTCCAGCTCTCCGGGGACATCACCTACTCGCTGCCGTCCCTGGACCTGCTGGAGCGCGGCGGGCCCGGCAAGACGCGCAGCGCCGCCAACGACGCCATAGTGGCCTCGCTGTCGAACGTCTTCACCGAGTTCAAGGTCGACGCCTCCGTCACCGGCTTCACCCGCGGCCCGACGGTCACGCGTTACGAGATCGAGCTCGGCCCCGCGGTGAAGGTCGAGAAGATCACGGCGCTCACCAAGAACATCGCCTACGCGGTCGCCAGCCCCGACGTACGGATCATCAGCCCGATCCCCGGCAAGTCCGCGGTGGGCATCGAGATCCCGAACACCGACCGCGAGATGGTCAACCTCGGTGACGTGCTGCGGCTCGCGGACGCCGCGGAGGACGACCACCCGATGCTGGTCGCGCTCGGCAAGGACGTCGAGGGCGGCTACGTGATGGCCAACCTGGCGAAGATGCCGCACGTGCTGGTCGCCGGCGCCACCGGCTCCGGCAAGTCGTCCTGCATCAACTGCCTGATCACCTCGATCATGGTGCGCGCCACCCCCGAGGACGTGCGCATGGTCCTCGTCGACCCCAAGCGCGTGGAACTCACCGCCTACGAGGGCATCCCGCACCTGATCACGCCGATCATCACCAACCCCAAGCGGGCCGCCGAGGCGCTCCAGTGGGTGGTGCGCGAGATGGACCTGCGCTACGACGACCTCGCGGCGTTCGGCTACCGGCACATCGACGACTTCAACGAGGCCGTCAGGGAAGGCAAGGTGAAGCTGCCCGAGGGCAGCGAGCGCGAGCTCCATCCGTACCCGTACCTGCTGGTGATCGTCGATGAGCTGGCGGACCTGATGATGGTGGCGCCGCGCGACGTCGAGGACGCGATCGTGCGCATCACGCAGCTCGCGCGCGCGGCCGGTATCCACCTGGTGCTCGCCACCCAGCGGCCCTCCGTGGACGTCGTGACCGGCCTGATCAAGGCGAACGTGCCCTCCCGGCTCGCCTTCGCCACCTCCTCGCTCGCCGACAGCCGGGTCATCCTCGACCAGCCGGGCGCCGAGAAGCTGATCGGCAAGGGCGACGGGCTCTTCCTGCCGATGGGCGCGAACAAGCCGACCCGTATGCAGGGCGCCTTCGTCACTGAGGACGAGGTCGCCGCCGTGGTCCAGCACTGCAAGGACCAGATGGCGCCGGTCTTCCGGGACGACGTCACGGTGGGCACCAAGCAGAAGAAGGAGATCGACGAGGACATCGGCGACGACCTCGACCTGCTGTGCCAGGCGGCCGAGCTGGTCGTCTCCACGCAGTTCGGGTCCACCTCGATGCTTCAGCGCAAGCTGCGCGTCGGCTTCGCCAAGGCGGGGCGTCTGATGGACCTCATGGAGTCGCGCAACATCGTCGGCCCGAGCGAGGGCTCCAAGGCGCGCGACGTCCTGGTGAAGGCCGACGAGCTGGACGGGGTGCTCGCGGTGATCCGGGGCGAGAGCGAAGGCTGAGACCGGGGCGGGAGTGAAGGCCGACCGGGACCTGAGTGACGGCTGAGGCAGGGGTGGGAGTGACGGCCGAGGAAATACGGGCGGCCGGTCGAGGCAGGGATGAAACCGCGACCGGCGGGTATCCGAACGTGACCTCTCCGTAAGGGATCCGTGAGCAACCGTTTCCCTTCGGCGTACGTCAAGTTGAGGGAGGGGACAAGCACATGTCCCCACATCAGGATGACCGGCCATTCTGATGGCGTACAAAGTCCTACCGCCCGGTTGCCCCACCCTTTCGTACCCCCCATAGACTGAACTTCCAGCACAGGTGGCTACACGCTCGAAAGGCGCCCCCGTGTCCATCGGCAACTCCCCCGACGGCAATTCACCCGAAGAAGAGCGTCCGTTCGAAGAAGAGCGCGAGGCGGAACGCCCCTCGATCGGTCACGCCCTCCGGCAGGCGCGCATCGACGCCGGACTGACCGTCGACGACGTCAGCAACGCCACCCGGGTCCGCATCGCCATCGTGCACGCGATCGAGCAGGACGACTTCGCCCCCTGCGGCGGTGACGTGTACGCGCGCGGTCACATCCGGACCCTGGCGCGTGCCGTGCACCTCGATCCCGAGCCCCTGCTCGCCCAGTACGCCGAGGATCACGGCGGGCGCCCCGCACCCACCCCGGCCGCCCCGCTGTTCGAGGCGGAACGGATCCGCCCCGAGCGCCGCGGGCCGAACTGGACGGCCGCCATGGTGGCCGCGATCGTCGCGGTGATCGGTTTCGTCGGGTTCACCCTGGTCAAGGGCGGCGACGACAGCGACTCCAAGACCCAGGTCGCCGAGGGCTCCACGCCCACGAAGTCCAAGGTGACCAGCAAGCCCAGCGCGACGAAGACCACCGACCCGAAGCCTGACCCCTCGGACAGCGCCATCGCGGCCGCGCCCCAGGACAAGGTCACGGTCCAGGTGAGCGCCACCGACGGCCGCAGCTGGATCTCCGCCAAGGACCACAACGGCCGCATGCTCTTCGACGGACTCCTCAAGCAGGGCGAGTCGAAGACCTTCCAGGACAGCACGAAGATCAACCTCATCCTCGGCGACGCCGGCGCCATCCAGCTCTACGTGAACGGCAAGCAGATCGAGGACGACTTCCAGCCGGGTCAGGTCGAGCGGCTGACGTACACGAAGGGCGACCCCGAGGTCGGCTGAGGACACCGGGGGCGCGTGCGATCACGGGGTTGGCCAGGAACGGCCAACCCCGTCGACGTGGGCTGTCAGCGGGACGAAGTAGTCTTGAGCCCATGCCTGAACGCCGTACCGTCGCACTCGTCACCCTTGGCTGCGCCCGTAACGAGGTGGACTCGGAGGAGCTCGCAGGCCGTTTGGAGGCGGACGGCTGGCAGCTCGTGGAGGACGCCCAGGACGCGGACGTCGCCGTCGTCAACACCTGTGGCTTCGTCGAGGCCGCCAAGAAGGACTCCGTGGACGCCCTCCTGGAGGCCAACGACCTCAAGGACCATGGCAGAACCCAGGCCGTCGTGGCGGTGGGCTGCATGGCCGAGCGGTACGGCAAGGAGCTCGCCCAGGCGCTGCCCGAGGCCGACGGCGTGCTCGGCTTCGACGATTACGCGGACATCTCCGACCGCCTCCAGACCATCCTGAACGGCGGCATCCACGCCTCGCACACCCCGCGCGACCGCCGCAAGCTGCTGCCGATCAGCCCCGCCGAGCGGCAGGACGCGGGCACCGCGGTGGCGCTCCCGGGGCACGCCCCGGTCGATCTCCCCGAGGGTGTCGCGCCGGCCTCCGGCCCCCGCGCGCCGCTGCGCCGGCGCCTGGGCGGTTCGCCGGTCGCCTCGGTGAAGCTCGCCTCCGGCTGCGACCGGCGCTGCTCGTTCTGCGCCATCCCGTCCTTCCGCGGCTCCTTCATCTCGCGGCGGCCCAGCGACGTCCTCGGCGAGACCCGCTGGCTGGCCGAGCAGGGCGTCAAGGAGATCATGCTGGTCTCCGAGAACAACACCTCGTACGGCAAGGACCTCGGCGACATCCGGCTCCTGGAGACGCTGCTGCCCGAGCTCGCGGAGGTCGAGGGCGTCGAGCGGGTACGCGTCAGCTACCTCCAGCCCGCCGAGATGCGCCCCGGCCTGATCGACGTGCTGACCTCGACGCCGAACGTCGTGCCGTACTTCGACCTGTCCTTCCAGCACTCCGCCCCCGGTGTGCTGCGCGCCATGCGCCGCTTCGGCGACACCGACCGGTTCCTCGAGCTGCTCGACACGATCCGCTCCAAGGCCCCCCAGGCCGGCGTCCGGTCGAACTTCATCGTGGGCTTCCCCGGCGAGACCGAGGAGGACCTGGCCGAGCTGGAGCGTTTCCTCACCGGCGCGCGCCTCGACGCGATCGGCGTCTTCGGGTACTCGGACGAGGAGGGCACCGAGGCCGCGACGTACGAGGACAAGGTCGACGAGGAGGTCGTGGCCGAGCGCCTCGCGCGCGTCTCCCGGCTCGCCGAGGAACTGGTCGCGCAGCGCGCGGAGGAGCGCGTCGGCGAGACCGTGCACGTCCTGATCGAGTCGGTGGACTCCGGCGACGACGAGTGGGGCGCGGTCGGCCGCGCCGCCCACCAGGCCCCCGAGACGGACGGCCAGGTGGTGTTCACGAGCGGCGCCGGTCTGACGGTCGGCCGTATCGTCGAAGCCAAGGTGGTCGGTACGGAAGGTGTCGACCTGGTGGCCGAGCCCCTGCCGGGCTCGCTCGCGTGTACTGAGGAGGCGGCCAGATGACGGGAGTCCCGGCATCCGCGGCGGGCGGCTCCCCCAGCGCGAAAGGCGCGG
The DNA here is from genome assembly GCF_042732375.1 of Streptomyces sp. NPDC059785. Taxonomy (NCBI): domain Bacteria; kingdom Bacillati; phylum Actinomycetota; class Actinomycetes; order Kitasatosporales; family Streptomycetaceae; genus Streptomyces; species Streptomyces sp. NPDC059785. Next base: position 16,512 of record NZ_JBHWHV010000059.1, read on the forward strand.
CGGGCGCGAAGGGCGCGGCGGGCACGTCCGGGGCTCCGGGAGGCATGAAGCCGGTGCGGAGCGAAGGCACGGCACCGGCGCGGGGTGACGACACCAAAGCGGTGCGCGGCGGGAAGCTGGGTGCCGCGGCCGTCAACGAGGCCAGCCTGTGGAACGTGGCGAACCTGCTGACCATGCTCCGCCTCGTGCTCGTGCCGGGTTTCGTGGCGCTGATGCTCGCCGACGGCGGGTACAACCCGGCCTGGCGCGCCTGGGCCTGGGCCGCGTTCGCCGTCGCCATGATCACCGACATCTTCGACGGCCATCTGGCGCGGACCTACAACCTCGTCACCGACTTCGGGAAGATCGCCGACCCCATCGCCGACAAGGCGATCATGGGTGCGGCGCTGATCTGTCTGTCCGCGCTCGGCGATCTGCCGTGGTGGGTGACCGGAGTGATCCTCGGGCGCGAGCTCGGGATCACGCTGCTGCGCTTCCTGGTGATCCGCTACGGCGTGATCCCGGCGAGCCGCGGCGGCAAGCTGAAGACGCTGGCCCAGGGCACCGCCGTCGGGATGTACGTCCTGGCACTGACGGGGCCGCTGGCGACCCTGAGGTTCTGGGTGATGGCTGTGGCGGTCGTCCTGACCGTGGTGACCGGACTCGACTATGTGAGACAGGCCATTGTGCTCCGCAGACGCGGAATCGCCGAGCGCCGAGCCGCAGCCGAGGAGGCGGAACGGTGAATTCCGCGGCCGCTGAGGTGGTGCGACTACTGACGGTGAGGGGCGGGACGGTCGCCGTCGCTGAGTCGCTGACCGGCGGCCTCGTGGCGGCCGAGCTCACCGCGGCGCCCGGGGCGTCGAAGGCGTTCCGTGGCTCGGTCACCGCCTACGCCACCGACCTCAAGCACCGGCTGCTCGGCGTCGACGCCACCCTGCTGGCTGAGCGTGGAGCGGTGGATCCGCAGGTCGCGGCCCAGATGGCGGCCGGAGTGCGCAAGGCGCTCGGCGCGGACTGGGGCATCGCCACCACGGGCGTCGCCGGGCCCGAGCCGCAGGACGGACAGCCGGTGGGCACCGTTTTCGTGGCCGTCGACGGCCCGTCGAGCGGGGTTCCCGGTTCCGTTCATGGCGGGAAAGTGGCCTCGCTGCGGTTGAACGGCGACCGGGCGGAAATTCGTATGGAGAGTGTACGGAGCGTACTCGCACTGCTCCTCGAGGAGCTTGCGGGCGAACAGACCAAGAATGAGCGGGCACAGGATACGGAACAGAACGGGGGGTTTTGATGTTTGCAGCCCTGAGTGAACACGACATCGCTCCCCGCACGGCCGCGGCGCAAGGCGGTACGGTGGGGCGAGAAGGATGCGGCTACGCGGTCCGAGGAGGGAGCCACCGATGATTCTGCTCCGTCGCCTGCTGGGTGACGTGCTGCGTCGGCAGCGCCAGCGCCAGGGCCGTACTCTGCGCGAAGTCTCCTCGTCCGCCCGAGTCTCACTCGGCTATCTTTCCGAGGTGGAGCGGGGGCAGAAGGAGGCGTCCTCCGAACTGCTCTCCGCGATCTGCGACGCGCTTGACGTACGGATGTCCGAGCTCATGCGGGAAGTGAGCGACGAGCTCGCCCTCGCCGAGCTGGCACAGTCGGCTGCGGCCACCGAACCGGTGCCCGCACCGGTGCGTCGCCCGATGCTCAATTCCGTATCGGTGGCCGGTGTGCCGCCGGAACGGGTCACCATCAAGGCGCCCACGGAGGCGGTCGACGTCGTCGCCGCCTGAGCCTTTCGAGTCCGTGCTCGTGAGCTGACGATTTTTGTGAGAGCCCCGGCCGGGGCCTCTCCGGAGCGATCCGGGGAGGGTGGCCGGGGCTGTTTCTTGTTGCCGGTGGCTGCCGGGGCGGTCATCGTGGGAGGTGGCGGGGGCTCGGGGCAGTGCCAGGCAATCTTGAGCCGGAGGACCGGATGTACGTAGTGAAGAGCCCGCTGCCGGACGCGGACCTGAAGATCGTCGCCAACGCGCTCCAGGGCGCGCTGGTCGACCTGATCGATCTCTCCCTGGTGGCCAAGCAGGTCCACTGGAACGTCGTCGGGCCGCGCTTCCGCTCGATCCACCTCCAGCTCGACGAGGTGGTCGACATGGCGCGGCAGTACACCGACACGGTGGCCGAGCGCGCCTCGGCGCTGGGCGTCTCGCCGGACGGGCGCGCCGCGACGGTCGCCTCGGGCAGCGGCCTCGGTGGCGTCAACGACGGCTGGATCAAGGACTCGGACGCGGTGGGCACGCTGGTGGACGCCCTGGGCGCGGCGATCGGGCGGATGCGGGAGCGGGTGACGGAGACGGAGTCGCCGGACCCGGTGAGCCAGGACATGTTCATCCAGATCACCGCCGACCTCGAGAAACACCACTGGATGTTCCAGGCGGAGAACAACTGAGGGAGTCCAGGAAGCGCAAAGGCCCAGGAGTCCAGGAGTCCAGGCAGCGCGGTGGAGCGGGCCGGCCGGGTGGCGGTCCGGTGCCGGAGTGGAGGTGGCGGCCATGGCGGGTCGGACGGCGCGCCGGGGGGCGGCGCTGGCGCTCGCTGCCCTGTGGTGGTGGGGGGCGCTCCGGCTCGCGCTGGCGTCCGACGCGGGGGCGCTGGAGGGCGCGGTCACCGCCGGGGGATGGGGATTGAGCCTGCTGCCCGTGCACTGCATGCCGAGGGCCAGGGTGGTGGGAGCGCGGAAGGGTTCTGGGCGCGGGGGTGAGCGCGGGCGTGGACGCGGGCGCCGGCGTGAGCGTGGGTGCTGGGGGGTGCGGTGGTCCGGATTTTGGAGACGGTGACGGGGCGGTGACGGGGCGGGGTGCGGCTGTCCGGTTTGTGGGGCTGACGGGGTGGGACGGGGTGCGTCTGGGGCGCCTCTGGGGTGCTTAGGAGGTGCTTCGGTAGTCACCAGGGCATCGCTACGCCGCCGTTCGGGCGGAGGATCTGGCCCGTGGTGAAGCGGGACGCGTCCGACGCGAGGTGGAGTACCGCGTGGGCCACGTCCTCGGGTTCGCCGACCCGCCCCAGCGGTGACATGCGGGCCATGGCCGCCTCGGTGTGCGCTTGTGCCTCGCCGTGCCGGTCGGTCATCGGCGTACGGACCCAGCCGGGCGCGACGGCGTTGACGCGGATGCCGTGCGCGCCGACCTCGCTGGCCAGCGTTCTGGTGAGCTGGACGACGGCTGCCTTGGCGGCGCCGTAGCAGAGGAGTCCGGGCGCACCGGTGTCCACGGCGCCGGAGGCCATCGTGACGATGCTGCCCGGGACGTCCTGCGCGATCATACGGCGGGCCGCCGCCCGGCAGGCGTGCAGGACGCCTTTGAAGTTGACGCCGAGGACCCGGTCGAAATCCTCGTCGCGGGTCTCCAGGACCGGGCTGCTGTGCATGATGCCCGCGACCGCCGCCATGACGTCGAGCCGCTCGGGTGCCTCGACGGCGCGCTCGACCTCGGACCGGTCGGTCACGTCCAGGTGGTGGGTACGGGCGGTGCCGCCGCGGCTCTTGATCAGGGTTGCCGTCCTGTACAGGCCCGGTTCGTCGCGGTCGGCACAGTGGACCGTCGCTCCCGCCTCCGCGAACAGCACGGCGCAGGCGCGGCCGATACCGCTGGCCGCGCCGGTGACGAACGCGGTGCGGCCGGTGAGGTCGTACGCCGTGAGGGGCATGAACGGACGGTACGAGAATTTCTGACGGGTCGTCAATTGTGCGGGCGTGGGAAGTGGGCGGGAGGTCGGGCGTGGGAAGTGGGCCGACGGGGCGGGACGCAGGCTTTCAGGGGCGTGCGAGCCGGGGCGTGTGCGCGGGGGCTGGGCCCGCCTGGCAGGTCGGGCACCAGTAGGTGGGGCGCTCGCCGAAACCGTCGGTCTGGTCCGCGCAGCGGATGGGGGTGCCGCAGCGCAGGCAGGGGCGGGGCGCGCGGCCGTAGACGAAGAGCCGCTGCTCGGTGAGGCCCGTGGTGATGCGCATCGGGCGTTCCCGGTTGACGTCGAGGACCTTCTTGGACAGGGCGGGGAGCTGGGCGGCGCGTTCGGCGGGGAGGTCCCCGATCGGGAGCCAGGGCGTGACGCCCAGGAGGAAGCACAGCTCGCACTTGAACACGTTCCCGATACCCGCCAGATTGCGCTGGTCGAGCAGGGCCTCGCCGAGCGGGCGGGCGGGGTCGCGCAGCAGGTTGTCCAGGGCGAGCGCGGGATCCCAGTCGGGGCCCAGCAGGTCGGGCCCGAGGTGGCCGACGGCGCGGTCCTCGTCGGCGGTGCGCAGCAGTTCCAGTACGGGTAGGCGGTAGCCGACGGCCGTGCGCTCCTCGGTGCCCAGGATCGCGCGGATCTGGTGCGCGGGGCCGCCCTTCCAGCGCCGGCCGTTCTCGAAGACCTTCCAGGCGCCGTCCATGCGCAGATGGGAGTGGAGGGTCAGGCCGCCCTCGATCCGGGTCAGGAGGTGCTTGCCGCGCGGGGTGACGTCCAGGACGGTGCGGCCGGTGAGGTCGGCCGTGGCGAACCGTGGCACGCGCAGATCGGAACGGACCAGCACGTGGCCCGCGAGGGCGGTGTGCAACCGCCTCGCGGCCTGCCAGACGGTGTCTCCTTCGGGCATGGGGTCAAGGGTGGCATGGGGGAGACGGGGGCGCGTTCGGGGAGCCGGCCCCGGCCCGCCCTGCGGGTGCGCGGGGCGGGCGGGCCGGGCGGCTTGCGGTGGGTGTGTGCGGGCACGTCGGCGGGCCGGGCGGCTTGTGGCGAGTGTGTGCGGGCACGTCGGCGGGCCGGCCCGCACGGGTCGGGGAGGTCGGACCGCATCGGTCGGGCAGGCCGATCTGCGCCGGTCGGGCAGGCGGCCTGCTTGGGTCGGACGCGCGCGCTGGCAGGCGGAGGCCCGGTGGTCGGTGTGAGGTTCGCTCGGTCGGGGAGGTTGGCGGGGCCGGCGGCTCGGGTGCGGGCAGGCTGGCGGGGCCTGGTGGTCGGTGTGCGGTCTGGTCGGCGGGCTGGGTCTGGACTGCCGGTGGGCGGGCCGGCGGGGCCTGGTGGTCGGCGGGCGAGGCTTGGGCGGTCGGTGCGCGGTCCGGTCGGTTGGGCGGGCTGGCGGGCCCGGTGGTTTGGTGCGGGCCGGTCGGCGGGCGAGGCTTGGGCGGTTGGTGCGCGGTCCGGTCGGTTGGGCGTGGCCCGGTCGAGCGCGCGCGGGCGCGCTCAGGCGCGGATGCGCAAGCCGCGTGGGGTCGCGATGAAGCCGGCTCCTTCCAGCAGGGGGCCGAGGGGCGAGGTGAGGGCGGAGCCGCCGTTGATCCGCTCCACCGTGACCGTGCCGAGGGAGCCCGCGCGCGCGGCGGCCGACAGTGCCTCCGCGGCGGCGTGCAGCCGGGTGTCTTCCGTGACGGTCTCCGTGCTGCTCGCGGCCGGATCGGTGGGCCAGGCCAGCAGCGTCTTGCCGCCGCGCTCCATGTACAGGGTCAGCTCGCCGTCGACGATGACGACCAGCGAGCCGGCCTTGCGGCCGGGCTTGTGTCCGGCGCCGGTCGGGGGCTCGGGCCAGGGCAGGGCGGCACCGTACGCGTTCGCCGGATCGGCCGCGGCGAGGACCACGGCCCGGCCGCTCGTGTTCGGGCGGGAGCGGCCGCTGCCGTAGTCGTAGCGGTGTCCGCCCCGGGAAGCGGAACCGGCGGCCGGGAAGCCACCGGCGCCGGGCGGACCACCGTAGGTGCCCGCGCCGCCCCGGGGCCGACGACCGGGAGCGCCCGCGCCTGCCGGGCCGGAACCGGCGCCGAACGGGTAGGTCGCGAAGGGGCCGGTCGCGGAAGGACCGGTGGCGAAAGGACCGGTGGCGAAGGGATCGGTGCCGTCCGGTGTGCCGAAGTCGCCCGGGAAGGGGACGGCACTGTCCGGGCCGCCGGGGGTGTACGGGTCGGGCAGGGCGTCGAGGTCGTCCAGGAGGCCCGGTCCCGCGGGCGTGCCGAAGTCACCGGGGGAGTCCGCCTGGAAGCTCGGGCCGCCTCGCAGGGAGCCCTGCGCGTCGGCGGGTGCGGGCGACGTACCCCGCTCCAGCGCGTTCGCCGCCGCGCGCAGCCGGTCCACCGCGCCGTCCATCGCGAACTGCGCGGCGCCGAGACCCTCGACCACGTACCCGCGCCGGGCCTGGCCGCTGTCCTCGAAGACGGACAGGACGCGGTAGACCGCGGAGAAGCCGCCCTCGATGCCCTCGGCGGCGACGGCGCCCCGGGTCACCACGCCGTGCCGGTCGAGCAGGGTGCGGGCCAGCGCGTGCGCGCGCACGGTGGGGTCTGCCTCACGGCCGGGGAGCACCGACCAGCGCCCCGCGACGGTCGGCGGGCCGTTACGGGACTGGACACGCGCGGCCGCCGTCAGCGAGCCGTACCGGCCGCGGGGGACCGGGCGCTTCGCGCGGTGCGCCGTGGAACCCGCCGTGCGTCCGGAGCCCAGGAGGGACCGCATCGGTGCGAGCGTGTCGTTGGTTAGCCGGCCCGACCAGGCCAGGTCCCAGACGGCGTCGGCCAGTTGGGGATCGGTGGCCTCGGGGTGGGTGGTGGCGCGGACCTGGTCGGCGATCTGCCGGAAGAACAGTCCGTAGCCCCCGGAGAGGGTGTCCAGGACGGACTGGTGCAGCGCCGTCAGCTCCAGCGGGTGGGGCGCGGGCAGCAGCAGGGGGGCCGCGTCCGCCAGGTAGAGGGAGATCCAGCCGTCCTTGCCGGGCAGTGCGCCTGCGCCCGCCCAGACGACCTCGCCCGCCGAGGTCAGCTCGTCGAGCATCGCGGGCGTGTAGTCGGCGACGCGGGTCGGCAGGACCAGTTTCTCGAGGGCGGACGCGGGCACCGACGCCCCCTGCAACTGCTCGACGGCCCGCAGTAGTCCGTCGACGCCGCGCAGCCCGTGCCCGCTGTCCACGTGCTGCCACTGCGGCAGGAACTGGGCGAGTGCTGTGGGCGGCACCGGCTCCAGCTCGTGGCGCAGGGCCGCCAGGGACCGGCGTCGCAGTCTGCGCAGCACCGCCGCGTCGCACCACTCCTGGCCGATGCCCGCCGGGTGGAACTCGCCCTGTACGACCCGGCCGTTCGCCGCGAGCCGCTGCAACGCGCCCTCGGTGACCGCCGTTCCGAGTCCGAAGCGGGCCGCCGCGGCGGCGGAGGTGAACGGGCCGTTGGTGCGCGCGAACCGGGCCAGGAGGTCGCCCAGCGGATCCTTGACCGGCTCGGTGAAGGCCTCGGGGACGCCGACGGGCAGGGCCGTGCCCAGGGCGTCGCGCAGCCTCCCTGCGTCCTCGATCGCGGCCCAGTGGTCGCGCCCCGCGATCCGGACGCCGATGGCGCGGCGGGCCGAGGCCAGCTCCCGCGCCCACTCGGGCTCGGCGCCGCGCTCGGCCAGCTCGGCGTCGGTCAGTGGGCCGAGCAGCCGCAGCAGATCCGCGACGCCCTCGGCGTCCTTCACACGGCGGTCCTCGGTGAGCCATTGCAGCTCCCGCTCCAGCTCGGTCAGGACCTCGGCGTCGAGCAGCTCGCGCAGCTCGGCCTGGCCGAGCAGCTCGGACAGCAGCCGCGAGTCCAGGGACAGCGCGGCGGCGCGCCGCTCGGCCAGCGGCGAGTCGCCCTCGTAGAGGAACTGGGCCACGTAGCCGAAGAGCAGGGAGCGGGCGAACGGGGACGGCTCCGGGGTGGTGACCTCCACGAGGCGCACCTTGCGGGACTCGATGTCGCCCATCAGCTCCTTGAGCCCCGGCACGTCGAAGACGTCCTGGAGGCATTCACGGACGGCCTCCAGGACGATGGGGAACGAGCCGAACTCGCTGGCGACCTGGAGGAGCTGGGCGGCGCGCTGGCGCTGCTGCCACAGGGGGGTGCGCTTGCCCGGGTTGCGGCGCGGCAGCAGCAGCGCGCGGGCGGCGCACTCGCGGAACCGGGACGCGAACAGCGCCGAGCCGCCGACCTGGTCGGTGACGATCTGGTCGACCTCGTCCTTGTCGAAGGCGACGTCCGCCGCACCCAGGGGCGCCTGCTCCGCGTCGTACTCCGTGCCCGGCCTCGCGGGGTCCTGGTCCAGCAGGTCGAGGCCCATCAGGTCGGCGTCGGGCAGCCGCAGCACGATGCCGTCGTCGGCGTGCATCACCTGGGCGTCCATCCCGTACCGCTCGGCGAGCTTGGCGCCGAGCGCGAGCGCCCAGGGGGCGTGCACCTGGGCGCCGAAGGGGGAGTGCACGACGACCCGCCAGTCGCCCAGCTCGTCACGGAAGCGCTCGACGACGATGGTGCGGTCGTCCGGGACGTGCCCGCAGGACTCCCGCTGCTCGGCGAGGTACGACAGCACGTTGCCCGCGGCCCAGTCGTCCAGGCCCGCGGCGTGCAGCCGCAGCCGGGCGTCGTCCTGGGGCAGGGAGCCGATCTCGCGCAGGAACGCGCCGAGCGCGCGGCCCAGCTCCAGCGGGCGCCCGAGCTGGTCGCCCTTCCAGAAGGGCAGCCGGCCCGGTACGCCGGGCGCGGGCGACACCAGGACCCGGTCGCGGGTGATGTCCTCGATGCGCCAGGAGCTGGTGCCGAGCGTGAAGACGTCGCCCACCCGGGACTCGTAGACCATCTCCTCGTCCAGCTCGCCGACCCGGCCGCCGCCCTTCTTGGGGTCGGAACCGGCGAGGAAGACCCCGAAGAGGCCGCGGTCCGGGATGGTGCCCCCGGAGGTGACGGCGAGGCGCTGGGCCCCGGGGCGGCCGGTGATCATGCCCGTCACCCGGTCCCAGACCACGCGCGGGCGCAGCTCCGCGAAGGCGTCCGAGGGATAGCGGCCCGCCAGCATGTCGAGCACGGCCGTGAACGCCGACTCCGGGAGCGAGGCGAAGGGGGCGGCACGGCGGACGGCGGCGAGCAGGTCGTCGAACTGCCAGCCGTCCAGGGCGGTCATGGCGACGATCTGCTGGGCCAGCACGTCCAGCGGGTTCGCGGGCACCCGCAGGGACTCGATGGAGCCGGAGCGCATCCGCTCGGTGACCACGGCCGCCTGGACCAGATCGCCCCGGTACTTGGGGAAGACGACGCCCGTGGAGACCGCGCCCACCTGGTGGCCCGCGCGGCCGACGCGTTGCAGGCCCGAGGCCACGGAGGGGGGCGACTCGACCTGGACGACCAGGTCCACGGCGCCCATGTCGATGCCCAGCTCCAGGCTGGACGTGGCGACGACGGCGGGCAGCCGCCCCGCCTTGAGGTCCTCCTCGACCAGCGCCCGCTGCTCCTTGGAGACCGAGCCGTGGTGGGCCCGGGCGATCACCGCGGGGGCACCCTGGGCCGCGCCCGAGCCGCCCATCAGCTCGGCCGGGGAGTGGGACTCCTCCAGGGGCTCACCGGTCGCCCGCTCGTAGGCGATCTCGTTGAGCCGGTTGCACAGCCGCTCCGCCAGGCGGCGCGAGTTGGCGAACACGATCGTCGAGCGGTGGGACTGGACGAGGTCGGTGATCCGCTCCTCGACGTGCGGCCAGATGGAGGGCTTCTCGGCGCCCTCGCTCGCGTCGGCCGCCGGGGAGGCGCCCAGCTCGCCGAGGTCCTCGACCGGGACGACCACGGAGAGGTCGAACTCCTTGCCCGAGACGGGCTGGACGATCTCCACCTTGCGTCGCGGGGAGAGGAAACGGGCGACCTCGTCCACCGGACGCACTGTCGCCGACAGGCCGATGCGGCGCGCGGGCCTGGGCAGCAGCTCGTCGAGCCGCTCCAGGGTGAGCGCGAGATGGGCGCCGCGCTTGGTGCCCGCGACCGCGTGCACCTCGTCCAGGATCACCGTCTCGATGCCGGTCAGCGCGTCACGCGTGGCCGAGGTCAGCATCAGGAACAGGGACTCCGGGGTGGTGATCAGGATGTCCGGCGGGCGCGTGGCCAGGGCACGGCGCTCGGCGGCCGGGGTGTCCCCGGAACGGATGCCCACCTTCACCTCGGGCTCGGGCAGGCCGAGCCGGACCGCCTCCTGCCGGATACCGGTCAGCGGGCTGCGCAGATTCCGCTCCACGTCGACCGCCAGGGCCTTGAGCGGCGACACGTACAGCACCCGGCAGCGCTTCCTGGGCTCGGCCGGCGGCGGGGTCGAGGCCAGTTGGTCGAGCGCGGCGAGGAACGCGGCCAGCGTCTTGCCGGACCCGGTCGGGGCCACCACCAGCACGTCCGAGCCCTCGCGGATCGCCTGCCACGCCCCGGCCTGGGCCGCGGTGGGCGCGGAGAAGGCCCCCGTGAACCAGCCGCGGGTCGCGGGGGAGAAGCCTTCGAGGGCCGGATGAGTGGAGCTGACCATGCACCCATCGTGCACCCGACCACTGACAAAACGCCTGGCCTGCGCGAATGCGGGCATCCGAGGTGCTCCCGGATCCGTGCGGCGGGGTGCTTCCGGCCCTGTCGCAGAATGGGAGGCATGGCGGGTTCCGGTGAGCGGGCGCGGCACTGGCAGTACGCGGAACTGCCCGGTGTCGACCTGCTGCGCGCCCGCTACGTCGAGAAGCGGTTCGTCCGCCACACCCATGAGAACTTCGTGATCGCCGCCATCGTCGGCGGTGTCGAGGTCTTCCACCACGGCGGCGCCGACCAGTACGCGGGCCCGGGCTCCCTGGCCCTGGTCAATCCCGACACCCCGCACACCGGCCGGGCGGGTGTCCCCGAGGGCTGGCGCTACGGGGCCGTCTACCCGTCGCCCGCGCTGGTGGCCGAGATAGCCGCCGAGACCACGACGATCCGCGGCACGCCCGGCTTCACCAGTCCGGTGCTCGACGATCCGTACGCGGTCGGCCTGGTCCACCAGGTGCTGCGCGCGGCGGACGAGGGCAACGCGCTCGCCGCCGACACCCTGCTGCGGGTCGCCGTGACCCGGCTGCTCAGACTGAACGGCGGGTCGCTGCCGCCCCGCGCCGTGCGCGCGGCGGGCACCTCCGTCGCCGTCCGCGCCCGGGCCGTACTGGAGGAGCGGATGGCGGACCCGCCGTCCCTGGAACGGCTCGCCACCGACCTCGGCACCGGCCCGTTCGCGCTGCTGCGCGCCTTCCGGGACGCCTACGGGATGCCGCCGCACACGTGGCTGACCGACGCCAGGGTCCGCCGGGCGCGCCGCCTGCTGGACACCGGCGTCGCACCCGCCGAGGCGGCTGTCGCCGTCGGCTTCACCGACCAGCCGCACCTCAACCGGCACTTCACCCGGATCGTCGGGGTGCCCCCGGGCGCCTACCAGCGCGAGCGCACGCCCCCGCGCGCGGACGGCCAGGGCGGTCGGGGCGACCGTGGCGGTCGTGGCGGTCGTGGCGGTCGCAAGAACGTACAAGACCCGTCGGACCACCGGCTCCTACGTTGACGGCGTGGCAGAACAGACAGCACTTGCGGACATACGTGCCGGGGACGGGGCGGACGGCGGAGCGGACCAGGGCGGTACGAAGCCCGACTCCGCGGTGGTACGGGACGCCCTGGGGGTCGGTGTCGCCGTCGGGCTGTCGGGTTTCGCCTTCGGAGTGACCTCCGCGGGCAGCGGACTGACCCTGCTCCAGACCTGCCTGCTCAGTCTCCTGGTGTTCACCGGGGCCTCCCAGTTCGCACTGGTCGGCGCGCTCGCGGCCGGGGGCAACCCGTTCACGGCGGCGGCCGGAGCGTTCTTCCTCGGCGTGCGGAACGCGTTCTACGGGCTGCGGCTGTCCCAGTTGCTGGCCCTCCCGCGCGCGGTGCGGCCGTTCGCCGCACAGTGGGTCATCGACGAGACCACGGCCGTGGCGCTCGCCCAGCCCACGCGACGCGGCGTCCGTATCGGTTTCACCGTCACCGGAGCCGCCCTCTACGTGCTCTGGAACCTCACCACACTGCTCGGCGCGATGGGTGCCGAGGCGATCGGCGACACCGACGCGTGGGGGCTGGACGCGGCCGGGCCCGCCGTCTTCCTGGCCCTGCTCGCGCCGATGCTGAAGTCCACGACGGAGCGCGCCGCCGCCGGTGCGGCCGTCGTCCTGGGACTCGGCCTGCTGCCCGTCCTGCCCTCCGGCGTGCCCGTCCTGGTCGCCGCGCTGGCCGCCCCGGTCGCCCTCTGGGCGGAGGGCCGCCGCAGCAAGGCACCCACCGAAGAAGTACAGGAAGCGTCCCAAGGGGAAGACCGTTGAACATCTGGATCGCGATCGGCGTCACCGCGGTCGGCTGCTACGCCGTCAAGCTCATCGGCCTCATGGTCCCGGCCGGCGTCCTGGAACGGCCCCTGGTGCAGCGGCTCGCGGCACTGCTGCCCGTGGCCCTCCTCGCCGCCCTCACGGCCCAGCAGACGTTCTCCGACGGGCGGGAGCTGGTCCTCGACGCCAAGGCCGCCGGGGTCGCAGCGGCAGCGGTGGCGCTGCTGCTGCGCGCCCCGTTCCTGCTCGTCGTGGCCGCCGCGGTGGTGGTGACAGCGGGAGTGCGGGCGGTGACGGGCTGAAGCCCGGAGCGGCCGTCAGCCGATGGACCGCCCGTACGCCCGCAGCGTGAGCAGGGCGTCGATGGTCACCGTGGGGCGGCACTCCAGGGCCGTGCCGGGCGCCCACTGGCGCCGACGGAGCGGCCAGCCGCCGTCCTCCTGCTGATCGCCCGCCAGGTGGTCCAGCGAGCGGCCCATCTCCTCGTCGGTGAACCACGCGCGCGCGAGCGAGTCCGGCGTGCGCGCGTAGTCATACGGGAGGTGGTGTTCGCCGGGCGCGTACCCCGGGGCCACCGGACAGGCGTGCGGGCGGCCGGGATCCAGGACCGCGAGCCGGTGCTCGCGCACGAGACGGCCCAGCCGGTCGGCGGCCGCCTCCGCGCGCGGGCGGTCGGGTGCGGAGTCCAGGAAGGCCACCGCGGCCTCGATCTCGTAGGGATGGGAGTGCTCCAGCGACTCCACCGCCTGCCAGCAGAAGTCCGTGGCCCGGAACAGCCAGGCGTGCCACACCGCGTTGCGGTGCAGCAGGCCCACCACGGGGCCGGTGGCCAGCAGCTCGCTGGGCGGGTCGTCGACGATCGGGACGAACGGAGCGGTCGGGTAGCCGCGCTGGCTCGGCAGGATCGCGGGCAGGGCACCGTCCGGGGTCGACACCGAGGTCAGGAAGCGGCAGACGCGCTCCACCCGCTGCCCGCCGCAGCGCCCGATCGAGTCCAGGACGCGCAGGGCGTGCGCTGTGTGCAGGGGCTGGCTGACGGGGCCCCGCAGATCGGGTCCGAGCGCGTGGCCGTAACCGTCGTCGTCGTTGCGGTAGGCCGCGAGCGCGGTCTCCACCGCGTCGGCGCACGCGTCGTCGCCCCTCAGGAAGTGGTACTCGAACCGCCGCTGCTCCAGGACGCGCGCGGTGAGCCACACGAAGTGCTCGGCGCGCGAGAGCGGGGTGCGCGCCCGGGGCGTCGGGGAGAGTTCGGGTGCTCCGGTATCGACCATGCGTCAGACCGTAGGACGGAAAGCGTTTCCGGCAACCGGTCCGGGCTCGGGCCCACCCTCGGAAGCGGGATACTGAAGTCATGCGGTTGACGGTCTTCTGGCAGCGGATGGCGGATCATTTCGGCGCGGGGTACGCCGACACCTTCGCGCGCGATCATGTGATGACGGAGCTCGGCGGGCGTACCGTGCACGAGGCCCTGGATGCCGGCTGGGAGGCCAAGGACGTGTGGCGTGCGGTGTGCACGACCATGAACGTTCCGCACGAGGACCGCTGAGGGCCCACGAAGATCCCCGGACGGCCACCGATTGTCGGTGGCGTGGGCGAAACTTGCACCGTGGCCCCGACAGACGAGACCTCACCGGTCGTCCAGCACGCATCGCCGTTCGGCACGACGCCGCCCGCCGGTCCCCCGGCCGGGGAGGCCGCCGGGCAGGGCGGGCGCATGCCCCGCTGGCTGCCGCGCGCCATGGTGCTCGCCCTCACGCTCATCGCCGTCTTCCAGCTGGGCAGTTGGGCGTTCCATCAGCTCACCGGTCTGCTGATCAACGTCCTCATCGCCTTCTTCCTGGCGCTCGCCATAGAGCCCGCGGTCAGCTGGATGGCCTCGCACGGCATGCGCCGGGGGCTGGCCACCTTCATCGTCTTCCTGGGCACGATGATCGTCACGGCGGGTTTCATCACACTGCTCGGCTCGATGCTGGCCGGCCAGATCATCAAGATGGTCGAGGGCTTCCCGGAATACCTCGACTCGGTCATCAGCTGGATCAACTCGACCTTCCACACCGAGCTGAGACGGGTGGACGTCCAGGAAGGCCTGCTCCACTCCGACTGGCTGCGGAAGTACGTGCAGAACAGCGCCACGGGCGTCCTGGACGTGTCCGCGCAGGTCCTGGGCGGACTGTTCCAGCTCCTGACGATCACTCTGTTCTCGTTCTACTTCGCCGCGGACGGACCGCGGCTGCGCCGTGCGCTGTGTTCCGTGCTGCCGCCCTCCCGGCAGGTCGAGGTGCTGCGCGCGTGGGAGATCGCCGTCGACAAGACGGGCGGATACCTGTACTCGCGCGGTCTGATGGCGCTGATCTCCGGCATCGCGCACTACATACTGCTGCAGATCCTGAGCATCCCCTACGCGCCCGTGCTCGGTGTCTGGGTCGGTCTGGTCTCGCAGTTCATCCCGACCATCGGCACCTATCTGGCGGGCGCCCTGCCGATGCTGATCGCCTTCACGGTCAACCCCTGGTACGCGCTGTGGGTGCTGATCTTCGTCGTGATCTACCAGCAGTTCGAGAACTACGTGCTTCAGCCCAAGCTGACCTCGAAGACCGTGGACATCCACCCCGCCGTCGCCTTCGGGTCGGTCATCGCGGGCACCGCCCTCCTCGGAGCCGTCGGCGCGCTGATCGCCATCCCGGCGGTCGCCACGCTCCAGGCGTTCCTGGGCGCGTACGTGAAGCGGTACGACGTGATGGACGACCCGCGCGTGCACGGCCACCGGACACGGCGGCGCTCGCTCGGACGGCTGCGCCGGATGTGGGAGCGGCGCGAGGAGGACACCGGGAGCGGCTCCTCCACGTAGCGCCCCATGGGGAGGCCAGGGAAGGCGGCGCCCCACAGGGAGGGCCGGGAGGGCTAGGAAAGCAGTGCCCACGCTCCCGCGCCGAGGACCGCCGCCGCGCAGCAGCACACCGCCGCGCGGACGAGCCGTAGCTTCGCCGCGTCGCTCCAGGGGGTGCGGTCGAGCAGCCGGGCCAGTGCGGGCAGGACGAGCACGGCGTGCAGGCTGACGCCGTGCAGCGGCTTGAGCGGGGCGGTGGAGTGGTAGGCGGCCTCCTGGTGGCCGGTCCGGGTGAGGACGACACCGCGCGCGATCATCGCGGCCCCGGAGGCCAGCGCGACGAGCAGGATCGCGAAACCGGACCGCAGCGCGAGCGGCATCCCCACGGGACCGTCCGGCCGGCGCCGGAAGGAGGCGACGGCGAACACGGTGAGCAGCACCACGAGGACGCCGCCGCCCGCCGCGAGCGTCATCGAGACCCGGCTGTCGAAGGGGGTCTCCATGTTGAGGTGCGAGGGCACTTCGCGCCAGGCCTGGAGGGTGATGCCGCCGGCCTCCACGACGCAGTCGGCGGCGAACACGAGGAGCAGGGCGCCGCGCAGGCGTGCCCCGATCCGCAGGTACGAGGTGACCCAGGCGGCCGCGGCGAGCGTCAGCCCGAAGGAGAGCCCGAAGGTGACGGGCTTGCGCCAGGACACGGGCCCGTCCCAGGGGCCGCCGTCGACGGCGAACACCACCAGATGCGCCAGACCGGAGAGCACGAGTACGACGCCGGTGCCGTAGCAGACGCGCTCGGACACGCGCGCCGCCGCCCACCGGGTGCGCGGCGCGACGGCCGGATCCGTGGCGGGGGCTCCGTGCGGGGTACGAGTGGCGCTGCTGCGAGGTTCCACGGGGACAGCTTCGGCGGGGCGGGACCGGCGGTCGTCGTACGGGCGGAGGCTCCTGCCGTACGACCGGAGAAGCAGGGACGGGGAGGAGGGCAGCGGGAGAGGGGAAGCAGAAGCGGGGAAGCAGGTGTGGATGGTGGGCGGGTGCCGTGTGGTGCGCTTGACACCAAAATCGAACATCCATTCTTATAGAGGCGCCGACAGGCCTCTTGGACGGGGATTTCAGGCAGAAGTGTCCGAGTTATCCACAGGCTGGGCGGGCGTCGGGACGCATTGTCAGTGGCAGGCGCTAGCGTCTTTGACGTGAAGCGATCGACTCAAGCAAACCGGGTGGAACCCATGGCAGGAACCGACCGCGAGAAGGCGCTCGACGCCGCGCTCGCACAGATTGAACGGCAATTCGGCAAGGGCGCGGTGATGCGCCTGGGCGAGCGGCCGAACGAGCCCATCGAGGTCATCCCCACCGGATCGACCGCCCTCGACGTCGCCCTCGGGGTCGGCGGCCTGCCGCGCGGCCGCGTGGTGGAGGTGTACGGGCCGGAGTCCTCCGGTAAGACGACCCTGACCCTGCACGCGGTGGCGAACGCGCAGAAGGCCGGCGGCCAGGTCGCCTTCGTGGACGCGGAGCACGCCCTCGACCCCGAGTACGCGAAGAAGCTCGGCGTCGACATCGACAACCTGATCCTGTCCCAGCCGGACAACGGCGAGCAGGCCCTGGAGATCGTGGACATGCTGGTCCGCTCCGGTGCCCTCGACCTCATCGTGATCGACTCCGTCGCAGCCCTGGTGCCGCGCGCGGAGATCGAGGGCGAGATGGGTGACTCGCACGTGGGTCTCCAGGCCCGTCTGATGAGCCAGGCGCTCCGGAAGATCACCAGCGCGCTCAACCAGTCGAAGACCACCGCGATCTTCATCAACCAGCTGCGCGAGAAGATCGGTGTGATGTTCGGCTCCCCGGAGACCACGACCGGTGGCCGGGCGCTGAAGTTCTACGCCTCGGTGCGTATCGACATCCGCCGCATCGAGACCCTCAAGGACGGCACGGACGCGGTCGGCAACCGCACCCGCTGCAAGGTCGTCAAGAACAAGGTCGCGCCGCCCTTCAAGCAGGCCGAGTTCGACATCCTCTACGGGCAGGGCATCAGCCGCGAGGGCGGTCTGATCGACATGGGCGTGGAGCACGGCTTCGTCCGCAAGGCCGGCGCCTGGTACACGTACGAGGGCGACCAGCTCGGCCAGGGCAAGGAGAACGCGCGCAACTTCCTGAAGGACAACCCCGACCTGGCCAACGAGATCGAGAAGAAGATCAAGGAGAAGCTGGGCGTCGGTGTGCGGCCCGAGGAGGCCACCGCCGAAGCGGGTGCGGACACAGCGGCCCCGGCCGCCGCGGACGACGCCGCCAAGACGGTGCCGGCTCCCGCGGCCAAGGCCACCAAGTCCAAGGCCGCCGCCGCGAAAAGCTAGCCCGTGACGCGACGAACCGACTGGGCGGAGTACGCCCGTCCGGTCGCCTCCGACGGCCGGGCGTCCCAGGGGGACGGCGCCCGGGCCCGAGCGGAGGCGGATCCGTACGGCGGCGAGGTCTACGGCGGGGAAGGGACGTACGGCGGCGGCGCTGGCAATGCCTCTGACGGCAGCGAAAGCGGCTACGGCGGCGGCCCCGGTGACGAGAGGTACGGGGCGGACGAAGCGGGTCCGTCGGACGGCCCGGACCCGTGGGGCGACGAGAGTCCGTGGGGCGGGGCGGATCCGTGGGACGGCGCGGGCTCGTCGTCCGACGGGACGCGCGACAGCGGACGGCGCGACGGCGGTCGGCGTGGCGGCGCTCGGCGTGACGATGGCAGACGTGGTGACGGCGGTCCGCGCGGGGGCGGACGAAGTCGTGGCCGGCGGCGCGGTGGCACCGACGCCCCGTTCGGCGGCCCGCAGGACGGAGGCTCCACACCCTCGTCGAGGGCCGAGAAGGAGGAGCCCCCGGGGGACCCGGCTGAGCGGGCGCGGGCGATCTGCCTGCGTCTGCTCACCGGGACCCCGCGCACGCGGAAGCAGCTCGCCGACGCACTGCGCGAGCGCGAGATCCCCGAGGACGTGGCGGAAGAGGTGCTGTCACGGTTCGAGGAGGTCGGGCTGATCAACGACGGCGCCTTCGCGGACGCCTGGGTGGAGTCCCGGCACCACGGCAGGGGGCTGGCCCGCCGGGCGCTCGCGCGGGAGCTGCGGACCAAGGGTGTCGACTCGACGCTGATCGACGAGGCCGTCGGGCAGCTCGACTCCGAGCAGGAGGAGGCGACGGCGCGGGAGCTCGTTGCCCGCAAGCTCCGCTCCACGCGGGGGCTCGACCGTGACAAACGGCTGCGCCGCCTCGCGGGCATGCTCGCCAGGAAGGGCTATTCCGAGGGCATGGCCCTACGGGTGGTCCGACAGGCGCTGGAGGAAGAGGGGGAGGACACGGAGGGGCTGGAGGACGGAGGGTTCTGAAGGCCTCCGCAAGACGGAAGACTCTGACGGCCTCTGGAGACTTCGGCGGCCTCTGGAGACTCTGGCGGCCTCCGGCCGGACGTGCACCACGGGGATCCGATCGCGGGCCCTGGACTCGGTAGACGCGCGGGGGCGCCGATCGCGTTCAGGGCCCGGACTTCCCGGCCTTCCCGGACCGTTGCAAGTTTCCCGGCTTCCCGGACCGCTCGAAGCATCCCGGCTTCCCGGACCGCTCGAAGCATCCCGGCTTCTCGGTCCACTCGAGTTCCTTGGCTTCTCGAACTCCCGCTTCCCACGGTGGAGTCCCATGGTGGGACCCCGTGGTGGGCCCCGTGGTGGGCCCCGTGGTGGGCCCCGTGGTGGGGTTAACCCCCCGATGGAGACGCCGGGGCACCGCAGTGCACAGGCAGGTGTGCACAGACGACTGTGTACGCATGGCACAGGAACCCGGCGCGAAGGATCCGGCAGAGGCGACGCGTCCGCCGATCGAGCTCTCCGACATCGCCGCGCTGAGGGCGCTGGCCCAGCCTCGTAGACAGCGTGTGCTCCAGCATCTGTCCGTGCACGGTCCGGCCACCTCGGCGATGCTCGGCCGGGCGCTCGGCCTCAATACCGGGGCGACCAGCTACCACCTGCGGGAACTGGAGCGGTACGGCTTCGTGGAGGAGACCGCCGAGGCGGGCGGCCATGGCCGTGAGCGCTGGTGGCGGGCCGTCCCGGGCGACCGGCGCTTCCCGCCGCGCAGCCGCCAGAGCCCCGAGATGCGGCTCGTCATGGACGAGTTGAACCATCATGCGTACGCCGCGGACCTCGAACTCTTCGAGCAGTTGCAGCTCCGGCCGGGTGCGGCCGACGACCCCTGGGCCGACGCCTTTCCGTACTCGCGCGGCACGATGCGGCTGACCCCGGCCGAACTCCGGGAGTTCTTCGAGGAGTACATCGCCCTGGTCAACCGGTACAAGCGCGCCGAGGCCGACACCCCGCCGGACGCGCGCACGGTCTTCACCAGGTTCCTGGCCTTTCCCGCCGCAGCCTCCGTCGCAGCTTCCGTCACCGCTTCCGCCGATGAGGCCACCTCACGAGAGGCCGATCCCTCATGATGTTCCGCTACGCCCTCCGCAGCGTCCGGGCCCGTAAGGGCGGCTTCCTCGGCGCCTTCCTCGCCCTGATGTGCGCGGCCGCTCTCATTGCGGCCTGCGGCACCCTCCTGGAGACGGGGCTGCGCGGCAGGATCGCCACGGAACGCTACGCCGCCGCGCCCGTCGTGGTCTCCGGCGACCAGTACGTCCACCAGACCACCGTCAAGCACAAGAAGGGCAAGACGAAGGTCAAGCACAAGGCCAAGCCCATCGCGGAACGGGCCTGGATCCCGAGCGACCTCGCAGCCCGGATCGCCCGGGTCCCCGGCGTCGACCGGGTCGTCCCCGAACTCACCTTCCTCGCCCAGCCGTCGACACGGACCGGCACGGACGAGGAGCGGCCCGCCTACGGCCACGCCTGGACGTCCGCCGCGCTCACCCCGTACCGGCTCACCGCGGGCAGGGCGCCCGTGGCGGACGACGAACTGGTCGTGGACCGGGACTTCGCCGAGCGGGCCCGTCTGCGGCCCGGCGACCGTCTGACCGTCCAGTCGACGCAGGCTCCGCGCCGCTACCGCGTCAGCGGAGTCGCCGCGCCCGCCCACGACGTCCGCCACCAGACCTCGCTCTTCTTCTCCGCGGCCGAGGCCCGGCGGCTCGCCGCGCACCCCGGAAAGGTCACCGCCTTCGGCGTGCTTCCGGCCGAAGGCACGGACACGGCCACCCTGGAGCGGGCGGTCACCGAGGCGCTGCGCGGCACCACCGCACAGGTCGCCGGCGGGGACGACCGGGGCCCGGTCGAGTTCCTGGACGCGGCGGCGGCCCGAGTTCAGCTGGTCAGCATCGGCGGCGCCATGGGCGGCACCTCCCTGCTCGTGGCCGTGCTCGTGGTCGTGGGCACGTTCGCCCTGTCCGTGCAGCAGCGGCGCCGTGAACTCGCGCTGCTGCGGGCCGTCGCCGCCACCTCGGGCCAGATCCGCAGACTCCTCGGACGCGAGGCGCTGATCGTCGGCGCCGCGGCCGGCACGGTGGGTGCCTTCGCAGGGCTGCCGCTGGGCGCCTGGCTGCACGGCCGGTTCGTCGCCATGGGCGCCGTGCCCGCCACACTTCAGCACACGGTCAGCGTCTTCCCGCTGTTCGCGGCCGTCGGGGCGACGCTGCTCGGCGCCTGGGCCGCCGCGCGTATCTCGTCCCGCCGGGTCGTCCGCATTCGTCCGGCGGAAGCGCTCGCCGAGGCCCGTACCGACGGCGCCCGTACCGCCCGGGGCCGGGTGCTCGCCGGTCTCCTCCTGCTGGCCGGTGGCGCCGTGCTCGTCGGCGTGCTCAGCTCGCTGCGCACCGAACCGGCCTCCACCCCCGTGACGTTCCTGGCCGTCATCGTCTTCGCCTGCGCCGTGGCACTGCTCGGCCCGCTGCTGGTCAGGGCGGCCGTCGCGGTCCTCGGCGGACCACTGCGGCTGACCGGCGCCGGCGGGAAGCTGGCCACGGCCAATCTGCGCGGCAACGCCACGCGCATGGCCTCCGTCGTCACACCCCTCACCCTCCTCATCGGCATGGCCTGCACCGTCCTCTTCGTCCAGCCGACCCTCGGCGACGCCGCCCGGGCCCAGGCCCGGGAGGGGATCCGCGCCGACTGGGTGGTGGCCGGCCAGGGCCCCGGCGTCCCGGCCGAAGCGGCGCGCGCCCTCCGCGCGGAGCGCGACACCGTCACCGAAGTGGTCCGTACGACGGTCCGCGTGGGCCTCGACAAGTACGCGGCCCAGGGCATGACCCCGGCCGGCCTCACCCGTACCTGGGACCCGGACGTCACGGCGGGCTCCCTCGGCGGACTGGCGAACGACACCGTCGCGGTCAGCCGGCTTGCGGCCGACCAACTCCACCTGGAACCCGGCAGCACACTGAAAATGACCCTCGGTGACGGCGTCCCCGTCAGAGTCACCGTCGCCGCCGTCTACGCCAGGGGTCTCGGCTTCGGCGACCTCACCCTCGCCCATGACCTGGTCGCACGCCATGTGGACAACCCGCTCGCCTCCTCCGTGCTCGTCTCGTCCGCCCGCACACAGACCCAACTCGCGACTACGCTCCGTAAGTTCCCGGATGTCGAGGTTCTCGCGCCGGAGGCCGCCGACTCGGTCCAGGCCGAACGGCAGCAGGCGAACGCGGAGGTCAACTACCTCGCCATGGGGCTGGTCCTGGCCTTCACCGCCATCGCGGTCGTCAACACGCTCGCCATGTCCGTCTCCGAACGGGTCCGCGAGTTCGCGCTGCTCCGGCTGGCCGGGGCCACCCGCCGCCAGGTGCTGCGGATGCTGCGCACCGAGGCGCTCTCGGTCCTGCTGCTCGCCACCGCACTCGGCAGTTCGGTCGCCCTCGCCGTGCTCACCGCGTTCAGCGTCGGCATGACGGGCGGCGCGGGCCCGGCGATCAGGCCGCTCGTCTACATCGCCGTACTCGCGACCGCCGGGCTGCTGGCCCTGGCCGCCACGGCCGTCCCGGGCCGGGTGGCCCTGCGGACCCGCCCGGTCACCGCGGCGACGGTCCAGGAGTGACGGCCGGAAACGACCGAGGAAGCGCGGACTGAGCCGCGGACGACCGCGGCGGGCGCCCCCTCACGCCACGTCGGAACTGAGCCGCAGACGACCATAGCGGGCGCCCCCTCGCACCAAGTCGGAAAGGGCACCCCCTCGCACCAAGTCGAAGGGGGCGCCTCCTCGCACCAAGTCGAAGGGGGCACCCCCTCGCACCGCATCGAAGGGGCGTCCCTTCAACCGGTCGGAGGGGGTGCCCGTCGCTCGGGCTCAGGCCGTCACCGGAAGACCGGCCGCCCGCCATGCCTGGAAACCGCCGATCAGATCCGTCGCCCGGTGCAGCCCCAGTTGTTTCAGGGACGCGGCCGCGAGGCTGGACGCGTACCCCTCGTTGCAGACGACCACCACCCGCAGGTCATGGCTGGTCGCCTCCGGAGCGCGGTGGCTGCCCCTGGGGTCGAGGCGCCACTCCAGTTCGTTGCGTTCGACGACGAGGGCGCCCGGGATCAGCCCGTCCCGCGCGCGCAGGGCCTCGTAGCGGATGTCGACGAGCAGCGCCTCGTCGGCCTGCAAGGCGCGGTACGCCTCCTCGGCCTCCACGCGGTCGAGTCCCGCGCGCACCCGCTCCAGCAAGTCGTCGATACCGACCGCTTCGGAACGCTCGCTCACTGCCAGTCCTCCGGACGCTCGACCTGCTCCAGACGCAGTACCCGGCCGGTACGGCTGTACCGGCGGATCTGCGGCAGTGGAGGATAGTACGCGTGGACGGAAACGGCGTGCGTATCCGTCTCGTTGAGGACCTCGTGCACATGATGACGGCCGAAGGCGCGTCCCTTTCCGGCGGGCAGCCGCCGCTCGCGGTCCACCCCTTCGGACAGCTCCAGGGTCTGCCAGCCGTCGGTGGGCAGCCGGGCGGCGAGCGCGTTCTCGCTGAGCTCGCCCGCGGCGGTGAGGAAGGCGCCGATCGACTCGGCATGGTCGTGCCAGCCGGTTCCGGTGCCGGGCGGCCAGCCGATGAGCCACGCCTCGCTGCCGCCGGGGCCGTCGAGCCGCACCCAGGTGCGGCCCTCGGGATCGAGCGGCAGGGAGGCGATCAGCTCGCTGTCGGCGGCCGTGCGGCGGACGAACTCCAGCAGTTCGGCTTGGGTGGGCGCCTGCGCCGGCACCGAGGCGGCCACAGCGGCGGTCGAGGGGACAGCAGGGGACACGGGAGATGCGGGTGATACGGACACGGGTACCGTCCTGAGTTTTCGCGTGGGAGCGCGCGGCACCGCACCAAGGGGCGCGCGAGGAAGGAAAAGCGGCGAAATCAACAGGACGGACGACACACGCAGCCCGCATAGCGGATGAGGTCCATGTGGACCCTCCGCCAAAGGCGCACGCAGGTGTCGGTCACGATCCGGAGTACACCACGACCCTGCGGACCGTTCAACTCACTGTCACTATGTGGACCGCACGGTCGGGCGCCGCGTGCGGAAGACCGTTCCGCGCCCCGCCCGCGCCGACCGGGCCGTACCCCGCACGGCCCTGACCAGCCCAAATCCCCAGGCCCCCGCAGCCGACGCCCAAAGCCCGCCCTCAGAGCCGCGACGCCCGAAGCCCGAAGCCCGCCCCCATGGGACCCGCCGTCCCAATGCCCGCCCCCATGGGACCCGCCATCCCAAAACACGCCCCCCATGGGACCCGGCCCCGCACCCTCACCTCAGGCCAGTCCCCTCCAGTCCCCTCCGCCCAGTCACCTCCGGCTCCCCGCCGCCGTCCCCGCCCCCCTGTCGGCCCCCGCGCCCGGACCCGCCCCCGCGTCCGGCTCCGCCTCCGCACCCGAGTCCGTCGGCGCCGCCCCGCCCAGCGTCGCTTCCGCGGCCTCGTAGAGATCGGCCGGCCGTACCCCGCTCAGCGCGGTGACCAGGTGGCCGTCGGGGCGGATCAGTAGCACGGTGTGCGCGGCCGCGCCCGGGTAGCTCTCGGCGACGAGCAGTTCGGCGGGGTGCGGCAGCGCGGTCACGGCGGCCGCGAGCCGGGGCATGATCCCGGCCGACACCCAGTGCTTGCGCTCCCAGACGCCGGTCCCGGGGGCGATGAGCAGGACGAGCAGCACCGCCCGTCCGAGCCGGTCCCGCAGCCGGACGAAGGAGCCGTCCTCGGCGGTCACCCGGACATCGGTCACCGGGGCGCCCGGGGCGGTGCCGACGGCGGCCGCGGACTCGGCGCGCGGCGGCGCGAGCGGCGAATCGCCGTACGTCCCCGGCGCGCCCAGCGGCCCGCGCCCCAGGTGGCCGTCGGTGAGCAGCGCGTCGTGTCCGCGCGCCGACCCGGGCACGTACGAGCGCAGGCCGCCGCCTCCGCGCAGTACCGGCAGGGCCTGGTCGGCGGCGCGCAGCCGGGCCGCGACCACCGCGCGGCGCTCCGCCTGGTAGCTGTCGAGCAGGGCCTCGTGCGGCCCGTGGTGCCAGGCCAGGGACAGTTTCCAGGCGAGGTTGTCGGCGTCCCGCAGGCCCTCGTCCAGGCCCTGGGTGCCGAGCGCGCCGAGCAGGTGCGCGGCGTCCCCGGCGAGGAAGACCCGGCCGGCCCGCCACCGGCGGGCGAGCCGGTGGTGCACGGTGTGGACTCCGGTGTCGAGCAGTTCGTACGGCGGCGCGGAGTCGCCGGCCCAGCCCGCGAGGGTCTCCTGGATGCGGCTGAGCAGCATGTCCGGGGTCACCAGCTCGTTGCGCGGCGGCAGCAGCCAGTCCAGGCGCCACACGCCGTCGGGCAGCGGACGCCCGGTCACCTCGCCCGCCCAGGGCCCGGAGGTCCGCCAGGGCGGCTGCCGGTGCAGCAAGGCCTCGCCGTGCCAGGGGAGTTCGGTGCGCAGGGCGGCCACGGCGTGCCGTTCCACGGCCGTGCGCCCGGGGAAGCGGATGTCCTTGAGCTTGCGCACGGTCGAGCGCGGCCCGTCGCAGCCGACCAGGTAACTGCCGCGCCACCAGGTCCCCTTGGGCCCGCGGGTGTGGGCGGTGACCCCGGACCTCTCCTGCTCCAGCGAGTCGAGCCGGCTGTCCACGGCGACCTTGATCAGCCGCTCACCGGCGATGGCCCGGCGCAGCGCGGCCGTCAGCACGTGCTGGGTGATGTGCAGCGGTGCCGCCACCCCCGCTTCCTGCGCGTCCTGGGGACCTGCTTCCGCCGCCCCGGCGCTTCCCGCGGTCCCGAAGCCGTATCCGTCGCCGCCCGGACCGCCTCGGCCACCGAAGACTCCCGGATCCGGCGCGTGCCCCGGGCCGCCCGGGCCTCCCGGCCCGCCCGTCTCGCCGTGGCCGCTCACGCCGCTGTGACCGTCCGCCGCGCCGTCCGCGCCCTGCGGGCCCCCCGCGCCGAACCGGATCTCGCGCATCACCTGCTTGCGCCGCATGGACCGCCATCCGGCCCAACGGAAGCCGGCCTCGGCGAGTGGGAAGCCGACCAGCCGCTCGACCAGCGCGGCGGTGTCCTCGCGGAGGACGACGGTGCGCGCGGGGCGCTGTTCGTCCTTGCCGGGGCCCTCGTCGAGGACGATGGAGGGAACCTGCTGGCGCGCCAGCGCAAGGGCGAGCGTGAGACCCACGGGACCCGCTCCGACGATGATCACCGGATCCATGACGTGCTGCCCCCTGCCCGGAGCGGAGTCCTCGGTGACTTACATGAACACAGAGTTGGAGCAGGGTGCACGATCACAGAACGTATGCAACCCATTGCCGGTGCTCTCGTCAAGCGACGGAGGCAGTGGCGATCACGCCACTGCCTCCGTAGGGGGCGAAACGGGTGACAACCCGTCAGGTTGCGGCTCCGGTCGCCTCCGTGCCGCCCACCGCGGCCGGCGGGAGCACCGCGCCCGTCGACTTCTTGCGCCGCCGCAGCCGGCCCTCGAGCCAGCTCGCGAAGGTGGTCAGCGCGAAGTTGATCGCCACGTAGATCAGCGCGACGACGGTGAAGCTCGCGATGGTGTTCGCGCCGTAGAAAGCGCTCATCGTGCTGACGGTCGCGAGCAGCTCCGAGAAGGTGAGCAGCGCGCCGCCGAGCGCGGTGTCCTTCACGATGACGACGAGCTGGCTGACGATCGCCGGCAGCATGGCCGTGACGGACTGCGGCAGCAGGATGTAACGCATCACCTGGTTCTTGCGCAGGCCGATGGCCTGGGCCGCCTCGGACTGGCCCTTGGGCAGGGACAGGATGCCCGCGCGGACGATCTCCGCGAGCACCGACGCGTTGTAGAGCACGAGTCCGGTGACGACCGCGTACAGGGGGCGGTCGTCCGAGCTGATGCCCGTCGCGTACTCGGCGTAGAGCGCCAGGGCGAAGAGCATCAGGATCAGCACCGGGATGGCGCGGAAGAACTCGACGATCACCGCGACCGGACCGCGCACCCAGGCGTGGTCCGAGAGCCGCGCGATACCGAGCAGCGCTCCGAGCGGAAGCGCGATCACCATCGACAGGGCGGCCGCGATGAGCGTGTTCTTCAGGCCCGGCCAGATGTACGTCGTATACGCGCGGGAGTCGGTGAAGAAGGGCTTCCACTTCTCCCAGTCGAGCTGGTGCTTGTCGGCAAGGCTGGTGATCACCCACCAGGCGACGGCGACGAAGGCGACCGTGAACACGGCCGTGTAGATCCAGTTGCGCCGCTTGGCCCGGGGGCCCTGGGCGTCGTAGAGGACCGAGCTCATCGCTTCACCGCCACCTTCTTGCCCACCCAGCCGAGGATCAGGCCGGTCGGCAGCGTCAGACACACGAAGCCGAAGGCGAAGACGGCCGCGATGAGGATGAGCTGAGCCTCGTTCTCGATCATCTCCTTCATCAGCAGGGCCGCTTCGGCGACGCCGATCGCTGCGGCCACCGTGGTGTTCTTCGTCAGCGCGATCAGTACGTTGGTCAGCGGGCCGATCACCGAGCGGAACGCCTGCGGCAGCACGACCAGCGTCAGGACCTGGGTGAAGTTCAGACCGATGGCGCGCGCCGCCTCGGCCTGTCCGACGGGCACCGTGTTGATGCCGGACCGCAGCGCCTCGCACACGAAGGCCGAGGTGTAGGCGATCAGGCCGAGCACGGCCAGCCGGAAGTTGATGGTGTCGAAATCGCTCGCCCCCAGATTGATGCTGAGGGTCTGGTTCAGTCCCAGTGAGGTGAACAGGATGATCACCGTCAGCGGGATGTTCCGGACGATGTTGACGTAGGCGGTTCCGAAACCGCGCATCAGGGGCACCGGGCCGACGCGCATGGCGGCCAGCAGGGTTCCCCATATGAGAGAGCCGACGGCCGAGAGCAGGGTGAGCTGCACCGTCACCCAGAAGGCTCCCAGCAGGTCGTAACCTTCAAGAAAGTCGAACACGATCTCCCGCGCTTCCGCATCT
Organism: Streptomyces sp. NPDC059785; assembly: GCF_042732375.1. NCBI lineage: Bacteria > Bacillati > Actinomycetota > Actinomycetes > Kitasatosporales > Streptomycetaceae > Streptomyces > Streptomyces sp. NPDC059785. The sequence goes on from NZ_JBHWHV010000059.1 coordinate 43,777, forward strand.
GTGGAGGGCACTTGCGGGCAGGTGCGCCGTCCCCCCGAGGACGACGCACCTGTCAGGCCCTACGTCACTTCTTGATGTCACCGATGGTCGGGGCGGGCTCGTTCTTGTAGTTCGCCGGGCCGAAGTTGGCCTCGACGGCCTTGTCCCACGACTTGTCGGAGACCATCTTCTCCAGGGCGGTGTTGATCTTCGCCTTGAGATCGCTGCCCTTCTTGACGCCGATGCCGTAGTTTTCGTTCGTCATCTTGAAGCCGCCGAGCTTGAACTTGCCCTTGAAGTTCGCCTGCGCGGCGTAGCCGGCGAGGATCGAGTCGTCGGTGGTCAGCGCGTCGATGGCGCCGTTCTCCAGGCCGGTGAGGCACTGCGAGTACGTCTGGTACTGCTGGAGCTGGGCCTTCGGCGCCAGCTTCTCCTTGACGTTCTGCGCGGACGTCGAACCGGCCACCGAACAGAGCTTCTTGCTGTTCAGGTCCGAGGGCGACTTGATGTCCTTCTCGTCGGCGCGGACCAGGACGTCCTGGTGGGCGAGGAGGTACGGACCCGCGAAGTCGACCTTCTGCTCGCGCTCGTCGTTGATCGAGTAGGTGGCGGCGATGAAGTCGACGTCACCGCGCTGGAGCATGGTCTCGCGGTCGGCGCTCTTCGCCTCCTTCCACTGGATCTGGTCGGCGCTGTAGCCGAGCTGCTTGGCGACGTACGTGGCCACGTCGACGTCGAAGCCGGTGTACTTGCCGTCCGCCGTCTTCTGGCCGAGGCCGGGCTGGTCGAACTTGATGCCGATCGTGATCGAGTTGCCGCCCGAGGAGCCGCCGTCGCCCTTGTCGTCGTCCGACGAGCCGCAGGCGGTGGCGGTGACGGCAAGCGCGAGCACGGCGGCCGAAGCGGCGGTGACCTTGCGGAGCTTCATGGTGAACATCCTTTTGGTGGTGAAGAGATACGGGCCTTCTACAAGGGGAGAAGGGCCGGACGTCAGTGGTGCAGGATCTTCGACAGGAAGTCCTTGGCCCGGTCGCTGCGGGGGTTGCTGAAGAACTGGTCGGGGACCGCCTCTTCGACGATGCGGCCGTCGGCCATGAAGACCACGCGGTTCGCGGCCGAGCGGGCGAAGCCCATCTCGTGGGTGACCACGACCATGGTCATGCCGTCACGCGCGAGTTGCTGCATGACCTCCAGGACCTCGTTGATCATCTCCGGGTCGAGCGCAGAGGTCGGCTCGTCGAACAGCATGACCTTCGGGTCCATCGCCAGGGCCCGTGCGATCGCCACGCGCTGCTGCTGGCCGCCCGAGAGCTGCGCGGGGTACTTGTCCGCCTGCGTGCCGACGCCGACGCGGTCCAGGAGCCCCCGGGCCTTCTCCTCGGCCGCCTTCTTGTCGGCCTTGCGGACCTTGAGCTGGCCCAGCATCACGTTCTCGAGCACCGTCTTGTGCGCGAAGAGGTTGAAGGACTGGAAGACCATGCCCACGTCGGCCCGGTGCCGGGCCAGCGCCTTGCCCTCCGCGGGCAGCGGGTCGCCGTCTATCAGGATGTCGCCCGAATCGATCGTCTCCAGGCGGTTGATGGTGCGGCACAGGGTGGACTTCCCGGACCCGGAGGGTCCGATGACCACGACGACTTCACCCCGGGCGATCGTCAGGTCGATGTCCTGGAGCACGTGCAACGCGCCGAAGTGCTTGTTGACGCTCTTCAGGACGACCAGTTCGTCGGTCGCGGCCACGGCGTCCTTGGCCACCGATACTTCGGTCATCGCTATTTGGCTCCGTCCTCCTCGGTTTCGGAGGACAGTAGTGACCCCGTACGACCAGCGTCATTACATCTGAGCGAGAATTGAGCATAACGATCTGATAGCGCCTCGACACTATGTGTGACGGGCGTGACCGGAGCGCGTACCGGCTGGGTAACGGAAGCCGTGGGCGACCCGAAGCCTCTTGACGCCGTCCTGGCCGATCGGCGTGACTGCCATGGTGCACGCGCGCGTGCCCGCTCTTTCGCAAACCGACTTCTACACGCCTACCGCGTACGAACCATGAACCGGAGGGGGCCGGGGTGAGACTGCTCCTCGTCGAGGACGACAACCATGTCGCCGCAGCCCTGTCCGCCGTGCTCGCCCGGCACGGCTTCGACGTCACGCACGCCCGCAGCGGTGAGGAGGCGCTCCAGGCGCTCGTCCCCGAAGGCGCCGGTTACGGTGTGGTCCTGCTCGATCTCGGCCTGCCCGACCAGGACGGCTACGAGGTCTGCGGCAAGATCAGGAAGCTGACCGGCACACCGGTGATCATGGTTACCGCGCGCGCGGACGTGCGTTCCCGGATCCACGGCCTCAACCTGGGCGCGGACGACTACGTGGTCAAGCCCTACGACACCGGCGAACTGCTGGCCCGTATCCACGCCGTCAGCCGGCGCAGCGTCGCCGAGGACTCCGCCGCGCCCGGCGACGGCGCCCTCAGGCTCGGCTCCGTACGGATCGAGCTGCCCACCCGGCAGGTCAGCGTCGACGGCTCCGTCGTCCAGCTCACCCGCAAGGAGTTCGACCTGCTCGCGCTGCTGGCCCAGCGCCCCGGCGTGGTCTTCCGCCGGGAACAGATCATCAGCGAGGTGTGGCGCACCAGTTGGGAGGGCACGGGGCGCACCCTGGAGGTGCACGTCGCCTCGCTGCGTTCCAAGCTGCGGATGCCGGCGCTGATCGAGACGGTGCGCGGCGTCGGCTACCGGCTCGTCGCCCCCGCGGCGTAGCGGGCACCGGTGCGCACGCGTCTCCTCCCGCTGCTCATCGTCCTGATGGCGGCCGTGCTGCTCGCGCTCGGCGTCCCGCTGGCCACCAGCGTGGCGGCCGCGCAGCAGCAGAAGGTGGTCGTCGACCGGATCGACGACACCGCGCGGTTCGCCGCTCTCGCCCAGTTCGTCACCGACCGCCCCACGGGCTCCCGGGTGGGCACCATCGACGAGCGCGGCGAGACCCTGCGCAAGGAGCTCGAGACCTACAACCGCGTCTACGGCATCAAGGCGGGCGTCTTCTACCGCAACAAGGAGCCCATGGCCAACGCGCCGCAGAGCTGGTTCCCGTCTCAGAAGGGCGACGCCAGGGACGCGTTCGACGAGGCGTTCCTCGGGCGCCGCAGCCACGACCCCGAACAGGTCTGGCCGTGGCAGCGCGGACGGCTCGTCGTCGCCTCCCCGGTCATCCGCGACGGCGACGTCATCGCGGTCGTCGTCACCGACTCGCCCACCGGCCAGATGCGGTCGAAGACCCTGCACGGCTGGCTGCTGATCGGGGCGGGCGAGATCGCCGCGATGCTGCTGGCCGTCGGCGCCGCGCTCCGCCTGACCGGCTGGGTCCTGAAGCCCGTACGGGTGCTGGACGCGACCACCCACGACATCGCCACCGGACGCCTGAAGTCGCGGGTCGCGGCCGCCGGCGGCCCGCCGGAACTCAGACGCCTGGCCCGCTCGTTCAACGAGATGGCCGACAACGTCGAGGACGTCCTGGAGCAGCAGCGCGCCTTCGTCGCCGACGCCTCGCACCAGCTGCGCAACCCCCTCGCGGCGCTGCTGCTGCGCATAGAACTGCTCGCACTGGAACTGCCGGAGGGCAATGAGGAGATCGCTTCCGTCCGCACCGAGGGCAAGCGCCTGGCCCAGGTCCTCGACGACCTGCTCGACCTGGCACTGGCCGAGCACGCCGAGGCGCACCTGCGGCTGACCGACATCGGGGAGCTGGCGGCAGAGCGGGTCGCGGCCTGGCAGCCGGTGGCCGACAGCAAGGGCGTCCGGCTGAGCGGCAGTTGCCCGGCCACCACCGCCTGGGCCGACCCGGTCACGCTGTCCAGCGCCCTGGACGCGGTGATCGACAACGCCCTGAAGTTCTCGCCCGAGAGCGAGAGCGTTCGGGTCACGGTCGGGTCGAACGGCGAGACGTCGACGATCGTCGTCACCGACGGCGGCCCCGGGCTCACCGACGAGGAGCTCGCCCGCATCGGCGACCGCTTCTGGCGCAGCGCCGCCCACCAGAACGTCAAGGGGTCGGGCCTCGGCCTGTCCATCTGCCGGGCGCTGCTCGCGGCGGGCGGCGGCTCGATCGGGTACGCCCGGCACGAGCCACACGGCCTTGAGGTGACCGTCACCGTGCCGCGTACGGAGCCGGCCGCCGCCGGTCCCGACGGAGCCGCTCCCGCGCGGTGACGGCCCCCGGAGCGGGCTGCTACGGCTTCACGGACCGGTAGTAGCGCGACGCTCCCTCGTGCAGCTCGACGGGATCGGTGTACAAGGCGGTCCGCAGGTCCACGAATTGCGCCGCGTGCACCTTGTGGCCGATCCCGTCCCGGCTGTCGATCACCGTGCGGGTCAGCTCCTCCGTGAGGTCGGTGTCCATGTCCGCGCGCGTGATGAGGAGGTTCGCCACCGCGAGGGTCTGCACGGTGGCGCCCTGCTGGGCCTCCGTGTAGGCCGTGGCGGGCATCACCGCGGGCCGGTAGTACAGGGAGGCGCCGCCCTGCTCCTGAAGCTCCTCGGCGATGTCGGTGCCGATCGGGACCAGCCGGATGTCGAACCTCTCCGACAGCTTCGACACGGCGCTCGTCGGCAGCCCGCCCGACCAGAAGAACGCGTCGATCTCGTGGTGCTCCAGCAGCCCGGGCATGGTGCTTATGCCGTCGGGCAGCGGCTCGATGTCCTTGTGCGGATTCAGGCCGGCCGCCTTGAGCACGTTGTCCGCGATCAGCCGCACCCCGGAGCCGGCCGGACCCACGGCCACCCGCCTGCCCTTCAGATCGGCCACCGACTGCACCGGCGACGACCGCGGCACCACCAGGTGCACGTAGTCGTCATAGAGGCGGGCGCAGCCGCGCAGCGTGTCCGCGCCCGGCTTGTCCTCCGCGATGTACGTCTGCACCGCGTCGGCCGCGGCGATGGTGAAATCGGCCTTCCCGGTGGCCACCCGCTGCACGTTCTGCTGCGATCCGTCGCTGGTCCACAGCCGCATGTCGAGCCGGGGCATGTCCTTGGCGGCGGCCTCCTGGAGCAGGTCCCCGTAGGTCTGGTACACCCCCGTCACCGTCCCGGTGCTGAAGGTGATCCGTCCCCCCGGGGACTTCTCGCCCAGCGGGAGCAGCCACCAGAGCAGCAGCGCGAAGACCACGAACGCGGCCGCCGAGCCGAGCAGTGCGGAACGTCTGCCGATGCGCGGGAATGCCTGGACCATGGGCGCGATCCTGCCAGCCGGGCCCCCCGGTGACCAGGGGCGGCGTCCCGGGACCGCGGACAGCCACCGGCAGGGGTCCGGAGCCGCGGGTGCCACCGGCAAGGGATCGGGGCCGCGGACAGCCACCGGCGGGGGTCCGGAGCCGCGGGTGCCACCGGCAAGGGATCGGGGCCGCGGACAGCCACCGGCAGGGAACCGGGGCCGCGGACAGCCACCGGCAGGGAACCGGGGCCGCGGACAGCCACCGGCGGGGCCCGGGGCCGCGGACAGCCACCGGCGGGGCCCGGGGCCGCGCACGGCCACCGGCAACGAACCGGGACCGGTGCGGGCGGGCGCGTCGTTAGGATCGCCGGATGCAGCCGTCTCCCGCCTCTCCCGACTCTTCCCCCGCCGTCCCCTCGCCCGCCTCCCTGGTCCGCGCCTTCCACCTGGCCTTCGGCCTCGACGCCCGTACGGTGCCGGCCGAGGTCTCCCCGGAGCTGGCCGCCCATCGCGGGGAACTGCTGGCCGAGGAGGCGGCCGAGGTCGCCGAGGTGTCCGTCGACGGCCCGCTGGACCGGCTGGCGCACGAGCTCGCCGACGTCGTGTACGTGGCGTACGGCACCGCCCTCGTGCACGGCATCGACCTCGACGCGGTGATCGCCGAGATCCACCGCGCCAACATGACGAAGGTGGGGCCCGACGGCTCGGTCGCCCGCCGCGCGGACGGCAAGGTCCTCAAGGGGGACCACTACCGCGCCCCGGACGTCGCCGCGATCCTGCGCCGCCAGGGCTGGGAGCCCGCGAAGGGGTAGCCCCGGGACGCGCGACAGGAGTCGCTCCGGGCACCGCCTACCCTTGTCACATGAGCAGCAGCGACCGGAGCCAGGCAGTGGGCGTTCAGGAATCCAAGACCTACGAAGTGCGCACCTACGGGTGCCAGATGAACGTCCACGACTCCGAGCGGCTCTCCGGACTGCTGGAGGACGCCGGTTACGTCCGCGCTCCCGAGGGCTCGGACGGTGACGCGGACGTCGTCGTCTTCAACACCTGCGCGGTCCGGGAGAACGCCGACAACCGGCTCTACGGCAACCTCGGCCGGCTCGCCCCGATGAAGACCCGGCGCCCCGGGATGCAGATCGCCGTCGGCGGCTGCCTGGCCCAGAAGGACCGCGACACCATCGTGAAGAAGGCGCCCTGGGTGGACGTCGTCTTCGGCACGCACAACATCGGCAAGCTGCCGGTCCTCCTGGAGCGCGCCCGCGTCCAGGAGGAGGCGCAGGTCGAGATCGCCGAGTCCCTGGAGGCGTTCCCGTCCACGCTGCCCACCCGCCGCGAGAGCGCGTACGCCGCCTGGGTCTCGATCTCCGTCGGCTGCAACAACACCTGTACGTTCTGCATCGTCCCGGCGCTGCGCGGCAAGGAGAAGGACCGCAGAACCGGCGACATCCTCGCCGAGATCGAGGCCCTGGTCGGCGAGGGCGTCAGCGAGATCACCCTGCTCGGCCAGAACGTCAACGCGTACGGCTCCGACATCGGCGACCGCGAGGCGTTCAGCAAGCTGCTGCGGGCCTGCGGGCAGATCGACGGCCTTGAGCGGGTCCGCTTCACCTCGCCGCACCCGCGCGACTTCACGGACGACGTGATCGCCGCCATGGCCGGGACGCCGAACGTGATGCCGCAGCTCCACATGCCGCTGCAGTCCGGCTCGGACACCGTCCTGAAGGCGATGCGCCGCTCCTACCGCCAGGAGCGCTACCTGGGGATCATCGAGAAGGTGCGGGCCGCCATCCCGCACGCGGCGATCACCACCGACATCATCGTGGGCTTCCCCGGCGAGACCGAGGAGGACTTCGAGCAGACGCTGCACGTGGTCCGTGAGGCCCGCTTCTCCCAGGCGTTCACGTTCCAGTACTCCAAGCGCCCCGGCACCCCGGCGGCCACCATGGAGAACCAGATCCCCAAGGAGGTCGTCCAGGCGCGCTACGAGCGTCTCGTCGCCCTCCAGGAGGAGATCTCCTGGGAGGAGAACAAGAAGCAGGTCGGCCGCACCCTGGAGCTGATGGTCGCCGAGGGCGAGGGCCGCAAGGACGGCGCCACCCACCGCCTGTCGGGCCGCGCCCCCGACAACCGCCTGGTGCACTTCACCAAGCCGGACCAGGAGGTGCGCCCCGGGGACGTCGTCACCGTCGAGATCACCTACGCGGCGCCGCACCACCTGCTCGCCGAGGGCCCGGTCCTGAACGTGCGTCCCACGCGCGCGGGCGACGCCTGGGACAAGCGCAACGCCGCCGAGGCCGCGAAGCCCGCGGGCGTCATGCTGGGACTCCCCAGGATCGGCGTCCCCGCCCCGCTGCCGGCCGCCACGGGCAGCGGCTGCGGCTGCGACTGACGCACACGGCCCGCGACCGGCAGGACCCGGCAGAGCGGGACACGTGATGCTCACCGCAGGACCCGGCCGAGCGGGACACGCGCGCTCACGGGGGAGCGGGCGACGGCGGACCGGCGGTCACGGTCCGGGCGCGTACGCTGCGGATCATGCTTGTAGCCGCCGCCGTCTGCCCCTGTCCGCCCCTGCTCGTGCCCCGGGTGGCCGCGGGCGCGGCACCCGAGCTGGACGCCGCGCGTGCCGCGTGCGCGGACGCGCTCGGCGTGCTCGCCGCGGCCCGTCCCGACCGGCTGATCGTCCTCGGTCCGGCCGGGCGGAGCGGGCGGGGCCCGCACCCGGCCGGTGCGCGCGGCACGTTCCGCGGCTTCGGCGTCGATCTGGACGTACGGCTGCCCGGAGCCGTGACGGAGGCGGGGGAGCCCGGGCGGGAGCTGCCGCCCTCGCTGTCCGTGGCCGCCTGGCTGCTGGACCGCGCGGGCTGGGCCGACGCCCCTGTGGAGGGCCTGGGCGTGGGCGAGCCGCTGGCCGCGGAGCGGTGCGTCGAGGTGGGCGGACAGCTCGCCGTACGGGCGGACCGGATGGCGCTGCTGGTGATGGGGGACGCCAGCGCGTGCCGGACGGTCAAGGCGCCGGGCTATCTCGACGAGCGGGCGGAGGGCTTCGACGCCGGGGTGGCCCGCGCGCTGGCCGCGGCGGACGTGGCCGCCCTCAAGGCCCTGGACGCCGAGCTCGCGCACGAGCTCAAGGCGTCAGGGCGGTCCTGCTGGCAGGTTCTCGCGGGCGCCGCGGAGGGCGCGGGACTGGGCGGCAGCCTGCTGTACGACGACGCCCCGTACGGGGTCGGCTACCTGGTGGCGGCCTGGTCGTAGCCGGCGCGCGGAGGACACGAAAACGGCGGACGGCCGGGAGCCGGCAGTGCTCCTCGGCCGTCCGCCGTCGGACTCCGTCAGGACGTCGGGGGCGGCGGCCCGTCCGGTCCGTCCGTCCGGTGGGCGGTGCCGTGACCGTCCTCGTGCGCGAGCCGGTCCAGGGCGTCCTTCGCCTTGCCGGTGCCCGTCTGGATCCTGTCGCTGTACTTGCCCTTGGTCCTCTCGTCGGCCATCCGCGCGGCCTTGTCCAGACCGCTGTGGATCTTGCCCCCGTGCTGCTGCGCGAGGTCGGAGACCCTGCCCTTGGCCGGGCCGAGTTTGGCTTTCAAATTGTCCAGGAGACCCATGGTGCACCTTCCCGCGCGGGGCCGTTATTTGCGGGCGCTTTCGCCGGCCTCACTGTCGGCGGCCTCGTCGGCGGACTGCTGCTTGGGGATGTCCAGCCCGTCCGGCGCGACGGCCTCGGCGGCCTGTTCCGCCGGAGCCTCGGCCGCAGTCCCCGTGCCGGTATCGGCATCGGCGTCGGCATCGATATCGGTATCGGCGTTGGTCCCGGCCCCGGTCGCGGCTTCGGGTGAGGTCTTCACCGGCACGGGCTGCGCCTCCTCTGCATTCTTCGCCGCCTCCGTCACATCGGCCGCGGCCCCGGCCGTCGCTGTACCGGCCTCCGCCTCGGCGGCCGACGCCTCCTCCGTAGCCTTCGACTTCCGGAGAAGCCGTGCAAAAACACCCATATCCACTCCATACATTACTCGTGCGGGCGAAATCCCGCGTCGACCGGTGCGTCCGTTTGCGTCGCCCGGGTGACCGGCGCTCGAACCGGCGGCTGAAACCTCGCAACAGGCAACGACTCCGGGCGTCCCGCGTCACGTAGCTCATTCGTGAAGAGGCCGTGATGTTTGCGAGACTGGGGCGGTGAGCAGCGCACCCCTCGCCCCCCGCGTCATCGCCGTCGTCGGACCGACCGCGGCCGGAAAGTCCGATCTCGGCGTATTCCTGGCCCGGCGTCTCGGCGGCGAGGTCGTCAACGCCGACTCCATGCAGCTGTACCGAGGGATGGACATCGGCACCGCGAAACTGACGCCCGAGGAGCGCGGCGACATCCCGCACCACCTCCTGGACATCTGGGACGTGACGGTCACCGCGAGTGTCGCCGAGTACCAGCGGCTGGCACGCTCCCGCATCGACGCGCTGCTCGCCGACGGCCGCTGGCCGATCCTGGTGGGCGGCTCCGGCCTCTACGTGCGCGGGGCCGTCGACAACCTGGAGTTCCCCGGGACCGACCCCGAGGTGCGGGCGCGCCTGGAGGAGGAGCTCACCCTCCGCGGTTCGGGCGCCCTGCACGCCCGGCTCGCCGCCGCCGACCCCGAGGCCGCGCACGCGATCCTGCCCAGCAACGGGCGCCGCATCGTCCGCGCCCTGGAGGTCATCGAGATCACCGGCAAGCCCTTCACCGCCAACCTTCCCGGCCACGACTCGGTCTACGACACCGTGCAGATCGGCGTCGACGTCTCCCGCCCCGAGCTCGACGAGCGCATCACGCGCCGGGTGGGCCGGATGTGGGAGGCGGGGCTCGTCGACGAGGTGCGCGGACTGGAGACGCAGGGGCTGCGCGCGGGGCGTACGGCATCGCGCGCGCTGGGGTACCAGCAGGTGCTCGCGGCGCTCGCCGGGGAGTGCACCGAGGCCGAGGCGCGGGCCGAGACCGTACGCGCCACCAAGCGCTTCGCGCGCCGTCAGGATTCGTGGTTCCGGCGCGACCCGCGGGTGCACTGGCTCAGTGGTGCCGCGGCGGATGTCACAGAACTTCCCCAGCTTGCGCTGGCGTTGGTCGAACGACCGGTTACAGCCTGATCACGTCATGGCATCGGGACGCTCCGGCCGTCATCCGGGCCTCCGGCGCCGTGCCATCATCAAGCTTCGATCGACCAGTGAAGTCCGAGTTGGGAGGGCGCGTGGCGATGGAGGCCGGCCCTCGCGACACTGCACGAGAAACCGAGCACGGCGCCGACCCGGGCGGGGAGCGTCCGGTGCTCGCGGCGGACGTCGAGCCGCTGAGCTCCGACGGTCCCGAGGACGCGCCGGACGGCGTGACCGCCGACGGGCCCGCGCCGGGCGAGATGTCCGCCGCGGCCGAGGTCGAGGTGGAGCTGCGCCCGCAGCGCAGGCTCCGGATCTGGCAGCTCGCCCCCATCGTGGCGCTGGCGGCCACCGGCTCGCTGATGTTCGCCTTCCCGCTGGCCTTCGAGTTCGGTGACGGCGGCGCCGTGGTCGCCATGCTCGGCCTGCTGATCTGCGCCTGCTCCGCGGGCTGGGGCATGATGGCCGCCCGCCGCGTCGGCTCCACCTGGCCGGGCCTGCCCCAGCGCGGCTCCGGACGCCGCCCCGACTGGCGGGTCGTGACGGCGTACGTCGTGGTGGTCGCGGCGGTGGCGGTGCTCGCCGTGTGGCGCGTGGCCCGCCTGCGCTGATCCCGTACCGGTCCGCGCCCTCCGCCCGGCCCGGGTCCGCGCGCACCGTCGTCCCCGCACACCTGCCGTCCGGATCCGCGCGCGCCGTCGTCCCCGCACACCTGCCGTCCCGGACAGCTGCCCTCCCGTCCGCCCGCCGGACAGCGCGGTCGGCTGTCGTACGCACGCCGTACGATCGAGGCATGAGCACGCGGATCGCCTTCCTCAAGGGTCACGGGACCGAGAACGACTTCGTCATCGTCCCCGACCCGGAGAACGCCATCGACCTGCCCCCGGCCGCCGTCGCCGCGCTGTGCGACCGCCGCGCGGGCGTCGGCGGCGACGGTCTGCTGCACGTCGTGCGGTCCGCCGCGCACCCCGAGGCCACCGCGATGGCGGCCGAGGCCGAGTGGTTCATGGACTACCGCAACGGGGACGGCTCGGTCGCCGAGATGTGCGGCAACGGGGTGCGGGTCTTCGCCCGCTATCTCCAGCGGGCCGGGCTCGTGACCGAGGGGGACCTCGCGATCGCCACGCGCGGGGGCGTCAAGCGCGTGCACATCGCCAAGGCCGACGCCGGCAGCGGCTCCGGTGCGGGCGAGGCCGAGGGGGACATCACCGTCGGCATGGGCCGGGCCGCGTTCCCCGAGGGTGAGGTGACCGTGAGCGTCGGCGGCCGCCACTGGCCCGCGCGCAACGTGAACATGGGCAACCCGCACGCCGTGGCCTTCGTGGACGACCTCGCGCACGCCGGCGACCTGTACACCCCGCCGCCCTTCACCCCGGCGGCCGTCTACCCGGACGGGGTGAACGTGGAGTTCGTCGTGGACCGGGGCCCCGGGCACGTGGCCTTCCGGGTGCACGAGCGCGGCTCAGGCGAGACCCGCTCCTGCGGCACGGGCGCCTGCGCCGTGGCCGTGGCGGCGGCCAGACGCGACGGCGCCGACCCGGCCGTCACGGGCGTCCCGGCGACGTACACCGTGGACGTCCCGGGCGGCAGGCTGGTGATCACCGAGCGCCCGGACGGCGAGATCGAGATGACGGGCCCCGCGGTGATCGTCGCGGAGGGCGAGATCGACGCTGGCTGGTTCCGCGCGGCCGGGGCCTGAGCGCCTGCCGGGTCTGTCGTACGATGCCTCACCATCCGCGCCGTGCTCCCGGACGGCGCGACCCTTGCCCTGCCGAACACATCGAAACGGTAAACCCCTGCGACGTCGCTCGAATGGGTGATCCGTTTCACGCTCGGCGAGAGGCGGTCAGCGGTGCGTGGTGGGCTCGGTAGCATCAAGCACCGGCCCGGACGGGGGATCGACAGCGTCCCCCGAGCCGTGTACGCCCTGGGGCACCCCGTCCGCCGGTCTACGCAGCCGGAGGTGCCCATGAGTGCGGAGGCGACGAATTCCGCGACGCCAGGCCCAGTGACGTCGTCCCCCAGGACCCCAGCGGTCCCCAGCGCCCCGGCCGCCGAGCCGCTCGTGGTGTCGCTGGAGCGGGAGGGCGCGGTCGCCCAGGGGAAGTCCCCGTCGCTCCGCCGGAGAGGCCGCCCGCGCATCGATCTGCGCCGCCTGGGCCGGGCCGCCCTGCTCGGCCCCGCCGCCCGCGACCGGCTGCCCGACGCGATCGGCCATGTGGCCGAGGCCCACCGCGCGCACCACGCCGACGCCGACCTGGAACCGCTGCGCCGGGCGTACGTGCTGGCCGAGTCCTCGCACCGCGGCCAGATGCGCAAGAGCGGCGAGCCGTACATCACGCACCCGCTGGCCGTCACCCTGATCCTCGCCGAACTCGGTGCCGAGACCACGACATTGACCGCCTCGCTGCTGCACGACACGGTCGAGGACACCGAGGTGACGCTCGATCAGGTCCGCGAGGAGTTCGGCGACGAGGTCTGCTACCTGGTCGACGGCGTCACCAAGCTGGAGAAGGTCGACTACGGAGCCGCCGCCGAGCCCGAGACCTTCCGCAAGATGCTCGTCGCCACCGGCAACGACGTCCGCGTGATGTCGATCAAACTCGCCGACCGGCTGCACAACATGCGCACCCTGGGCGTCATGCGCCCCGAGAAACAGGAGCGCATCGCCAAGGTGACCCGCGACGTCCTCATCCCGCTCGCCGAACGGCTCGGCGTCCAGGCCCTGAAGACCGAACTGGAGGACCTGGTCTTCGCGATCCTGCACCCCGAGGAGTACGAGCGCACCCGGGAGCTGATCGTCGAGAACGCGGCGCACGGCGGCGACCCGCTCGCGGAGATCGCCGAGGACGTGCGCACGGTGCTGCGCGAGGCCGGTATCCAGGCCGAAGTCCTCATCCGGCCGCGGCACTTCGTCTCCGTGCACCGGGTGTCGCGCAAACGCGGCCGGATGCGCGGCGCCGACTTCGGGCGGCTGCTCGTCCTGGTCGGCGAGGACGCCGACTGCTACGGGGTGCTCGGCGAACTGCACACCTGCTTCACCCCGGTGGTCTCGGAGTTCAAGGACTTCATCGCCGTCCCCAAGTTCAACCTGTACCAGTCGCTGCACACGGCCGTCGCGCGCGAGGACGGCGAGGTCGCCGAAGTCCTCATCCGCACACACCAGATGCACCGGGCGGCCGAGGCCGGCGTGATCGCGCTCGGCAACCCCTACGCGCCGCCGCCGGAGGAGCAGACGGACGGCGACGGCGAGCGCGCCGACCCCACCAGGCCCGGCTGGCTCTCCCGCCTGCTCGACTGGCAGGAGGCGGCGCCGGACACCGACACGTTCTGGTCGACCCTGCGCGAGGACCTCGCCCAGGACCGGGAGATCACCGTCTTCCGGGCCGGTGGCGGCTCGCTGGGCCTCCCGGCGGGCGCCAGTTGCGTGGACGCCGCCTACGCGCAGTACGGCGAGGACGCGCACGCCTGCATCGGCGCGCGCGTCAACGGCCGGCTGGCGACGCTGAGCACCGTGCTGCGGGACGGGGACACCGTCCAGCTCCTCATGGGCCAGGACCCCGTCTCCGAGCCCTCCAGGGAGTGGCTGGAGCACGCGCACACGCCCGCCGCGCGCATCGCCATCCAGCGCCGCCTGGCCGCCCACCCCGCGCCGCGCGCCACGGAAGCCGCCGACGGCGCCGGCCGCGCCGGGGGACGCGAGCAGGAGGCCGCCCCCGCCGCGGCCCCCCGCCCGGCCGCCGACGGGCCCGCCGCCCGCCCCGGCACCGCCAACGCCGTCGTCGACCAGCCCGGCGCGTCCGTCCGCCTCGCCGGCTGCTGTACGCCCGTACCGCCCGACGAGGTCACCGGCTTCGCCGTCCGCGGGGGAGTGGTGACCGTGCACCGGCGCGGCTGCGCCGCGGTCGCGCGCATGAAGGACGTGGGCCGCCCGGAGGTAGGGGTGAGCTGGGGCGACACCACCGAGTGCCGCGTCACGCTGGTCGCGGAATCGTTCGGCAGGCCGCACCTGCTCGCCGACCTCACCGAGGCCATCGCCCTGGAGGGCGTCGCCATCGTCTCCGCCACCGTCGAACCGCCCAGCCAGCAGCGCGTCCGCCACACGTACACGCTGCAACTCCCGGACGCGGCCCACCTGCCCGCCCTGATGCGCGCGATGCGCGACGTACCCGGCGTGTACGACGTCAGCCGCGCACAGCACCGGGCGGCTGCCGCGCGGTGAGCGACGGGATGAGGAGCGGCGGGGCAGTGAGCGGCGGGGTGCCGCGGTAACAGCGCGGTACGCGCGCACCGGTGAGCGACGTCCACGCGCGTGTAGTGCTGAGCCTGGTGCACTCGCGCGTACACCGGTGGGGCCGGTCCACGCGCGCGTACCTTGGTGGGGCCGCTCCACGCGCGCCGGTAAGCACGGCCCACGCGCGCGTGCCTCCCCCTCGGCGCGTCCCGCCGCGAACCCGTTCGGGTGGGTCCGGCGCGAGTCGCCGACGTCGCGCCCGTGTGCGCTGGTAGCGGTGGTTCATGCCGCTCATCCCACAATCCGGGCCCCGCCGTCTGACGTCGGCACTGCTGGCCTCCGCCGTCTCCGTCTGCCTCGTCGCCGCGGGCGCGCCGTCTCCGGCCGAGCCCCTGGGCCTCGGCGACCGTCTCTTCCCGCACCTGGGGAACCCCGGTTACGACGTGACCTCGTACGACCTGGACTTCCGCTACTCCGGCGGGAACCGTGAACCGCTCGCGGCGGTCACCGGTATCGACGCCGTGACCACCGCCCGGCTGGACCGGGTCAACCTCGACTTCTCGCACGGCACGGTGCGCTCGGCCGAGATCAACGGCGAACCGGTGGACTTCCGGACCGCGGGCGAGGACCTGGTGCTCGTACCGCGTGCACCGCTGCCCCCGGGGAGCGCGCTGCACATCACCGTGCGGCACACCAGCGACCCCGTGTACGCCAAGGGGCAGGACGGCGGCTGGGTGCGGACCACGGACGGGCTCGCCATGGCGAACCAGGCGGACGCCGCCCATCTGGTCTTCCCGTGCAACGACCACCCCTCCGACAAGGCGCGCTTCACCATCCGCGTCACCGCCCCCGACGGCTACACGGCGGTCGCCAACGGGCTGCCCGCGGGGCGGGACCGGCGCGCCGGTGTCACCACCTGGACCTATCGCAGTGAGCACCCCATGGCCACCGAGCTGGCCCAGGTGTCGATCGGGCGCTCCGCGGTGCTGCGCCGGACCGGACCGCACGGGCTGCCCGTCCGAGACGTCGTCCCCAAGAAGGACCGCGCCGCGCTGGAGCCGTGGCTGAAGAAGACCCCGGAGCAGATCGCCTGGATGGAGCGCAGGGTCGGCCTGTACCCCTTCGAGACGTACGGGCTGCTCATGGCCGACGCGCAGACCGGCTACGAGCTGGAGACGCAGACGCTGTCCCTGTTCGAGAAGGGCCTCTTCACCGAGCCGGCCTTCCCGAAGTGGTACGTCGAGTCGATCATGGTGCACGAGCTGTCGCACCAGTGGTTCGGCGACAGCGTCAGCCCTCGCTCCTGGTCCGACCTGTGGCTCAACGAGGGGCACGCCACCTGGTACGAGGCCCTGTATGCCCAGGAGAAGGGCGGCCGGTCCCTGGACACCCGGATGAAGGCCGCCTACCGCCTGTCCGACTCCTGGCGCGCCACCGGGGGCCCGCCCGCGCAGCCGAAGGGACCGAGGTCGGGACAGAAGATCGGCATCTTCCGGCCCAATGTCTACGACGGGTCCGCACTGGTGCTGTACGCCCTGCGGCAGGAAATCGGGCGCACGGCCTTCGAGCGCCTGGAGCGGTCCTGGGTCGCCCTCCACGAGGACGGCACGGCGTCGACGGCGGACTTCACGGCGCTCGCCTCCAGCATCTCCGGACGCGACCTCGGCGGCTTCTTCAGAGGCTGGTTGTACGGCACGAAGACACCGCCGATGCCGGGGCACCCGGGCTGGAAGAGCGACGCCGCGCGCTAGGAACGCGGAACAGGGCGCCCGAGCGCGGGAGGGACGGCTCCGCGTGCGCGGGAGGGACGGCTTCGCGCGCCGCGAGGGCGCGGGCGAGAAGTCGGGTGACGAGACGGGGCGTGCCGTGCGACCATCGTGCGCAGGCCGACGACAAGGCCCCGGCCGCCCGGCGGCCGTGGGAATCTCCTGGCGGCCTCGGGCGTTGTCCTTTTCGACGGGCCACGTCCGTCACCTTCGCATCCGCCTACACGTAAGGATCCAATGACCTCCTCTTCTTCCTCTTCCCAGGCCGCACTGAGCGCTGTGCAGAACTACACCGAGGGTCTTCGGTCCGATGCCCTGATGGAAGAGGACGTCGCCTGGAGCCACGAGATCGACGGTGAGCGGGACGGCGAGCAGTTCGACCGCTCCGAGCGCGCGGCCCTGCGCCGTGTCGTGGGCCTGTCCACCGAGCTCCAGGACGTCACCGAGGTCGAGTACCGCCAGCTCCGTCTGGAGCGCGTCGTACTCGTCGGCGTCTGGACCTCGGGCACCGTCACCGACGCGGAGAACTCGCTGGCCGAGCTCGCCGCCCTCGCCGAGACCGCGGGCGCGCTCGTGCTCGACGGTGTCGTCCAGCGCCGTGACAAGCCTGACGCGGCCACGTACATCGGTTCCGGCAAGGCCAACGAGCTGCGGGACATGGTGCTCGAGTCCGGCGCGGACACGGTCATCTGCGACGGCGAGCTGAGCCCCGGCCAGCTGATCCACCTCGAGGACGTCGTCAAGGTCAAGGTCATCGACCGTACGGCGCTGATCCTGGACATCTTCGCCCAGCACGCGAAGTCCAGGGAGGGCAAGCGGCAGGTCGCGCTCGCGCAGATGCAGTACATGCTGCCGCGGCTGCGCGGCTGGGGTCAGTCGCTGTCCCGTCAGATGGGCGGCGGCAAGGGCGGCGGCCTCGCCACCCGTGGTCCCGGTGAGACCAAGATCGAGACGGACCGGCGGCGGATCCGCGAGAAGATGGCGCGGATGCGCCGGGAGATCGCGGAGATGAAGACGAGCCGCGAGCTCAAGCGCCAGGAGCGCCGGCGCCACAAGGTGCCGTCGGTGGCCATCGCCGGATACACCAACGCGGGCAAGTCCTCGCTGCTCAACCGCCTTACGGGCGCGGGCGTCCTGGTCGAGAACGCGCTGTTCGCGACCCTCGACCCGACCGTGCGCCGGGCCGAGACCCCGAGCGGCCGGCTCTACACGCTGGCCGACACGGTCGGCTTCGTCCGCCACCTGCCGCACGACCTGGTCGAGGCATTCCGCTCCACGATGGAGGAGGTCGGTGACTCCGATCTGATCCTGCACGTGGTGGACGGCTCGCACCCGGCCCCGGAGGAGCAGCTCGCCGCCGTGCGCGAGGTCATCCGCGAGGTGGGCGCCACGGACGTGCCCGAGATCGTGGTGATCAACAAGGCGGACGCCGCGGACCCGCTGGTGCTCCAGCGGCTGATGCGGATCGAGAAGCGTTCCATCGCCGTCTCGGCCCGCAGTGGCCGGGGCATCGACGAGCTGCGCGCCCTGATCGACAACGAGCTGCCGCGGCCCTCGGTCGAGATCGAGGCGCTGGTGCCGTACACGCACGGCAAGCTGGTCGCCCGGGCGCACACCGAGGGTGAGGTGATCTCCGAGGAGCACACCCCGGAGGGCACCCTGCTCAAGGTCCGGGTGCACGAGGAGCTGGCGGCGGACCTCGCGCCGTACGTTCCCGCCCCGGCCGCCTGACCGGCGCGCGCACCGCACGCACAACGGCCCGCACGCACAGACCGAAGGCCCGCCCCCGGCGATCGGGGGCGGGC
>NZ_JBHWHV010000060.1:0-60780 GCF_042732375.1 Streptomyces sp. NPDC059785
GCCTTCGCCGCCCGTGCCCCCGTATGGAAGGGGCCGCCTGTCACGTCGCTGTGCCGCGACACCATTGCGCCGTTACATCCGCTAAGCCGTCACGTCCGCTGAGCGGTCACGCCGCCGGCCCGTCACGCGCTGGTCCGTCACGCGCTGGTCCGTCACGCCGCTGCGCCGCCACGTCCTCAGGAGTCGTTGCCGCTCGACGGTCCGAAGAACTCGATCTCGGCTATGGAGACCTGCTTGTCCGTGGCGGCGCCGTAGGCCGAGCGGATGGTGAAGCGGACCGCGGTGACGTCCCCGGCCCGGAACTTGCGGCGCTGGCCGCCGGCCGCCTGGTCGAGCGTGATGGTCCGCGTGGTCTTCTTGCCGTCCTTGGTGGTGATCTGCGCCTCGATACGGTGCGGCAGCGCCGACTGGGTCAACTGGTCCGACTTGGTCGAGACACCCGACGTGATCACCAGGTCGAGCAGCCGGGTCGGCTCCGCGAAGTGGGCCTCGATCCACTCGCCCTGCCCGGACTGCGAGACGCCGGGGCCCCACCAAGTGTTGTTGATCTTGTCGAAGGCGAACTTCGCCCCGTGGTCGGGGAACGACCGGGACGCCTTGTAGGTGTCAGGGCCGACGGGGGCCCGCTTGGCGAAGTGGTCCTTGACCGCCTGGATCGCCGTACCGGTGTTCATCACGACGAAGACCAGCAGCGCCAGCACCAGCGCACCGACGATCCAGTTCAGGATGCGTCCGAAGCCCCGGCGCAGCCGCGGCCGTTCGCCGGCCCACGGCGTCTCGCCGTTACCGCCGTTGAGCAGCCGGCGCCACCAGGGCAGCCGGTCGGGGGCCACCCGGCTGCCCGCCATGGACAGGGCGCAGCGTCCGCAGAAGTGCCGGTCGGGCCGGTTGGGCGTGCCGCACCAGGGGCACGGGATCCCGCCGAAGTCGCCCGGGTCCACCTGGGGAGCGCGGACCTGGGGCCGGTGCGCGTCGGGGACGCCCGGCAGCACGGGGGCCACCGTGGGGGCCGCGGGCCGCTGTTCGGGATCGGCGACCGGCACCAGCAGCGACCTGATCCGCTCGGAGTCGGAGCCCGGGGCGGGCGGCGTGGTCGGGATCTCCTCCGTGTCGGGGTCGCCGTCGGGCTGCGCGGCGGCCGGGGCGCCTCCGGCGGGGTGGCCCTCCGGGCCGCCGTGCGCCGCCGGGGCCACGCTCGCCGCACACTGCCGCGCGTCCGGGCCCGGGCTCGGGCTCGGGCCCGGACGACCGTGCGAACCGTCGGCACCGGGCTCGCCGTTCCCGGCCGCCGCCGCCGCAGCCCCGGCCCCGGAGGCCGCAGCAGCCCCGGCCCCGACCGTGGCTCCCGCCCCGTGCGGCGCACCCGTCCCGGCCCCACCGTCGCCACCACCCGTATCCGCCCCGGCCGCCGGAACCACCGGAGCCGCGGCCGGCACAACAGGAGCAGCCGGAGGGGCCGGAGCAGCCGGAGGGGCCGGCGCAGGCACGGGCTCAGGCGTCGGCGCAGGCGCCGCCCCCGCCGCCCCCGACGCCGTCTCGTCCCGGGCCGTCACCGACGCCGTCGCGCGAGGCCCGTCCCCGCTCCGCGCCCGCGCCTCGCCCGCCGAAGCCGCCGGGGAGGCCGTCTGCGCAGCCCCCTGCGAGGCCGTCTGCGAAGCCGCCTGCACCGACCAGTGGAGTACCGCACCGCAGGCGTCACAGAAGGACTGACCAGGCTCGGCCCGGGTGCCGCACTCGGCACATACCGCAGCACCGCCGGAGCCGGGGCCGGTGCCTGAGGTTGGGGTGGTCATGTCTCGGAGATCCTTTCGGCGACGGTCACCTTGACCGTGTAGGGCATGTGGGCGGGACGGGCCGCCGCGACCAGGCGGTCGAGCCGGTACTCGTCCGCCGGGGTCGGGGCGGGCAGCCGCAGGGTCACGTGCAGCCGGGGCCGCCGGTCGCCGGGTACCGGTCCCAGCGGCCGGGGGTCCCAGGCCGCGGCGCCGCTCTCGACGATGTCCGGCTCGGCACCGAAGGCCAGCCGGATCGCCTCGGAGAGACCGCGGCGGGTGCCGCGCACCCGGTGCAGATACGCGGCGGCGGCGACGGCCGCGCGCAGCCGCGCGTCCGGCTCCGTGCCGTCGGTCTCGGCACCGACCCACGTGGCCAGCCACCGGGTGAAGTCGTTCGGCGCGAGCGCCGGATCGAAGTAGGAGTCCAGGCAGTCCAGGGCGAGCAGGATCGGTGCGACCACCTCGTCGAGACCGGCCACGAAGCGCAGGGCCAGGTCGTCGTCGGCGAAGATCGCGGGCAGCATCATCCCGATCGGTGCCGAGGAGCCGAGCCCGTCGACCGAGCCCCTCACGAGCCGTCTCCGATGACCCGGACCCGGTGGTCGAACGAGAAGACCAGGGACGGCGCCTCCAGATCGATCCGGTCGGTCGGGTCGCCGCGCTTGCCGGTCAGCGGGTCGGCCGGGTGGAGCTGCACCGCGTCGACGAGTTCGACGCCCGGCACCCGCTGGAGCACCGCGAAGACCTCACCGGCCTGCACCGGACGGCCGAACGGCCAGCCCTTGCCGTCGGCGCCGCCGGTCAGCGGGTCGAGGTGGCGGTAGAGCGCGTCGTGCGCCTGGCGGCGTACCCGGTCGGTGTCCACCCCGCGGAAGGCGTGCACGGTGGCGACCACGGTGACGCCCTGGTAGAACGGCGGGCCGACCGCCAGCCGGGTGCCGATGAGCCGCCGCTCGTCCAGATGCCGGGTGATGCGCTGCAACAGGGCGTCCCCGGGCACCAGTTGCTCGAAGCGAAGCCGCCCGCCCGGGTCCGGCACGGCCTGCGGGACGACCAGCACCCGTACCGCGTAGGCGCCGTGCTCGCCCTCTTCGCCCTCCAGGCAGGTGATGCGGGCGGTCTCGGGCGCGGCCCGCCGGGCCAGCTCCTCGTAGTCGCGCAGGGTCACGGCCCGCTCCTGGGCGCGCAGGGTGATGGGGGCCCGGGTCTTGGCCTCCTCGACCGTCTCGCCGTCGACGCCGCCGCGGGCCGCCTCCCGGTTGACGACCTCGGCGACGTACGGGACGGAGCTGCGCAGCACCTGGACGGCGCCGCGGGCGACGTTGCCGGCCCGGCCGCCGCCGGTGCGGTAGCGGCGGGCCCGGATGACGGCGCCCTTGGGGGCCACCGCCCCGTACTGGCGCAGGGTGCCGTCGGGTTCGCGGACGGCCGGTCCGAAGGCGATCTCGCCGGTGGTCGCGTCCAGGGTGAGGTGGCGGTCCTCGGGTCCGGAGGCGGCGAAGTGCGGGACGACCTGCCAGTCGGTCCAGCCGTCGCGCTCGGCCGTCTGGAGGAGCACCGGCGGGTTGTCGCCGACGACCGGGTAGTGCGCCAGGCGCAGCCGCTGCCCGGGCAGTCCGCTGGACTCGCCGAGCGCCTCGTCGTAGACGGTCTCGGCGTGCACGGCGGAGGTGGTGCCGCCCAGGGTGAACGCCTCCGCGCGCCGCACGGTCGGGGAGGTGGTGTAGAAGGGCTGGTTCGGCAGCGGTTCGGTGACCCGGCAGCGCAGCCAGCCGGCCTCCTGGCCGCCGTTGCGGGACAGGGTGTGACCGCCGGGCACGTGCAGGACGACCTCGCCGGGCCGGTTCAGACCGCCGGTGCCGTCCTGGTCGACCTCGCAGGCCGCCCAGCCGTCCTCGGTCCACGCCTCCCACACCAGCGGCGGCTGGCGCGGGTCGACACCGACACCGTCGACCCGGCTGTCCAGGCCGACCGCGACCGCGCAGTGCGGCACGGCCGCGGTGAGCCCGATCAGCATGCAGTCGCCGGGGTTCGGTGCCTCGGCGAAGCACAGCACGTCCTTCTCCTCGGCGAGGTCGGCGGTCCGGTCGGTGACCGGCTTGCCGGCGTACTGCACGACGAGGTACCGCAACGCGCTGGGCACGACCGTCAGTTCGCGCTCGGTCGCGAAGACGACGGCCTCCTCGCTCTCGGTGCGCACGGTGGCCGCCTCGGTGCCGACGGGCAGCACGACCGGCTCCTCCTGCGGCGCGGACAGCCAGAACGTGACGTCCGTGCGGGCGGCCGACGGCGGGAAGAGCGTGATGCCGACGAGGTCGAGGAACGCCAGGTGGTTCTTCTCCGGCACCCGGTTGAGCCGGTAGACGATCTGGTCCGCCATGTGGGCGACGGTTTCCACGAGGGTGACGCCGGGGTCGGAGACGTTGTGGTCGGTCCATTCCGGGGCGCGCTGCTGGATGTAGCGCTTGGCGTCGTCGACGAACTGCTGGAAGCGGCGGTCGTCGAGGTTCGGGGAGGGGAGTGCCATCAGCGGTCGCTTTCGGTGGCCGGTCCGTCGGCCGGACGGCCGGACCCGGTCTCTGGTTCGTCGTGGGAGGGGATGACGTAGAAGGGGAAGACGAGGCTGCGCGGGTTGTTGGTGCCGCGGATCGAGTAGCGCACGTCGATGTAGAGCACGCCCTGGTCGGGGCCGGCCGTCACCTCGACGTCGTTGACCTCGATGCGCGGCTCCCAGCGGTCCAGGCTGGAGTACACCTCGTGCTGGATGCGGCCCGCGGTCGCCTCGTTGACCGGCGCGAACACCAGGTCGTGGATGGCGCAGCCGAACTCGGGGCGCATCGGCCGCTCGCCCGGCGCGGTGGCGAGGACGAGCTGGATGGCCTCCTCGATCTCCCGCTCCCCGCTGACCAGGGCGATGCCCCCGGTGGGCCCGATGCGCAGGGGGAACGCCCAGCCGGACCCGACGAACTGCTCGGCCATCAGTGGGCCACCTGCCTTCTCTCTCTCCGGAGGGCTCTCCGGGCGTCTTCGCGGACGTCCCTCCGGACGCTCCCGGTGATCCGCACGTCCCCGGTGGTCCGCTCGGCGGCTGTGCGGGCCGTCACGGGATCGGATACGGCTTGTTGTTGACCAGCACGATGCCCTGGAGCATGAGCGTGGCGGCGCGGATGCCGACGTTGGCGATGGAGTTGACCTGGATGGTGCCGCCCGCGCTGAGCGTCGCGGCGCCCAGCGCCTTCAGGCTCAGCGCGCCCATCGCGTCCACGGTGACCGCACCGGCCATGGACTTGAGGTTGACCAGGCCCCGGCCCTCGATGTTGAGCATGCCGCCGCTCTTGATGGTCAGATTGCGGCGGGCGCTCAGGTCCAGGTCCGTGCCCGCCTCCACCGACACCGACCGGCTGCCCTTGATCGTCACGGACCCCTTGCTGTCCACGGTGATCTCGGTCTTGGTGCGGTCGAGGTTGATGGTCAGCTTGTCGTTGCCGGACGCGATCCGCACGCCCTGCTTGCGGCCGCCGGTCTGCTGGCTGAGCAGGTCCACCCGGTTGCCCTGCCGGTCGGACAGGGTGTGCCGGATCGCCTGCTTCTTCAGCCCGTCGTGCAGCGGCACGTCCTTGACGACCGTCGGCTTGTCCCGCCCGTTGTAGAGACCGCCGACGACGAACGGATGGTCCAGGGCACCCCGGTCGAACGCCACCAGCACCTCGTCACCGACGTCGTACGGGAACACCCCGCCGCCGCCCTTGCCGCCGAGCTGCACCGTCCGCGTCCAGTCACTGACGTACACGTCGTCCAGCCACGGGAACTGGAGCTTCACCCGGCCCTGCTTCAGCGGGTCCTGCACGTCCGTGACCAGCGCGTTCGCCACGCTCGGCAGCCGCGGCGCGGTGGTCGAACCGCCGCCGGAGGTGAGGCCGAACAGCGAGCGCCACTGCCGGCCGCTCACCGTGATCCAGGTCTGGTAGTGCTCGTCGTCGCCGAACTCGTGCCGCACGGACGTGACCGTGTACTTGCCCTCGAAGGGCTTGCCCACGTCGGTCAGCGTGACCGGCACCCCCGGGCGCAGCTTGGGATTGCCGCGCACCGTGACCTCCAGCTCCGCGAAGGCGGACGTCACGTCGTCGGCGAGGGAGTCGGCGGCGAACTTCACCTCGGACTGCCGGTCGTAGGGCGTGTCGGTCTCCACCAGGGTGGCGGCCTTGAACTTCGCCGCCGTCTTCTTCGGCGTCGTGCCGATCGCGATGCCCGCGTTGGCCGTCGCGGGCGCCGTCGCGGTCAGCTTCTTCTTGGTGGTGACGTCCCAGCCGCGCGCCTCGGTCTTGGCGACCTGGTCGGCGGAGGTCACCGCGGCCCGGCAGCGCAGCACGTCCTCACCGGCCTGGAGGACGAAGGGGCTCTTCTCGCCCGGCGTGCTGGTGGGCGGCGCCCCGGACGCCGGGTCGGGCGTGACGAACTGGAACTTTCCCTTCGCGTCCAGCGACATCACCATCTCGTTCTCGTCGGCGAGCCGCGCGAGGAAGTCCCAGTCGGTGATGTTGGCCTGGCTGATGAACTCGTACACCGTCTTGGTGGAGTCCACCTTGCCGACCGGGATGCCGTTCTGGCCGGCGAGCTTGCGCACGATGTCGGAGGCCGTCTGGTTGCGGTACGCGGCCACCCGGCGCTGGCGCATCAGCCGGTGGCCGAGGTCGTAGCCACGGATCACGGTGAAGGTGCCGGTGCCGTCGTAATCGGTCTCCATGCCGGTGATCTCGCCGGTCAGCAGCGGCGAGGCGGCGCCCTGGCCGTCGGCGACGGGCGCGATGACCACCGGCATGCCGCACTCGGCGTTCAGCTTGCCGAGGACCAGCCGGCGCGGGTCGCGGAAGGTGAGCCGGAACGCGGCGGGCACGCCCGCGCCCTGGTCCACCCAGCCGCCCACCAGCTCCGAGGCGATCTTCTCCGGCAGCGGCGCCCCGCCCAGCTTGACGTGGATGACACTGGAGAAAGCTGCCTGCACCATCAGGCACCCACCTCCTCGGCGGCCGGCAGCACCAGTTCGGTGCCGTTGGTCAGCCGGGACGGGTTGTCGATGCCGTTGGCCTCCGCGATCGCCCGCCACGCGGACGCGTCCCCGTACTCCCGCCAGGCCAGCGACTGGAGCGAGTCGCCCGCCACCACGCGGTGCACGCGCTGCGCGGTGAGCGCGCCCGACGTCGGGTTCTGCCCCGCGGTCTTGCTCGGGATCTCGTGCAGGTGCACCTGGCAGGTGGCCCGGATCGGCACACCGGTCGTCCCGAACAGGCTGTAACTCGCCTCCACCGAGCTGACGTACGCGGTGAAGCGCGCGGTCGAGAACGACCCCCACTGGAACACCACCCACGGCGTGGACGGCTGCTTCGCCGCGATGCTCTTGGTCGTCACCTCGCAGCAGGAGAACAGCGCCTCGACCTTCTTCAGCACGGTGTTCCCGGTCGGCTCGTCGGAGGAGTCGAGAAAGATTTCGACGGTCAGCTCACGCGGCTCGGGCCCCATGAACTCCGGCAGGGAGCCGTCCCGTACGGCCGCCGTCGGGGTCGTCTTCCACCGGGCCCGGCGGCTCAGCGAGAGCGTCGAGGGGTTGAAGTCGAAGTTGAAGGTCTTGATCAGCCCGCCCGGTGTGGTGCTGTACCCGATGGGCGGCTCGTGGATGGCGAGCGTGGCGCGCACCAGACTCTTGCCCGCGCCGCCGCCCTTGCCCGACTTGCCTGCCATGCTGTCTCGCCGCCCTAGTCCGTGAAGCCGTGATGGGTGATTTCCAGGACCTCGGTCGCCACACCGGGGCTCTCCGGATTCAGGGAGGGGCCCTGCCAGCTCACCGGCAGTACGTCGATCAGCCCCCAGCGGGCCACCTCGGAACCGTCCGCGCGCAACGCCGCGATCTGCGCGGTCGGCCGCTTCACCCCCGTGGTCACGGAGGAGATCCAGGCGGCGACCTTCGCGGTGTCCGGGGTGAGCGGACGGGTCAGCCGGATGTTGGAGAAGGTCACGCGGGACGGCAGCTGCCACACGAACCCGTTGTTGCCGCCCTCCTGGCGCTGCTCGATCTCCACCTGGGACGACAGTCCCTCACACCCGTTGAAGTACCCGAGGCTCTCGCCGTCGATGGTCAGGGTGAAGAAGATGGTGGAGCCCGGATCGAGATCGGTGGGCATCGGAGGTGGGCCTTTCTGGGGTGGTCTCGGGTGGTACCGGGTGGTACCGGGTGGTGCCGGGTGGTGCCGGGTGTACGACGGCGGAGGGCCGACGTCCGGTCAGCGGCGCGGATCGCGCAGCTTGCCGATCCGCTCGCGTTCCAGACGGAGTTCCGTCCGCAGCAGCCTGGTGATCGGGCCGGCCAGCTTGTGCGTCAGCTCATCGACCTGACCGTCGGTCAGGGCACGGGGATCGAAGGGGACGCGGGTGTACGCGGGAGGCGGCTCCTCGGAATCGCAGTCGACGAACAGCGGCCCGCCCGGCGGGGACGGCGGCGCGCTCGCCGTGTAGGCGGGCGGGGCGGTGTCCTGGTCGAGAACCCGCTGTACCTGCGGCGCCGTGCCCCGGGCGACGGACGGCGGGACGACAGCGGGCGCGGGCGACGCTGGAGCCGCCACGGAGGTCCGCTGCACCGGCAGGGGCATCGGCGCGGCGGCGGGCACCGCGCCCAGCGGCACGGGTCCGGACAGCGCCGGGCCGAGCCCACCGGGCCCGGTCCGGACGGGACCGCCGCTGCCGGGGACCGGTGCGGGCGCCGTTGCCGACCGCTGCACGGTCGGCAGGGACGGCAGAGACGGCAGCGGCGACGCGGCGGCACGCTGGACGGGGGGTACGGCGTCCGGAGCCGTGCCAGGAGGCGTGCCCGGTGTCTGTCCGGGTGCGTGGCCGGTCACGGGGAGGGCCGTCGACGGCAAGGGCGTGGGCGCCGAGGGAGCCACGGACACCGACGGAGCCCCGGACGCCGAAGGAGCGCCTGGCGTCGCCGCGCGCTGCACGACGGGTGTGTCACCGGTGCCCGTGCGCGTGCTCGTGCCCGGCGTCACGGGCGGGCCACAGACGTTCGCGCTCGGTGTCGTGGGTCCGGCTCCCGGACCTCCGGAAGCCGGAACCGGCGCGACACCCTCGACGCCTGCCGGACGCGCGGCGGAACGCTGTACGACGGGCGCGCCCAGACCGAGGCGCGCCGGGCGCACCGGAGCGGGCCCCGGAGCGGACGCGGCACGCTGCGGACGCGCCGAGGCCGGGGCTGCCGGTCCCGCCGAACCGCCGGGCCGGTGCACGGCCGGGCCCGACGGCGGCGTGGCGGCGCCGCCCGGGCGCGGTGCCGTGCCGGACGCCGCCGGCCGACCGGCGGCGAGCCGCTGCACGGGCGGCGCGTTCGTCGGGGACGGGACGGCCGAGGGCCTGCCCGGACCGGTCAAGTCGGCACCGGGCAGGGGCTGTTGACTCGACGGCGCGGTGACGCCGCCGGGCGAGGGTGCGGGTCCGGCGGGGCCGGTGAACGGGACCGGCGTGGGCGCGGTACCGCCGACGGCGGGGACACCGGCGGACGGCGCCGCCGCACGCGGTCCCGCCGACGGCACGGCACCGGTTCCGCTTCCGGGCATGCCGGTCACGGGCGTGCCGGTCGCGGTGGCGAGGCGCTGTACGGGGGTTCCGGCGGGGCCGACAGGGCTGCCGGTCGCGGTGGCGCGGGGCGCCGTGGCACCCGTACCGGTGCCGCCGCGTACGCCGGGCGCGACCGCGGAGACCCGCCGGACAACCGGAACGGCAGGGGTTGCGGGGGCGGCGGGCGTGACGGGCGAGTTCGGCACGCCGGTCGACGGCCGCGGGGCGGTGGTGGCCGTGGCGCCGGGCACAGCGGCCGGAGCGGCGGCGGCGAGCCGCTGGACCGGCAGCGGACCGGGCCGGGAACCGACCGCTCCCGCTCCCGGAGCCGTGCTCCGCTGGACGACCGGGGCGCCACCGGGCAGGCCCGACAGCGGAACGGCCGGTGCGGAGGCGGCCGTTACGGGCGCGGGCACAGGCATGGGCGTCGGTATGGGCGCGGCTGTGGCTGCGGGGGCGTTCGCGGGTGCGCGGAGCGCCTGCGGCAACGGAGCGTTGCCGACGCCGGGCACTGCCGGACCGCCTGCGGGCGCTACCGGACCGGCGGCGGTCGTGGAGCGCTGGAGGGCGGCGGGTACGGGAGAGTGGGCGGCGGGTACGGGAGAGCGGGGGACGGGTACGGGAGAGCGGGGGACGGGCGTGCCGCCACCCGCACCGCCACCACCGGCGCCCCGCCGGCCCGTACCGCCGGAACCCGGGTGTCCCGCGCCCGCGTTGGGCGTACCCGCGCCGCTGGAGGCGCCGTCTTTGGAGCCCCGGCCGCCGGATGCCTGGGGCCGACGCAGTGGTACGGCCGTGGTGGTGCGGCGCTGCACGACCCCGGACGGGGGCGTGGCGGGCAGCGCGGAGGTCAGCGCGCGGGCGGGCGTGAGCGCACGGACGGCGGGCCGGACGGGCCTGGGCGCGACGGGCGCCCTGTCGGCGCCCGACTGCGCGGCCTGCGGCTGTCCGACCTTGGTCGGGTTGGCAGGTGCGGTCCGGGAGGCCCGGGGCTCGCTCGCGACCGGGGTCACGGCGGCCGTCGTGGAGGCGGCGGGAGTGGTCGGCTGCCGACCGGTCACCGCACGCTGCACGACCGGCTGCGCCGAGGACTCCGTACGGTCGGTACGAGTCACCGGTGCGCCTGCGGACGACGAACCGGAAGCCGGACGGTCGACCGCCGGACCGCCGGTGGACGAGCCGGTGCCGACGCTGCTGTCGCCGCCCGCGTTCGCCGGTCCGCCGCTCGGAGAGGCGGAGGCACGCTGAACGGCCGCACCGGCGGCAGGAGTTGACGGACGCGCGGACGGGGCGCTCGACGGCGTACCGGTGGCGGACGCGCTCGTCGGTCCCGACGCGGCGCGAGCCGCACGCTGGACCGGCTGCGAACCGGAGCCCCCTGCCGGCGAGTTGCGATCCGCGTCCGTGCCCGTGCTGGTGAGTGGTGCGGCCGACGGAGCCGGTGCGGACAGGGGAGCGCCCAGCATCGACCGCCGACGGGCAGGCTGTGACGTCTCTCCGCCGGACGAGGACGACGTGGAGCGCGGCGACGGATCGGCGGACGGCGTAGGCGCGCCAAGACCCGGCCGCTCGCCGAGCCCCGGCCGTTCGCCCAGCGTGCTCCGCTGCACCGTGGCACCGGACCCGGACCCGGCCGCGGGACCGAAGGAACCGGACGTGCTCGCGCCGGACGAGGGCGCCGCAGCCGACACGGCCGACACGGCCGACGAAGTCGCTGTCGGTGAAACCGGCGATGAAACCGGCGATGCGGCCGAGGCCGAAGCGGTCGACGCCGGTGACGGAGCCACCGTGGGCAGGGCCCGCCGCTGTACCGCCGGTGCCGAAGGCGCCCGGGTCAGCGCGGGCGGACGCGCGGCCGTCGTCGGCCGTGCGGGCGTCACCCGGGTGCCCGTCGGGCGGGCGGCGGCGACCGGCAGGGCCGAACGCTGCACGGAGGGCGCGCCGGTACCGTCCGCGCCCGGCTCCTCGGCCGGGGCCACCGGCAGGGAGAGGGCGGGGAGTTCGAGCCCGGAGGAGGGCTCGGCAGGGGTGGCGAGCACGCCTTTGACCAGCCCGCCCGGCGCGCCGTCGAGCACGGCGTGCGAGAGCGTGCCGGTGAACGACGGGTTCTGCCAGGTCGACAGCCGGTTCGCGAACCCGGAGTCCGCGACGGCGCCGCGCCCGGCCGTGGCCCGCTGGATCGGCGGCAGCGCGGGCCAGGCGACCGGCCGCACCGGCCCCGTACCGCCGCCCACCCCGACACCGGCCGAACCCGAAGCCGACCCGGAAGCCGACCCCGAACCCGAAGCCGACCCGGAAGCCGACCCGGAAGCCGACCCCGAACCCGAAGCCGACCCTGAACCCGACACAGCCCCGGTAGCCGAACCCGACCCCGTAGCCGAACCCGGCACAGCCGCCGACCCCGACCCCGAACCCGACCCCGACCCCGAAATCCCGGACGCCCGCCGTTCCCGGCCGCCGCCCCCGCCTCTCATCCGATCAAGAAGACCCACGTGCGCTCACCCCTCGCCCGCACCGCGGTTGACGAGCGCCGCGATCTGCTCGGTGAAGCGGCGCCGGTCGCGGTGTTCGAGATCCAGGATGTCCTCCAGGCTCCAGTGGAAGTGGTAGGCGATGTACGCGATCTCCTCGTGGATACGGTCGGTCGCGTACGTCACGATTCCCCCAGGCGGCTCCCGCCGAGTTCGACCTCGAACGGCTCCTCGCAGTGCGGACAGGTGACGGCGGCGCGCGTGTGACCCTCGGCGTTGACCTGCCGGTAGAAGTCCTGGAGGAAGGCGAGGTCGGAGGCGAACATGTTCTCCACCACGCCGTCGTGCACCAGGGGCAGCGTGCCGAGCCGGGTGATCACCCGGCCGAGGAGCACGACGGAGAGGTACGCCGGGTTCTCCTGCACCCGCATGTCCCGCAGCGGGATCAGTTCGTCGCGGGCGGTGGCGAGCCGCATGGACCCGTGCCGGTGCACGGTGCCCGACTCGTCCACGTAACCGCGGGGAAGCTCGAACTCGAACTCGGTGCGCAGCGGTTCGGGGCCCGGCCCCGGAGCCGGAGCAGCGGCCTGCTGCTCCGGCTCCGGGCGGGTCTCCGTCTGCGGCACCGGATCGGCGACGGCCTGGGCCGCCGCCGTCCTGGGAGCCGTACGGCGCATTACTCGATGACCAGTTCTTCGAAGGTGATCGTCACGGTCTCGGTCAGCGCGGAGGCCTCGCCGGCCTTCACGGTGCTGGTGTCGATCTTGCTGCACCAGGCGTTGCGCATGTTGTAACGCTTGACCGGGTTGTTCTGGTAGTCCATCACCATGATCGTGGCGTTCTTGCGGGCCGTGCCCATCTGACCGGCGACGGACTCGGTGATCCACTGGTTGAACGCGGCCGACTGCGTCATACCGCGGACCACCGTGCAGGTGCCGGCCTTCTTCACACCCGGCAGCTTCTTGGTGACGGGCTTGCCCTGCGAGGAGACCTGCTGGTACTCGATGACGTCCTGCTCGATGCTGAGGCCGCTGACCTCGGCGAGGTACTCGACCATGACGCCGTCGATCTGGAGACCGAAATTATGTGAGGTGAGGGCGTCACCCGGCTGGAGACTCATGTTCTGTCTGTCCTTCTAGGTTCGTGCGTGCGGAAGCTGGGCGGGCGGGCGCGGAAGGGACTACTCCTCCAGCTCGCCGTTGCCGCTGGAGAACTGGGCAAGGCGGAAGATGACGAACTCGGCGGGCTTGACCGGCGCGATGCCGATCTCGCAGATGACCCGCCCGAGGTCCACCGACTCCTGCGGGTTGGTCTCCTCGTCACACTTGACGTAGTACGCCTCTTCGGGCCGGGAGCCGAAGAGCGCGCCGTTGCGCCACTCGTTGACCAGGAAGGCGGACACGTTGCGCCGGATCCGGGCCCACAGCTGGTGGTCGTTCGGCTCGAACACCACCCACTGGGTGCCGATCAGGATCGACTCCTCCAGGTAGTTGAAGTACCGGCGGATGTTCAGGTAGCGCCACGCCGGGTCGGACGACATGGTGCGGGCGCCCCAGACGCGGATGCCGCGGCCCGGGAACGCGCGGATGCAGTTGACGCCGATCGGGTTGAGCAGGTCCTGCTCACCGCGGGTGATCTGGATCTCCAGGTCCACCGCGCCGCGCACGACCTCGTTGGCGGGCGCCTTGTGCACACCGCGCTCGGAGTCGTTGCGGGCCCAGATGCCGGCCACGTGACCGCTCGGCGGGATCGTCCGCGTCTGCCCGGTGGCCGGGTCGAACGCCTTGATCCAGGGGTAGTACAGGGCCGCGTACTTGGAGTCGTAGCCGGCCGTCTCCTGGCGCCACACGCGGATCTGGCGGGCGTTCATGTTCGGCGGCGGGTCGATGACCGCGACGCGGTCGCCCATCAGCTCGCAGTGCGCGATCAGGCCGAGCTGCACGGCCTTGACGGCCTCCAGGTCGATCGCGCCGCGCTGGTAGGCGGCCATCAGGTCGGGGACGGCGACCATCGAGATCTCGTCCACGGCCTCCAGACCGCCGAAGCCGGTGCGGTCGGAGGAGTCGCCGAGGTACTGGGCGGGGCCGGGGTGGGCGTCCTCGGTGCCGGCCGGGACGGCCGGGGCGGCGGACGCGGGGGCGACGAGCGCCACGGTCTGGTTCTCCGGGCGCGCGAGCTGCGCGGCGGGCGCGGCCTCCGTCACGGTGATGAGCTTGGAGCGCTCCTTCACCTGCGTGACGACGTAGTTGCGGCCGCCCTTCTTGGCGGTGACGTCGAACGTCTCGACGGGCTTGTCGCCCTCCTTGACGATCAGCTTGAAGCGCTCGGCGGCGCCCTCGCCCTCGGGGTCGGCGACCTCGACGCTCAGCGGGCCGCCGTTCTGGCCCGTGGCGACGGCGTTCACCGTGAAGGTGCCGAGCTGCTTCGGCTCGCCCGCGGTCAGCTCGGCCGGGGCGGCGGAGCCGGTCACCGCGGCCGGGGCGGCGGCGTCACCGGAGGCACCGCCGGGCGCACCTCCGACGCGTACGACATAGGCGGCCGAACCGCCGTTGTTGAAGAAGCCGTAGACCGAGTGGGCCAGGTAGTAACCGTCCGTGAACTCGCCGAAGGCGGCCACGTACTGGGTCCAGTTGGTCACGAGCGTCGGCTCGTTCAGGGGGCCGGTCGGGGCGAGCCCGACAAAGGCCGCCACCGAGGTGCCCACACCTTCGATCGGACGTGAGCCGCTGGCCACCTCCTCGACGTAAACGCCGGGCGACAGGTAGGACGGCATGCTTGGCGCTCCTCGGGGTACAGGACAAGACGCCTCTCACCCTCACGCGCGAAGCGCGCTCCCCGAAACGTCCTCCGGTACCTGATCGGGGGCATCTCCGTTGCCCTTGAGGGCAACGCGGGCACGGCCGGGCGCGCCGGGACGGCGAGGGTCAGGCGGGCGTCTTGAAGGTGATGAGCCGCCAGGCCACCGTCCCGTTGGCGAGCGCCGCGTTGAGCGCCTTCACCGCGTCGCCCTTGGCGGGATACAGCGGCCCCTTGGCCTCGAGCGTGCTGATCTCCGTCTGTTTGGCGGTGACGCGCTTCTCCGCCTGCTTCTTGAATCTGGCCTTCTTGGGGTCGGCCACGTCCTGCTGCGCCTGGGCCAGCTCGGTGCGCAGTTTCTCGAGCTTCGCGTCGCGGGCGTCGTTCTTCGAGGTGTTGCTGAGCACGGCCTGGGAGTAGGTGGCGGTCATGCCGGTGGCGGTGGAGAGGATGCCGCTCTCGGCCTTCGTGCCGGCACCGGCGTTCTTGAGGAAGGTGTCGAGATCGGGCAGCGGGCCGTTCGCCGCGTCGGTCCGGTAGAACTCGACCAGGTGGGTGCCGGACTCGGGATTGTTGGTGATGTAGCCCTCGGAGTACTCACGCGTCGGCGAGAACCCCTGGTACGAGGCGCCCTGCGGCAGCTCTCCCTTGGACAGGTCGGAGAACTCCTTCTGCTTCATGCCCCGGAACAGGGAGCTGTTGTCACCGCCCGGGTTGGGACCGGTCACGGTGTACTTCTTGAAGCCGCCGCCCATGTCGCGCACGGTCGCGTTCGGCATCAACGACAGCTCCACCGGCGGGCTGCTGGTGGCCGTCTGCATCCGCTGCACCACGGGCGCCGCCCCGTGCGCGTGCTGTCCGTCGGCCGTGTCCGCCGGCGCCCGCTGGACGGCCGGCGCGGGCCCGGACATCACCCGCTGGGCGGTCGCCTCCGCCTCCCGTTCGAAACGGTCCGACGGGTCGCTGATCCGCACTCCGTTGCCGTGGTCGGTGCCCGCGACCGGGCCCTTGCGCTGCTGGATCACGTGCGTGAGTTCGTGCGCCAGGGTGTGCTGGTCGCCGCCGCCCGCGCCGATGACGACGTGGTTGCCCGAGGTGTACGCCCGGGCGCCCACCTCGGCGGCGGAAC
Source organism: Streptomyces sp. NPDC059785 (assembly GCF_042732375.1). NCBI lineage: Bacteria > Bacillati > Actinomycetota > Actinomycetes > Kitasatosporales > Streptomycetaceae > Streptomyces > Streptomyces sp. NPDC059785. Next base: position 15,777 of record NZ_JBHWHV010000060.1, read on the forward strand.
GCTGGGCGACGGTGTCGGTGTGCAGCCGTACGTCACTGAAGTCGGCGCCGAGGCGGGCCTCCATGTCCTGCCGTACCGGCGCGGCGAGCGGCGACCCCGAGGACCGTACGACCTGGTCGACGCTGGAACGCTGGACGGACTGCTGGTGCCCGCACCCCGCGTCGTGGACGTGCTGCTCCTGCGCGGCCAGACCGGCCACCGCGGCGTTCCCCGCGGCCCGTTGCAGCGCCAGGATCGCCTGCGGCGAGCGGCTGGCGACGGCGTGGTTCAGTGGGGTGGCTGAGTCGCCGGACCGACCGTTCCCGGTACGGGACGGGCGGGGTCCGGCGGCGGATGCCCTGTTCGCGTCCGACGACTTGTCCTGGCTGCGCATACGAATCCCTGAGACGGCGTGGATGCGGTAAATCCCCATCGGTACACGCCGCGGGCCCGGACGGGGAGAGCCGCGGGGGCAGATCCGGGGGCAGATCCCGGGGCGGTCAGGAGGCGGCGCCGACAGCCGGGCGGCAGTACGGGGAGCAGGGGGAGCACGGAGACAGGGGAGGCTCAGGGGCGGCGAAGACCCGGGGGCGGGGAATGCCCGGGGGCGCCCGGCCGGCCACGTGCCGTGTCGTCGAAGTTCCGGTGCCCGCCCGCCGTCCCGCACCGACACGAGCCCGGCGCGCGGGCCCGCAGATCCCCTCGGCCTCGCCGCCTCTGCCGCCGCGGGCCCGCCTTGGCCGCCCGGCACCGGCCCGGACGCGGCGCACGAGCCCGCGGACCCCGTCGGACCCGCCGCCCGCACCGTCGTCGCCCCCGCCTCCACCCCGCCGCCGTCACGTGCGTCCGCTCCCGCCTCCCCCCGAGCCGGCGGATCGTCCACCGGGGCTGTACGGATGGCTCCGGGGGCTGGCAGGATCCGGTGTGCGGCGGGGCCGTGGCGGGCGCGGTGGGCCGTGCGGGCGTGCCGGGCGGTGTACCCGGGCAGACGAGGTGTCTGTCGGGGCAACCAGGCGTGCCCGTACGCTTGCAGACGGCGCGGCGGTGCCCCGCTTACCGTCCCCGTGTGAGCCTATGGACTTCTCTGGAGCCGGCCTCCAGCACTGTGGACCCGGGTGGCAGCACCAGAGTGCGGCTGCGGTTGCGGAACACCGGCGATGTGGTGGACGAGTACCGTTTCGAGCCGGTCGGTGACGTGGCCCCCTGGACCACCGTGGAGCCGCAGACCCTGCGGCTGTACCCCGGGACGACGGGCACGGTGGAGCTGACCTTCTCCCCGCCGCGCAGCCCCGACGCGACGGCCGGGCCGAATCCGTACGCCGTGCGGATCACGCCGACCGAGCAGCCGGACGCGACGACGGTGCCCGAGGGGAACCTGACGATCACCCCGTTCACGGAGGTGCGCGCGGAGCTCGTGCCGCCGACCGTGAAGGGCAGGTTCCGGGGCAAGCCGAAGCTGGCCGTCGACAACCTGGGCAACACCAGGCTCACGGCGTCGATCAGCGGCAGCGACAACGGCGACCAGCTCTCCTACGACATCCATCCGAGCAATGTGCAGATCGAGCCGGGACGCGCCGCCTTCGTGAAGGCGACGCTCAAGCCGCGGCAGATCATCTGGTTCGGCTCCAAGGAGCAGCGGCCCTACACCCTCGCCATCCAGCGCTCGGGCGCCAACCCGCAGCCGGTCGACGGCACTTACGTGCAGCGCGGGTTCCTGCCGCGCTGGCTCGCCACCTGCATGGGCATCTGCATGGCGCTGGCGATCACGTTCCTGATGCTCTGGCTCGCCTACAAGCCGCAGGTCCGCAGCCTCGCCACCGAGAAGCTCGAACAGGCCGGTGTCAGCACCCTGCCGCCGAGCGCCTCCCCGAGCCTGGAGGTGCCCGTACCGTCGGTGGCGGCGAGCGCGCCGAGCCAGGAGGCCCAGGAGCAGGACAACGGCGGCGGCTCCGGCGGCTCGGGATCGGCCGGGTCGGGATCCGAGGAGAAGCCCTCCACCGGTGGCGGAGGCGGCGACACGGAGCCTGAGCCCAAGAAGTCCACGACCACCCTGGTGGGCGACTGGATCATCGGCCAGGGCTCGGACCGGTGCATCGACGTCACCGGTCTCACCGACGGCAAGGCCAAGGACGGCACCAAGCTCCAGATCCTCGACTGCAAGAACCGCGCCAACCAGAAGTGGGACTTCCGCGACGACGGCACCGTCCGCTCGATGGGCATGTGCATGGACGTGGCGTGGGGCTCCAAGGAGGACGGCGCCGCCATCCAGCTCGCCCGGTGCAGCGGCAACCCGGCCCAGCAGTTCGTCCTGAGCCAGGCCGGTGACCTGGTGAACCCGCAGGCCGACAAGTGCGTGGACGCCAAGGACAACGGCACCGGCAACGGGACCAAGCTCCAGCTGTGGACCTGCGCGGGCACGCCCAACCAGAAGTGGCGAGTGGAGTAGCGAGCACCCCCGGTGCCTTCCCGCCCGGTGACCGGGCGGGAAGGCGCTACCAGGTGCCCTCGCCCGGCACCAGTCGGCCCGCCTTGCGGTACTCGCGGCGGGCCCCCTCCGCCAGGTCGGCCGCGGTGACGGGTTCGCCGCGGCCCGCGGCCGTGTAGGCGGCGGTGACCACGGCGCTGCGGATCGAACCGCCCGCCAGCTCGAAGCCGTGCGCGACCGCCTTCGCGTCGATCCCGTCCACGCACGGCACGTGCGCGAGACTGTGCCGCCACAGGGCGAGGCGCTGCTCGGCGTCGGGGAACGGGAAGTCCACCACCAGATCGAGCCGGCGGGTGAACGCCTCGTCGATGTTGGCGCGCAGGTTGGTGGTGAGCAGCGCGATGCCGTCGAAGGACTCAAGGCGCTGGAGCAGGTACGCGCTCTCCATGTTGGCGTACCGGTCGTGCGAGTCCTTGACCTCGGACCGCTTGCCGAACACGGCGTCGGCCTCGTCGAAGAGCAGGACGGCGTCGGTACGGTCGGCCTCGGTGAAGATCCGCTCCAGGTTCTTCTCGGTCTCGCCGACGTACTTGTCGACGATCGAGGAGAGCTGCACCACGTAGAGGTCCAGGCCGAGTTCGGCGGCGACGACCTCCGCGGAGAGGGTCTTGCCGGTGCCGGACTCGCCCGCGAAGAGCCCGAGGACACCGCGGCCCCGGCCGCCGCCCGCGCTCAGCCGCCAGTCGCCGAGCACCTGGTCGCGGTGGCGGGCGCGCAGGGCCAGTTCGTGCAGCTGCACCAGCGGCTTGTCCGGCAGTACGAGGTCCCGCCAGTCGACGTCGGGGCGGATCCGGCGGGCGTGCCGCTCCAGGCCCGAGGCGGACTGCTGCCTTGCGGCGAGCCGCAGATGGGCGGCGGTCAGCTCGGTCCCGTCGAACGCGGCGAGGTGCCGCGCGGCCCGCGCCGCGCGCAGGATGCGGTCACCGCCGAGCCGGTACGGGGCGACGACGGGCGCGAGGTCGAAGCCGGGCGCGTCCGGCGGCTGCGCGGCGTCGCCCGTACCGATGCCCGTACCGTCGCCCGCGCCGTCGGTGCCGAGCGCCGCCGCCCACGCGTCCACCGCGCCGGACCGCAGCCGGGGCGCGTCGAGGACGAGCGGGTCGCCGTGGTCGTACCAGTGCGGGTCGTACGGCCGGGAACCGGTGAACAGGACGGTGACGTCGGCCGCCGCGAGCGCCCGCAGCAGCGGGGCCGGCTCCTCCGGCAGCGGGGAGACCACGATCGCCGAGTCGCGCAGCCGGGCCTCGCGCAGCAGTTCCGCCACGGGCTGCTCGGCCGGCGGACCGTCCGGCGCGAAGTGCAGCGCCTCCCGGCCCGCCCGGAGCAGCGCGGCGGCCGCGCAGGCCAGGCCGTCCCCGGCCCGGTGCTCCCGGAGGTAGGCGGTGAGCGGCGCGGCGGCCAGCCGGGCGGCGAGCCGGCGGGTGAACTCCTCGTCGTACGGGCCGTCCTGGGCCGGTACCGGGACCGGGCGCACGTGCCCGGCAAGCGCGGCGTCCGGTGTCTCGTCGCCCAGCAGATGGGCGATCAGCCGGTCGGGGACGCGCAACGAGCGGCTGAGGAAGGGCCGTTCGGACTCCTCGACCACGATCAGCCCGTACGCGCACAGCGGGGCGGACGGATGGAACCTGGCCCGCGCCTGAGGCCGGTGCGCGGGCAGACCGCACAGGTCGAGGGCGAGCGCGGTGGTGGCGCGGCGGCGGCTGACGTCGTCGTTCAGGTAGCCGTACAGCGGCTCGAAGGAGCGGTCCAGGTCGGGCGCGAGGGCGATGAGCAGGATCCGGACGTCGAGCGCGGTCAGCCCGAGCCGGGCGGCGAGCACGGCCAGCCGGTCGCCGGGCGCCGTGTCCCGTTCGGGGTCCCAGCCGGCGCCCTCCGGGTCCTGCCCGGCGGGCGCGAGCAGCCGTCGTACGGCGTCCTCGGACAGGTACAGGCCGCGCAGCGGGTCGGCGGCCGTGGGGTCGGCGGCGCTGCGGTGCTCGACGAGCAGCGCGACCCGGTCACGGAGCCGGGCCAGCGGGGCGAGCAGCGCGTCGGCGGGGTCCCAGGCCGGTGCGGCGTCCGGGCCGGCCGTCGCTGAGGTCGGGACGGTCACTCGGCGCTCTCCTCGCGGGAGCCCGAGCCCGAGCCCGAGCCCGAGCCGGAGTCCGAGCCGGCGGAGCCGGAGCCCGCGGCGGCCAGGTGGTGCGGACGGTGGTGCCGCTCGGGCGAGCCCTCCAGGCTGCCGTCGATGCCGCGCACCCGCACGCCCGCACCCTCGGTGACCGGCGGCCCGGCGTCGTACTCGGGGAACGCCGGGAACGGCGCCGTCACCACGACGTCGAGCGACGGCTTCAGCTCACCGCCCAGCGCGGACCAGATCTCGGCCAGGGAACGCGCCTCGGTCTGCAGGCTCGCCACGGTCAGCGGCACGGACAGGCCCAGCGCGCCCAGCGCACCCGGCAGTTCGTCGGCGGGCAGGATCTCGCGGGGCAGCAGCGTGGCGAGCACCGCCGACAGCAGCCGGTGTTCGTCCTGCGGCTGCTTGGTCCAGGCCGTCACCAGATAGGAGAGCCGGAACCAGCGCGGCGGCTGCCGGCGGCGGACCACCAGGCCCCGCTCGTCCTTCACGGCCATCGTGCCGCGCTCGCGCCGGGAGACGTCCTCGCGGATGTCGTACAGATAGGCGTTCACGGTGGGCGAGTTGCGCCGCGCCGCCCAGTCGCGCGTCGGCGCGTCGAACGCGACGTCGATGCCGGAACCCGCCAGCGCGCCGTCGCCGAGCAGCTTCTTGAGGACCTCGTCCACCTCGTGGATCACTGCCGTGCTCCCTGCCCTGGCTGTGTCGTTGGCTGTGCGGCCGCTGCCGCCGTGTACGGGTGCACCAGGGTACGGCCGGTCGGGGACATGGCGAAAATCATGATCGGACAACAGGGTGTGAACACGGGCCCGATCGCGGGCCCGGTCAGATGTAGCCCTCGCGCAGCGCGTAGGCCACGGCGTGGGCCCGGTTGCGCAGATGCAGCCGTGTGGTCAGGCCGTGCATCACGTTCTTGACGGTGCGTTCGGAGTACGACAGCTTGCTCGCTATCTCTCCCGTGTCGAGCCCGTCCGCCACCAGCCGCAGCACGTCGACCTCGCGCGGCAGCAGCCCCGAGGAGGGCGCCCCGGTGCGTCCGGACGCCGTCCGCTGCAACGAACCCACCTGCGTGATCAGCCGTCCGAGCAGGTCGGAGGGGAGGTCGCCGTCGCCCCGCGAGGCCGCGAGCACGGCCTGCACCAGCCGGTGGGCGGTGGCCTCGTGACGCCAGACGATCGCGCCGACCCCGCACTCTATGACCTCGAGCAGCTCCGCCTCGCGGATCGCGCCCGCCACCAGGACGGCCCGCGCGCCGTCGCTGCGCACCAGCCGGCGCAGCCGCGACAGCACGGTCTCGTCCGGCATCTCACTGATCAGTACGACGACGGAACCGGGCCCCGCCTCCGACCCGTCCAGCAGGTCGATGACCGGGTGCTGGGCGAGCTGACTGCGCACCCCCGCCCGGGATATCGGGTCCGGTGCCTGGACGACCACGGATATGTGAGGGCCCGAATCGGCGGAACCGGTCTCGGTGGGCCGGTGTGACACGCCTGCGTCTGTGGTCCGTAATGAACGCAACCGTTTCTCCCGAGTCCACGCGCTGGTTGCCGCTGCGACGCCAGTGGCCGACGTGCACATCCCAGACTTCAGTGCCGGGTGTGGGGCGCGCAATCGTGGAGGACCACGAGACGTACCACGAGATGGATCACGGGCAGTCTGCGACAGGAGGAAGCGATGGGCGGACTCGGACCGCTGCGGGAACGCGGTGGGGCCCTGGAGCTGGCGGCCGCGGAGGCGGACCGCGCCCGGTCCGGCACCGGCCGTCTGCTGCTGCTCCAAGGCGCCACCGGCACGGGCCGCACCGCCCTGCTGGAGGCCGTCGCCGCACAGGCCGAGGCGCGCGGCACCCTGGTGCTGCGCGCCCGCTGCTCGCCGGACGAGCTGACCGTGCCGTTCGCCGCGGCCCACCGGCTGCTGTCCTGCGCGCCCGGACCGACCGGTGACATCGAGCCGTTCCCGGACGGCGACGACGGCGGTGACGAGGCCGGGGCCCCGCGCGCCCGGGCGTACGCGGCGACGCTGTGGCAGCGGCTGCGCGCGTACGCCGACGAGGGCCCCCTGCTGGTGGCCGTGGACGACGTGCACTTCGCCGACGAGCCCTCGCGCCGCTGGCTGGTCGAGACCGTCCGGCGGATCGACCGATTACCGGTGCTGCTGGTGGCGACCGAGCGCAGCCAGTACGACATCGGGCAGCCCCCGGCCGGACTGGCGCACTCGCTCTCGCCCACCCTCGTGCGCACCCACACCCTCGCGCCGCTGAGCACCGCCGCCGCGACGGAGATCGTCTCCGCCGCGCGCCCCGCCGCGCCCGCCGACTGGGCGGACGCCTGCGTACGGGCCGGTGCGGGCAGTCCGCTGCTGCTGCGCGCGCTCCTCGACGACCTGCGGTCCACAGACTCCGGGGCCGCGCGGCCCGCGCCGGTGCCCGACACCGGCGCGGCGCTGTACCCGGGCGCCTACCCGGCCGCCGTCGCGTGGTGGCTGGAGAGCGCCGGAGCCGCGACGGCCGGGGTCGCCCGCGCCTTCGCGACGCTGGACGGTGCCGCCCCGGACGACGGCCGGGACACCGCGCTCGCCGACCTCGTCGCCCAGGTGGCCGGCGCGGACCCCGTCCGGGTCCGCGGCTGGCTCACCGCGATGACCACCCTGGGCCTGCTGCGCCCCGACCCGGACGGCCGGCCGCACTACGCCCACCCGCTGCTGCGCGACGTGGTGCTCAGCGGCTGGTCGAGCGCCCGGCGGCAGGCCGCCCACCGGACGGCCGCCGAGGTGCTGCTGCGCCGCGGCGAGCGCGCCGAGGCCGTGGCCGGGCAACTGCTGCGGGCACCGGAGATAGGCGAACCGTGGGCCAGCGGCGCCCTGGTGGACGCCGCCGCCGTGGCGGTCCGGCACGACAGGACCGACGACGCCGTGTCATACCTGCGCCGCGTCCTGGACGAGCCGCTGACCCCGGCCCGCCGGGCCACGGTCCTCACCGAGCTGGGTTCCCTGGAGTTCGCCGCCGCCAGGGCGTCCGCCGGGATACCCCGGCTCGCCGAGGCCACCCGGCTGCCGGCCCTGCCCCGCGACCGGGTCCGCGCGGCCGTCGCCCTGGCGACCGCCCTCGCCCGGCGCGGCGAGACCCGCGCCGCCGTCGACGTACTGCGGCGCCTCGACGAGCACCTGACGGGCCATCCGGACCTGATCCGCGTCCTCCAGACCGCCTCGGCGCTGCTGTCCGACCACGACCCGGGGATCCGCCAGGAGACCTACCACTGGCTGCGCACCGCAGCCGAGCGGTCGCCCGAGCGCGTCGGCGCGGCCGGGCAGGCGCTGCTGGTGCGGCACGACTCCACGGCCGGCGTCATCTCCGCGGACACCGCGATGACCCGCATCCGGGCGCTGTTCGGCGAACCGCACGACCCGCTCGCCGAACCCTTCCTGCTGGGCACCGCCGCCGCCGTCGCCCAGTGGGCCGACGAACCGGCCGAGGCCGAACGGCTGGTCCGCCGGGGCCTGGCGGGCCAGCGCCCGTCCCTGCTGCACCCCATGCACCTGGCCCTGCTCGACGTACGCGCGGACACCGCCGCCATGTGCGGCCGGTACGCCGAACTTCTCGCCGACACCCGCGTGTGGCAGCCCACCGGGACCGGACCGCGCAGGCCGGGACCCTCCAACCGGCACGCGCACGCCGTCGTCGCCCTGGTCGAGACCGGCCGCACCGCCGAGGCGGTCCGGCTCGCCGAACGCTTCGACCTGCGCGACGCCTACGACGGCTGGGAGCTCAACCGGTTCCTGTACGCGCGCGGCGTGCTGCGCGCCGCCACCGGCGACCGGGCGGGCGCGCTCGACGACTTCCTGGAGTGCGGCCGCCGGCAGACCGCCCGGGACGTGTTGAGCCCGGTCGTCACCCCGTGGCGGTCCGCGGCGGCCGACTGCCACAGCGCGCTGGGCCGCCCCCTGGAGGCGCTCGCCCTGGCCCAGGAGGAGTTGCGGCTCGCCCGGGTGTGGGACACCCCCCGGTACATCGGCCGGGCGCTGCGCGCGGTGGCCACCGCCACCGGCGGCAGACGCGGCCTCGAACTCGCCGAGGAGGCCGTGGCGCTGCTGCGGGACGACGGAGCGGAGACCGAGCTGATACCGGCCCTGATCGCCCAGGGACGGCAGCTCGCCGCGGCGGGCGAGCGCGGCAGGGCCCGCCACGTACTGCGCGAGGCGGTCGAACACGCCGAGCCGCTGGGCGCGCTGCGGCTGCGCACCCTGGCCGAGGAGGCGCTGAGCGAGGGCCGCCCGCGCGGCGGAACCACGGCGCTCACCGGCTGGCAGGCACTGACCGGCAGCGAACGCCGGATCGCGGCCCTCGCCGCCGACGGCCGCACCAACGTCGAGATAGCGGACCTGCTGCACCTGGCCCGCCGCACCGTGGAGACCCACCTCACCAGCGCCTACCGCAAGCTCGGCATCCGGCGCAGGGCCGAACTCCCGGCCGTGATCGGCGACCGGGAGCCGGAACGGGGCGCGTCCTAGGTGTATTGACCCGCGTCAACAACCTCGCGGGTCAATACACCTAGCCCCGGCGCGATCTACGGGGCAGGCGGCGCCGGGGCGAGCCGCCCGTCCGGGTCCTGGAGCTTCGCCGCGTTGTCCGGGTCGGCGAGCAGCGCGCGTACGGCGGGGGCCGGCATCCGCACCACCACGGGCACCGGCAGCGTGAGGTCCCGCACCGCGACGGACGAGTCGCGGGAGCGCCCGCGGTCGCGCACCCGGGCCACCACCCGCACGTCCAGGGTGAACTGCACCAGGACGGACTGCGCCTTCGGCTTGTGCAGCGGCATCGAACCGGACGCGTTGACCGCCGTGTCGGTGGCACCCCCGACCGAGTCCGCGTTGGCCAGCAGCTGGTTCATCCGGAACTCGTCGGCGTTCAGCACGCCCGCGCCGCCGAGGCCACGCGCCGTCCTGGAGTGCTCGGCCGCCTGCTGGTGGTCGGTGCCGGTGGGCCGCAGCCCGTCCAGACCGCTCTGCGCCACCGTCTCGAAGGTCATCTTGTCCCCGGCGCCCAGCACCCGGCCGCCGCGCAGCCTGGCGTGCAGCGACGTCCGCAGGTCCTGCCCCCGCGCCCCGGAGGCGTGCACCACCGGCAGGTCCGCGCCGGCCGCCGTCAGCAGGGGCAGCGCCGACAGGAGCCACTCCGTGGACACCGCCTCGCGCTGCGTGTACGCGGCGGTCTCGCCGGCCTTGCGGAAGCGGTCGCCGCCCTGGGCCGCGCGCACCGTGTCGTCGATCACCCGCCGCACGTCCGGCGCCCCGCTGAACCCGTTGACCTGCGCCTCCATCGGCAGCCGCAGACCGCGGGCGTGCCAGGGCCCGAGCCGGTTCGCCTCGGCGTCGTCGCGCCGCAGATACGACTGCCCCTGCTGGGCCCGCGGCACCGGCTGAAGCCGCGACAGCGCCTCGGCGTCCTTCACCAGGATGCGGTGGACCAGGGACTGGTCGGCGAGGACGGCGCGGGCCACCACGCCGTCCGCCGAGTGCAGTTCGAGCGTCGCCTCGACGGGCAGCCGCAGCCGCACCGAGCGGGCGGTGGCGGCCTCGGCGACCGTCTTCATGCCGAGCTGTCCCCGGCTGACGTCGGCGTTCTTGACCGAGTCGCTCTTGCCGACACCCGCACCGGCGACCCCGCCGACGTTCTTGAGCTGACCGGCGCCCCCGTCGGGCTTGCCGGCCCCCGCGAAGGTGCCTTCGAGGGCACGCGAGTCGGTGGACTCGCGGCTCGACGCGCGCTGGGCCGCGGCGGAGGTGATGTACTCCATGTCGCGCCCGTCGTCCGCCTCGCCCTCGGAGGTGCCGGGCCCGGTGCGGTTCACCCGGAACACCGCCCAGTACGGCGTCCTGCGGCCGTGGAACAGCTCGACCGTCACACCGCCGTCCATCGCGCCGGAGAGCAGTCCGGCCGATCCGTCCCGGTCCAGGACGCGCATCAGCCGCTGCACGTTGTCGTTGCGGTCGGCCAGCTGCCGCCTGGGCAGCAGCGCGTCGGACAGGGCACGGTCGCGCTCCCCGATCCGTCCCCGGAACCGTTCGAGCAGCGGCACGAAGTCGGGCAGTTCCTCGATCATGCCGAACCCCAGCGGCAGTTGCCGCGCCAGCGACGGACCGGGCGCGGGCGCACCGGACGCCGAGGTGGAGGCGCCGGTGCCGCCGTCCTGGACCGCGGCCTTCTCCGTGGCCTTGGCCTTCTCCGCCTCCGGCGCCTTGCGCTCCGGCAGCGGCGCGGTCTTCGCCACCGACTCGGGCAGCCTCAGCCGCGCGGCCCGCACCTGCTCCGCGGTGAGCCAGACCGCGGCCGCCGCGGGCAGCGTGCGCTCGCCCGTCACCACGTACGGGCCGCCGCCGGTGACCTTGACCTCGGCGACCATCCGCACCACCAGGTCACACTGGACCAGGTAGAGGGGGCGCTTGCGCGGGGTGTGGGCGTTGCGCTCGACGGTGCCGCTCAGCGTGGTCGCCGTGGCGGCGCCGCTGCTCAGGTTCCGGCTCGCCGAGACACCCTGGCCGAGCCGCCACTCCGGGCCGTTCTCGGAGCCCAGCATGCCGCCCTGCACGGAGGTGCTGACGCCCTTGCCCTCCTGCCCGGTGGCCTGATGGCCGCCGAGGATGAACGTCTCCGTGCCAGGGCCGGTGCCCGAGGCGATCACGCTGGCGCCCGCGAGCGCGAACCGGGTGCCGACCGCGCCGTTCAGCCCGGCGAGCCGGCGCGGATGACGCAGGTCCTTGACCACCCAGCCCGACGACACCGCCTGCCGCAGCGCGGCCGTCACCGCCTGCGGGCTGAAGCGCTCCTCGACGGCGAGCCGCGGGGCGAGTCCCTCGGTCGCCAGCGCCGGGTCCGAGCGCAGGTTGCGGTCGCGGGCCGCGGCCCGCCCGAGCAGCTGGAAGGCGAGCTCACGGATCGGCGCGCCGTCGCCGACGGTCTCCACCAGGGACCAGTCGCGGACCACCGGGCGGGCGAGGTGCTGGGGCGTCATGGCCGACAGGTCGCCGATGCCCGCCGCCTGGAACTGCCGCTGCGCGGGGCCCGCCCCGGCGGTACGCCGGCGGGTACGCGCGTCGAGCCGGTCCTTCGCGGCCGTGTCCAGTGTGAACCCGGTCGGCGTGAGCAGCCGTACGTCCTGCTCCTCCAGCGCCAGGTCCGCGGTGTCCGCCGAGGACGCGATGTGCTCGGCCTCGGGCACGTCACGGCCCGGACCGCCCGGGGTGAGGGACCGCTTGGCCTTGCGCTCCCGGGTGGTCATGGTGACGTCCACGTCGAGCCGGAGCGCGCCGCCGAAGGTGCTCGTGGTCTCGCCGCCGTTGGTGAGGACGTCGGAGCGCGTGGTGGGGCCCGCCTGGTTGCGCCGGGAGGACTGGTAGGTCCGCTCGCCGCGCAGCGAGGCCGACAGGGCGCCGGGGATCAGCCGGAACTGGCCGAGCGCGAGCCCGCCCACCGAACGCGAACTGGAGCGCCCGCTCTGCACGTTGCCGGTGACACCGGAGTGGCTGCGCACCAGCCAGTCCCTGGTCTCGCCGAGATAGCCCGTCTCGCGGAACGCGCCGACGACCCGGATCTGCACGTCGTGCGCGTGCCAGCGGCTCTTGCGCCGCATCCGCACCCGGATGCCCGAGGACATCAACTGGTCCTTGTTCACCCGCAGGTTGGTCTCCGACAGCACGGCGACCAGCTCGCGGTAGTTGCGCCGCTGCACCTCGGCGTCCTCGGCGCTCGCCTCGGCCCCCGTCCGGGTCGTGGCGGCGCCGAACCCGGGCAGATAGCCGGCCAGCCGCGGGTCGCTCGCGAAGAGCCGCTCGATGCCGGACAGCAGGGGAGCGGTGTCGAGCTGGCTGATCGCCACGTTCGAACCCATCGCGCCGAACGGCAGGTGCCGCTCGGTGTCCGCTGTCTTGCGGGTGCTGGACTCCGCCTCCGACTCGCCGGGCGCGAGTTCGCGCTCCCTGCCCTCGCCCTTGTCCTTGTCGTCGGCCCCCGCGGGCCGGCTGACCATCGGTCCCGCCGTCACGCCCTCGGGCAGCTCCAGACCGAGCGACGCCGCCTCGTCGGCCCGCAGGCTGACCCACACGTCCATGGTGTGCCGGGCGCTGCGGGTCCCGGCCCGCACCTTCATGGCGGGGGAGAGCGGCCCGGTCCCCTCGACGCTGAACCGCACCGTGCCGAAGTAGAGCACCTTGTCGCCGCGCACCTCGGCGCCCTGCCGGCTCGACACCGTCTGCTCGGCCACGGTGAAGCGTGCCTTGCGGGCGCCCGCCGTCGGCATCACCGTGCCCCGTACGGCCGCGGCGCTGCCCAGCACGCCGAAGCCCGCCGCCGGGCCCGCGCCGGCCGTCACGGCACGCCCCTTGGCCGCCGTGTTCGCCACCGAGTGCTGGGTCTGCTGGTGGGTGCGCAACTGGGTCTTGCCGATCGACCACGCGGGCGTCAGCGCGGTCAGATCGGCGCGCATCCGGTAGGTGCCGGTGATGCTGCCGTCCTTGGCGGTGAGGTCCTCGCCCATCACCCAGCCGTTCAGCAGGCGGGGCAGGTCCTCCAGGACGGTCGCGCTGGACGTGGCGTCGTACAGCCGGGCCCGCCCGGGCGCGCCGCGGGAGGTCAGCGACGGGTGCAGTACGGAGCGGACCGTGTCGAACAGCCCGCCGCCGCCCGGGTGCGGAGCACCGGAGTCGTCCAGCGCCACCGGGGCGAGCGAGTCGGCGAGGCGTACGCCGCGGGCGGCCCGCCGGTTCAGCGGGGACAGCCGGCCCGGCGCCGGGGTCGCGGCGGTGACGGGCACCAGGTGCTCGGTCGGCACCCGCATCGTCAGCGTGCCCTCCGCGCCGAAGTCCTGCGGCGCCTCGTCCAGCCGCTGGATCCGTACGCCGTAGCGCACCCGGCGCAGCATCTCCACAGAGCCCTTGTCGCTGCGCAGCACGCGCGGCTCCGACACCGTCTTCTGCACCCGGGAGTCCGAGGACGACTGGAACGGCTGGGCGTTGGCCATCACCGCGCCGCCGAGCCACACACCGGGCACGACGGGTGCCAGGCCGAACGCCGTGAAGTTGACACCCGCGCTGGATGAGGCGGCGGCGGTGTGGCTCACCACGGCGGAGGTGTTGTGCTGCATGTCGACCTTGGTGTCGGCGCCCTCGGCCAGCCGGGGATCGGGCGCGGGGGCGGGCGCGGCGCCGTCCGTCCCCGAGGTCTCCGCCCTGGCCCTGCCCTTCCCCTTGCCCGCCGCGGCCTCCCGCTCGGCCAGGAACGCGGCGATGGCCTGCTGCTTCTCGGCCGCCTTCGCCTGCGCCTGCACGGTCTCGGGGGCGACGAACGTCTCCGGCCGGTCCCCGCTGCCCCGGGAGACGGTCACGGTGACGTCGTACCAGCCCCGGCCCTCGGCCCCCTGGACGGCGAAGGAGCGGCCCTGTCCGTAGAAGGTCTCCGGGCGGCCCGCCAGGTCCGCGACGATCTCGGCGACCGTGCCGTCCGTGCGCCCGACGACCGTGGACAGGGTGGTGGCGACGAACTCGTGCCCGGTCGGCCGGTACGCGGTGGACAGGCCGGGCGCCCGCAAGTCCCGCAGATAGGGCGGCAGTCCGATCGGGGCGGCGACGGCGGGCGCGCCGGACGGCCCGGGGCGGCTGCCGCCGGGGCGGCGGGAACGGGGCGTACGGGGGACCCGGTCCGGCCGGTCGGTCGCCGCCTTCCGGCCGGTCCCGCCTGCCTTGGCGGCCTCCTCGGACCGCGCGCTCCCGTCGGCCTGTTCCGTCTCCTCGTCCTCGTGGATCACGGACAGCGGGGCGGACAGCCCGGTGGCGCCGGTGCCCCGTACCGCCCGGGGCGGCGCCGTCGGCGTCGAGTTCTCGGTCTCGTCGCCCTCGGTGATCGCGGACAGCGGGGTGCCGGCGGAGCGGGGCGTGCGCGGCGACCGCGTCACGCCCTCGACCGCGGGCCGCCGTTGCAGCGCCTGGGCCGCGGCCGCGTTGCCCGCGGTGCGCTGCAAGGCCAGCAGCGCCTGCGGCGTCATCCCGGACGCGGCGGACGGGGACGGGGGACGCGCGGCCATGTCGTCCTGGTGGACCACCGGGGCCGGGCGCCCGGGCAGGGGACCGCTCTTCGCGCCCCCGCCGTCCGTACCGGTCCTGCCGTTCCCGGCTTGGCCGTTGCCGCCCGATGCCTGCCGCTGCGTACGCACTGTGAGCCATCCCGCCACGGAGCGGCCGCTGCCGCTCCCATCGGATCCGTCCGGGGGAGCGTAGCCACGGCGGGGTCCGTCCCGGCCTCAAGATCGCGGACTGCGGAAGACCGACAGCCGCTGCAAACGCACGGTCTTCCCGCAGTACACCGGGGCTCCACTTTCGCGGCCCGTGACCCGCCCGCAGCCGTGGTCACGCTGCCGTCGCGCCGGTGATCACGTCAGTGGTTGAACCAGTAATAACAGGCCCTCAGGGCAACGCTCAGTGATCGATGCCGGTGAGGGGGGTGGGCGGGGTGTGGTCGAGGACGGCGCGGCGCAGCTGTTCGAGCTTGGGCGGGAGGAGGGTGATCAGGTCGTAGCGGGCGCGTCCGCGGCGGTAGCTGAGGAGGAGTCCCTTCTCCTCCAGGGGGAGGCCGGGCGGGCGCAGGACGGCCTGGCCGCTCAGGTGGCGGGTGCCGTCGTGGTTGACGAACAGACTGACCCACAGGCGGCTGGTGCCGTGGGCGCGGGCGACCAGGTCGGCGCGGACGGCGAGCCAGCGGTCCAGGGCGGCCCGGGTGAGGGGGGAGAGGGGGAACCACTCCTCGTCCGCGTCGGCGGCGTCGGGGGTCCCGTTCTGCGGGCGCCGCCGGACGAGCACCGCCCTGTGGCCGGGAGCGAAGTGGTCCAGGCGCAGGGCGGTCAGTTCCCCGGCACGCGGGGCCGCGTCCAGGACCAGGGCGAGCACGGCGGTCAGCCGGGTGCGGGCCGGTGACATGACGGTGGCGAGGTCCTGGTCGAGCCGGCGGCGCAGGGTGGTCAGGGTGCTGTGGTCGGGGGTGGGCCGCAGCGGTATCCGGCCGCCGCCGCCCAGCCGCAGCTCGGGCAGCCCGTACGCGGTGCGCAGCAGGTGCAGGCAGCGGTGCCGGGCGGCGTTGGTGGCCTGCGAGGTGGGCGGGTGGCCGCCGCGCACCTCGCGCTCGCGCAGCGCACCGGACTCGGCCAGTCGCAGATACGTCTTCAGCGACTCCCGCTCCAGCAGCCGCCGCAGACTGCGCCGCGCGGCCACGGGCAGTCCGCCCCGCTCCAGCGCCCGCCGCAACTCGCCCCGGACCATACCGAGCTGGCGCAGCCGCGCCTGCCCCACTCGCATCTCGGCGAGCAGGTCGTCCAGCGCGGCGATCGAGGGATAGTCCGGCACGCAGCCGATTGTTCCGCACGTCTGTGCCGCGGCGGCGGCCGGGAGGCGCGGGCGGGGTGCCCGGGCCTCCTTAAGGCCGCTTTTGCCGGTCCCGCCCCTTCCGCCGGCTTCAGACGGAGCGGTGGTACTGGTCCGGTACGTGCACGTCGGCGCCGAGTTCGCGGGCGGCGTGGCGGGCGAAGGAAGGGTTGCGCAGCAGCTCGCGGCCCACGAGCACGGCGTCCGCCTCGCCGTTGGCGAGGATCTTTTCGGCCTGCTCGGTCCCGGTGATGAGGCCGACGGCGGCGACGGGCAGCGTGGTCTCGTTCTTCACCCGGGCGGCGAAGGGCACCTGGTAGCCGGCGCCGACGGGGATGCGGACGCCGGGGGCGTTGCCGCCGGTGGAGACGTCGAGCAGGTCGACGCCGTGCTCCTCCAGCAGTCCCGCGAGGCGGACGGTGTCGTCGGGGCTCCAGCCGCCCTCCTCCAGCCAGTCGGTGGCGGAGACGCGGAAGAACAGCGGCTTGTCCTCGGGCCAGACCTCCCGCACGGCGTCGGTGACCTCGAGCGCGAACCGGATCCGGTTCTCGAAGGAGCCGCCGTAGGCGTCGGTACGGTGGTTGGTGTGCGGGGAGAGGAACTCGTGGACGAGGTAGCCGTGCGCGCCGTGGATCTCGGCGACCTCGAAACCGGCGTCGAGGGCGCGCCGCGCGGCGTCGGCGAACTGGCCCACGATCTCCTGGATCTCCGCGACGCTCAGCTCGGCCGGGACCGGGTGCCCGGCGTCGAACGGCACCGGGCTGGGCGCGACCGGCTGCCAGCCGAGCGCGTCGGGCCCGAGCGGCGCGCCGCCGGTCCAGGTGCGGTCGGTGGAGGCCTTGCGGCCGGCGTGCGCGAGCTGGATCGCCGGCACGGTGTTCTGGCCGGCCAGGAAGCGGGTGAGCCGGCGGAACGCCTCCACCTGCGCGTCGTTCCAGATGCCGAGGTCGTACGGGCTGATGCGGCCCTCGGGGGAGACCGCGGTGGCCTCGACGATGATCAGGCCGGTGCCGCCGGCGGCGCGGGCGCCGTAGTGCTGGAGGTGCCAGTCCGTGGGAGCGCCGGTGAGCGGGCCCTCGGGTGCGGCGCTGTACTGGCACATCGGCGGCATCCAGACCCGGTTGGGGATGGTCAGGCTGCGCAGGGTGTAGGGCTCGAAGAGCGCGCTCACGGCGGACTCCTATCGTCACGGGACCGATGGACGACTCGTACGATAGGCATCGTAATACGGTAGATGTCAAACTACGATGAGTCTCGTACAATCGGAGGTGCTGCCCCCGTGCGCGGCGCGGCGGACCGGATACGGACCGGATTCCGACCCGTCGCCGGACGGATCACCTCCGAGGAACTGGAGCCGCCGTGACGACCGCCGCCAGCGCTGCCGGCACTGCCCGGGATCTCCCGCACCCCGTGGGCGACGAGATCCGTCTGGAGGGGGTGCTGCACGCGCTCGCCGACCCCATGCGGCTGCGGATCGTGCGGGAGCTCGCCGCCGGTGGCGACGAGCTCTCCTGTTCGCAGTTCGACCTGCCGGTTACCAAGTCCACGACCACGCACCACTTCCGGGTGCTGCGCGAGAACGGGGTGATCCGGCAGATCTACCGGGGCACGGCCAAGATGAACGGGCTGCGCAAGGACGACCTAGACGCGCTGTTCCCCGGGCTTCTCGACCGGGTCCTCGATGCGGCCGCCCGGCAGGCGGTCCGGCTCGGCGACGGCTGACAGGCCGTCGGCCGAAGGGGTCGCGGGCGTCTCGGGTGCCGTTCCGCCCGGCAGGTGGTTGAAGAGCAGGTTGAGCACGATCGCCGTCAGACAGCCCGCGCTGATCCCGCTGTTCATCACCGTCCGGAACCAGTCGGGGAACTTCTCGTAGACGGCGGGCACGCCCACCGGCAGGGTGCCCACGGCCAGCGAGACGGCCACCACCGTCAGGTTGTGGTTGCCCTTGAAGTCCACCTCGGCCAGGGTGCGCAGACCGCTCGCGGCGACCGTCCCGAACATCACCAGGCCCGCGCCGCCGAGCACCGGGGCCGGTATCGCCGCGACCACCGCGCCGAGCTTCGGCTCCAGGCCGAGCAGGACCAGGATGCCGCCCGCGGCGGCGACCACCCAGCGGCTGCGCACCCGCGTCATCCCGACCAGGCCCACGTTCTGCGCGAACGCCGTGTACGGGAAGGTGTTGAACACGCCGCCCAGCACCGTGGAGAAACCGTCGGCGCGCAGGCCGTCGGCGAGCGTACGGGGCCGGACCCGGCGCTCGGTCATCTCGCCCACCGCGATCAGGTCACCGGTTGTCTCGGTCATCGTCACCAGCGCCACCACGAGCATCGAGACGACGGCGGAGACGTGGAAGGTGGGCGCGCCGAAGTGGAACGGTGTGCTGATGCCGAGCCAGTCGGCGTCCGGGACCCCGCCGAAGTCGGTGAACCCGAACGGCACCGCGACCGCCAGGCCCACGGCGATGCCGACGAGCACCGCGATCCGGCTGAGGAAGGGCGGCGCGAACCGCTGCACCGCCACCACTACGACCAGCACGAAGCCGGCCAGTGCCAGATTGCGCGGGGCACCGAAGTCCCCGGCGCCGGCGCCGCCCGCGGCCCAGTCGCCCGCCACCGGCAGCAGTGAGACGCCGATGATCAGGATCACGGTGCCGGTGACCAGCGGCGGGAAGAAGCGCAGCAGCTTGCCGAAGACCGGGGCGAGCAGCATGATCGCGAGCCCCGCGACGATCACCGAGCCGTAGATCGCGGGCAGTCCGCCGCCCGTGGTCCCGATGAGCACCATCGGTGACACGGCGGCGAAGGTGCAGCCCTGCATGATCGGCAGGCGTACGCCGAAGCGCCAGCAGCCCACGCACTGGATGAGCGTCGCGATCCCGCACACCAGCAGGTCGGCGGTGATGAGGTACGCCAGGTCGGCGGGCGACAGCTTCATCGCCCCGCCCACGATCAGCGGCACCGCCACCGCGCCCGCGTACATCGCGAGCACGTGCTGGAGCCCGAAGGCCGCCAGCCGGCGCAGGGGCGGCACCTCGTCCACGGGATGCACCTCGTCCACGGGACGCGCGGGTGTGTTCTCGGCCATGGGCACTCCAGGGGCGGCGGGGTCGGGCGGGGACAGCACGAGACCGTAAGGGGCTTGCACAATTTGTTGATTTCGGGACTGTTGCCGCCGTGTGTCATGCCCACGGGAAGTGTGACGACGCGCCTGGAGGGGACAGGGCTACGCGCCCGGAGGAGGCGGGGCTATGTGCCCGGAGGAGGCGGGGCTGCGCGCCCGGAGGAGGCGGGGCTGCGCGCCCCCGTAAAGGGCTGGGCTTGGGCTGCGCTTCCGAAGAAGGCGGGGCTACGTTCGCTGCGCCCGTGCCGCCGCCAGCAGTGAGGCCCAGTCGGGCAGCTTGACCACGCCGCGCCCGAGCGACGCGCCCAGTTCCGCCTCGGCCCGCTCGATCGCCTGCCAGCCCGCCCACTCCACGGGCGCCGTCCCCGTGGCACGCAGCGCGGCGAGCGGATCCCCGGGCACCGGCCGCCGTACGAGCGCCGGGGCATCCGCGAGCAGCGAGGTGACCGTCTCCTTGGCGCAGGGCCGGTTGGTGCCGATGACGCCGGTCGGGCCGCGCTTGATCCAGCCCGCCACGTACTCGCCGGGGGCGACCGCGCCGTCCCTGATCACCCGCCCCGCCAGATGCGGGACCGTGCCGCGCGCGGCGTCGAACGGCAGCCCCTCCAGCGGCACTCCGCGATAGCCGACGGAGCGCAGCACCAGCTCCGCCGCGATGTCCTCGTACTGGCCCGTGCCGCGCACGCCGCCCGCGCCGTCGGGCACCGTCCGCTCGAAGCGCACCGCCCCGACCCGTCCGCCGGAGGCGAGCAGTTCGACCGGGCGCAGGAAGAAGCGCAGCCGGACCCGGCGGGCCGCGTCCGGGGCCGGCGCGGCGGCCCAGCCGCGCAGCACCTCCACGTTCCGCCGGGCGGCGGCGGGCAGCCCCGAGGGATCGAGATAGGCCGGATCGAGCGCCAACTCGGCCGCGCGTACGCCGACTTGAGTGTCCGGGAGGCCGCCGAGCTCGCGCAGTTCCTTGGTGGTGAAGCGGGCCTGGGACGGGCCGCGTCTGCCCACCATGTGGACCTCGGTCACCTCGCTCGCCGCGAGCGCGGTCAGGGCCGGCTGCGGCATGTCGGTCAGGCCCAGCTCGGCGGCGCCCCGGGCCAGCATCCGGGTCACGTCGACCGCGACGTTCCCGACGCCGATGACCACGGCCGAGCGCGCGCCGCGCACGAAGCCGTCGGCGGCGGCGTCCGGGTGGGCGCTGTACCAGGACACGAACTCGGTGGCCGACCAGCTTCCGGGCAGCTCCTCGCCCGGGATGCCGAGGTGCCGGTCGGTGGCGGCGCCCACGCAGTAGACGACCGCGTGGTACAGCTCCCGCAGCCGGGCGGCGGGCAGCCCGCCCGGCCCGATCTCCACGCCGCCGAGGAACCGGACCCGCTCGTCCTCCAGCACGGTGCGCAGATTGTTCTGAAGCGACTTGATCTTCTCGTGGTCGGGAGCCACGCCGTAGCGCACCAGCCCGTACGGGCACGGCAGCCGGTCGAGGACATCGACCCGGACCTCGGGTGTCGAACTCTGCTGCACGAGTCCCTGAGCGGTGTACACCCCGCTGGGCCCCGATCCGACGACGGCGACATTGAGCACGGCCGGACTCCCTCCCGACGCCCGAACGGGCAGAGGAGATCGGTGATGGTTCCAGCATGGCACCGGGCGGCGGGGGAGGGGAGGGGACCGGCACGCAGGTGGGCCGACGGGGTGCGGACCCGGCCACGGCATGCGTGCCTCAGCGCACACGTGTGATCATGCGGTTACGTTCGGCAGGTGCTGAAAGCATCCTTTCTGAATCTTTCTGATCGTGATCGACCGGATGGTGCGGTGTCCGTATGGCCCGCGTGGGAAGTGCGGGAGCACGAGAGCGCCACGTCGTGGTTCAACGTCCGGCTCGGCTTCGCGGACGGCGCCCGTATCGACGTACTGGCCGTGGTCGACGAGGAACAGGTGTCCATCGAGGACGTACGGGCCCGGCCGCCGCTCTCCCTGGACGATCTGACGCTGCTCCCCGAGTGGCTGGAGGGTCCGCTGTTCGAGGCGTGCTGCGCCGGTGCCGACGGGCCCTCCGGAAAGCCGCGGCGGACGGCACCGGCGCGCCGGGCCAGGCCCGCCTGGCCGCACGGCACCGAGGGGTGGCGGCTCGTCGCCGAGGAGTACCGGGCGGCCCAGCGGGACGGTCTGGATCCCGTCCTCGCCGTGATGGGCGCGACCGGCCACAGCCGCCGCCGCTCACTCGGCCTGATCGCCGCGGCGCGCGACGCGGGTTTCCTGCCCTCGCGCCACGCCCGCCGCTGACACCAGCACACAGGGGCTGGTCGGGGCCGCGCGTCAGAGCATGTCGCGCATGCGTCCGATCTCCGTCGTCTGCTGGGCGATCACGTCGTCCGCCATCTCCTCGATCTGGACGTTGTTCCCCTGCGCCTTCACGTCGGTGGCCATCGTGACCGCCCCTTCGTGATGGGTGATCATCAGCTTCAGGAACAGCTCGTCGAACGCCTCGCCCTTCGCGGCCCGCAACTTCTTCAGCTGCGCCTCGGTCGCCATCCCCGGCATGGCGTCGTGCTGGTGCCCGGCACCGCCGCCCCCGTCACTCCCTTCCTCCGTGTCCTTGTCCGTGTCCTTGCCGTGCGCTTTCAGCCAGCTCTCCATGACGGTGATCTCCGGCCCCTGGGCGGCCGAGATCCGTTCGGCCAGCCGCCGCACCGGCGCCGACCCGGCGCGGTCGGGGACCAGTTCGGTCATCTCGAGAGCCTGGGCGTGGTGCTGGATCATCATCCGCGCGTACGAGACGTCCGCGGAGTTGGGCGAGTCGTCGGAGCGCTGCCTGCCCGCCTCCTCGGCGGAGAGCGTCTCGGCCGCCTCGCCCGGTCTGCCGGGCGCGATCACCGAAGGGCCGCTGTCCGGGGCGGACTTCGCGGCGCCGTCCGATCCGGAGTCGCAGGCCGCCAGGGTCAGGACGGCGGCCGCCAGCGCGGCCATGAGCAGGGACGCGCGGGACGTACGGCGAACGAGCACAACGACCTCCTGTGGCCCTTGCGTGGACGGACACCTCTCGATTCTTTCCGTGCTGGGCACCGTCCTAGCACGGGCGGGCGTTTGGTTGATCGAAAACTTTCATTACGGGCTCGTTGCCCTCTGTTGATCTGTGCATGATGAAGACGATACTTCGGAGGTCCGTGCACCGTCCGAAACCGGGCGGAGACAAGGGAGGGCACAGTGACCCTGTTGAACGATCCCCGAACACGGCGCAGACGTCTGGGAGTCGCCGCGGCCGCGGCCGGACTCCTGGCGGCGCTGCTCACGGCAGGACCGGCGGCCGCGACCCCCGACCCCGGGGACGGCCCCGCCGCGCGGGAGGAGGTCTCGAAGAGCGAGGCCGCCGAGGTGAAGGCGGCGATCGCCGCCGACGAGATCCCCGGCCAGGACGAGATCGTCCACTCCGACAACATCACCCACCTCACGAACATCCCGAAGGACGCCCTCGCGGGCACCAACTCGGACCTCGCCTTCCAGGGCAAGTACGCCTTCGCGGGCAACTACGACGGCTTCCGCATCTTCGACATCAGCAACCCGAAGGCGCCGAAGACCGTCGCGCAGGTGCTCTGCCCCGGTTCGCAGAACGACGTCTCCGTCTCCGGGAACCTGCTGTTCCTGTCCACCGACTCCTCGCGCAGCGACGACTCGTGCAGCAGCACGTCGCAGCCCGCCACCGAGAAGTCCTCGTGGGAGGGCATGAAGGTCTTCGACATCAGCGACAAGCGGAACCCGAAGTACGTCGCCGCCGTGGAGACCGCCTGCGGCTCGCACACTCACTCACTGGTGCCCGAGCGCAGATACGTCTACATCTACGTCTCCTCGTACTCGCCGAGCGCGACCTTCCCGGACTGCCAGCCGCCGCACGACGGCATCTCCGTCATCAAGGTGCCGCGCAACCACCCGGAGAAGGCCGCGGTGGTCGGCTTCCCCGTGCTCTTCCCCGGTGAGGGCGAGGACGGCGGCGGCAACCCCGGTTCCCCGACCAACCCCGGCGTCTCCAAGACCACCGGCTGCCACGACATCACCGTGCTGCCCTCCGAGGACATCGCCGCGGGCGCCTGCATGGGCGACGGCATCCTGTTCTCCATCAAGGACCCGGAGCACCCGAAGGTCATCGACCGGGTCCAGGACAACGTGAACTTCGCGTTCTGGCACTCGGCGACCTTCAACCAGAAGGCGAACAAGGTCGTCTTCACCGACGAACTGGGCGGCGGCGGAGCGGCCACCTGCAACGCCGGGATCGGCCCGGACCGCGGCGCCGACGGCATCTACGACATCGTCGGCAAGGGCGACAAGCGCAAACTCGTCTTCCGCAACTACTACAAGATCCCCCGCCACCAGGCGGACACCGAGAACTGCGTCGCCCACAACGGCTCGCTGATCCCGGTCAAGGGCAAGGACCTCATGGTCCAGGCGTGGTACCAGGGCGGCGTCTCCGTCTGGGACTTCACCAACTCCTCGAAGCCCAAGGAGATCGCCTACTTCGAGCGCGGTCCGATCAGCACCGAGTCCCTGGTCACCGGCGGTTCCTGGTCGGCGTACTACTACAACGGCTACATCTACTCGAACGACATCGCCAAGGGCTTCGACGTGCTGAAGCTGACCGACCGGCGCACGGACCCGGCGAAGCGGGTACGGCTGGACGAACTCAACGTCCAGACACAGCCGGACTACTTCGACTGACCGTGACTGCTTCGGCTGACCTGGATCACGGCTACCGGCCTTGACCGCTTCGGGTGACGACCGATGCGCGTTACTTCGGCCGGCCCGGACGGCTCGGTTCGTCCGCGTCGAGGCTGCCGGTCGCGAAGAACCGTGACAGGTCCACGTCGCACACCCCGTCGGCTGTTCCGGCAGCCGGCGGGGCGCCCATGGCCAGGTCGAGCCGGTAGCGCTGGAACAGCTCCGCCCGCAGCACCGGGACCGGCATCGGCGCACCCGGCACCAGAGCCGCGTACACCGCGCCCATCAGCAGCGCCCGCAGCATCGGATAGTCGGTGGCGGCGTCCGGCGAACCGTGCCGGGCGACGGTCTCCCGCAGCAGCTCCGCGAGCCGCTGCTGCTCCGGGCACTGCACGAACCCCTGCGCCTGCAACAGCCCCGCCATGTGCTGGCGCATCAGGACCGGATGGTCCACGGTGAGCCCCAGGATCGCGTCGATCGCGCGCGCCATCCGCTCCCGGCCGTCCTCGGTGCACGGCTCCCGCTCCAGCGCCTCCTCCAGGGTGCGGTGCATCAGCCGGTGCACCGCCGACTGAAGGAGCTGCCGCTTGCCGGGGAAGTAGTACGAGACCAGGCCCCGCGCCGAACCCGCGCGGTCCGCGATGTCGGTGAGCGTCGTCGCCTCGAAACCGCGCTCGCGGACGAGCTCCACCGCGGCCTGCAGAAGCCGTTCCCGGGAACGTCGTCGCA
Organism: Streptomyces sp. NPDC059785; assembly: GCF_042732375.1. Classification (NCBI taxonomy): domain Bacteria; kingdom Bacillati; phylum Actinomycetota; class Actinomycetes; order Kitasatosporales; family Streptomycetaceae; genus Streptomyces; species Streptomyces sp. NPDC059785. The sequence continues at coordinate 40,307 of NZ_JBHWHV010000060.1, forward strand.
ACTCTTCATTGACCGAGGCGCTGCGCGGGGACATGCTGTAACTCCTGCGTTGACTGGCTGCCAGCCAATTATACTCAACGTGTCCGGGCCAAGCCCTTGCGCGGGTCCGCCCGGCCGCCGTCCGCCCTGGGCGACGCGGGGGATCGTCCAGGGCGGACGGCGGGGCATCGCCGCTGTTCCCGCCCTTGTCCCCGCCCTTGTCCCCGACCTTGCTCCTGCCGCTGTCGCAGTCGAGCCGGACCCTTCCTGGAGTGGGCGGGTGGGCAGGAAACCCCACAGAGGCTGGAGGAGGTGCCCGGACATGGACCGCAACCAGGACCGCATCCTGGAGAGCATCACCGCGATGGTGGACGAGGAGCGGCGACTGCGCGACGCGGTGGCCGCCGGCACGATCGACACCGCCACCGAGCGCACCCGGCTCGCCGAACTGGAACGCGGCCTCGACCAGTGCTGGGACCTGCTGCGACAGCGCCGCGCGAAGACCGAGTTCGGCGAGAACCCGGACGACGCGAGGGCCCGCCCCACGGCCCAGGTCGAGCAGTACGAGAGCTGAGCCGGGGGGACGGGGCCGGACCGTGCGAGAACCGGGCCGGGGGTTCGGGGCCGGGCCGTGCGAGAACCGGGCCGGGGGTTCGGGGCCGGGCCGCGCGAGAACCGGGCCGGGGGTTCGGGGCCGGGCCGCGCGAGAACCGGGCCGGGGGTACGGGGCCGGACCGTGCGAGAACCGGGCCGGGGGTTCGGGGCCGGGCCGTGCGGGGGCCGCTACGGCATTCCGCCGGGCGCCGGCTGCCGCGTCCGGCGTACCGGGGCCGCGCCGTTCGTCAGCCGGCCAGGTCGAGCAGCGGGCGGAGGCCGTCCGGACGCTGGGCCGCGGGGAGATGGTCGACGAAGTGCACCGCGCAGCCCAGCGCCGCCGCGCCACCGTCCGCACGGCGGTCGTCCCCGGTCATCACCGTCTCCCGGGGGTCCGCCCCGAGCGCCGCGCAGGCCGTCGCGAACAGCCGCGCGTCGGGCTTCTGGATGCCGTGCTCGTACGACAGCACGTACGTGTCGACGTAGGCGTCGAGGCCGTGCGCGCGGAAGACCGGGCGCAGGTCCCAGCCGATGTTGCTGACCACGCCGATCGCGACGCCGCGCTCGCGCAGCGCCGCGAGCACGTCACGCGCGTCGGGGTACGGGGTCCAGGCCGCCGGTGTGCTGTGCCGGTCGTACAGCGCGTCGTGCAGCCGGGGATCGGGGAGCGGCACCTGCCGGGAGAGGCCGGTGTAGGCGGCCCGGTGGAGGGCGGCGCTGCGGTCGCGTTCGTCCCATATCCCGGCCAGTTCCCCGGGCACCGGCCGGGACGGGAAACCCCCGCCGGGCAGCGCGCCCACCGCGTCCAGCTCCCGTGCCGCACGCGTCAGCTCGCCCTCGGACAGGGCGATACCGGTCTCCGCCAGCACCGCCCGCAGCCAGGACTCGGCGGACTCGATACGGAAGAGAGTGCCGGAGAAATCGAAGAGCGCGGCTTTGATCGTCATACCGGCTGATCCTTCGGGGCGCCCCCGCACCCGTCAAGAACGCCTGACGGGCGGACCGGGGGCGGACCGGGGTGGTCCGGGGTGGTCCGGGGCGGACCGGGCTTCCCGGGCGGGGAGGTCCGGGGCGGACCGGGGCGGACCGGGGGTGGTCCGGAGGTGGTCCGGGCTTCCCGGGCGGGGTGGTCCGGGGCGGACCGGGGGTGGTCCGGAGGTGGTCCGGGCTTCCCGGGCGGGGAGGTCCGGGGTGGTCCGGGGCGGACCGGGGGTGGTCCGGAGGTGGCCCGGGCTTCCCGGGCGGGGCGGTGCTGGCTTCCCGGGCGGGGCGGACTCGCTTCGGGGCGGGCCGGCGTCGCGTGCCGCTGCCGCGAGTCCGGGCCGCCCCGGCCCGAGGTCAGGGCCGTGGGGCCCGGACCCACCGCCCGTACGCCGCCACCGCCAGTGTCACCACCAGCGCGCCGAGCAGCCAGCCGCCCACGACGTCCGAGGGCCAGTGGACGCCCAGCCACACCCGGGTCAGTCCGACGCCCACCACGGAGACGACGGCCACGGTGACCGCCGTACGCCACAGGACGGGCCCGGCCCCGTGATGGCGGAGCACGCCGAGCAGCAGTCCGCAGACCACGGTCGCCGTCAGGGCGTGGCCGGAGGGGAAGGCGGAGTAGTGGGCGGTGTCCACCGGGTCGGGCCAGACCGGACGCGGACGGTCGACGGCGGCCTTCAGGCCCTGTTGCAGCACGGTGCCCACCGCGCAGGTGACCAGCAGCCACAACGCCGCCCACCACGCCGCGTGCCGCCACCCCAGCCACCCGGCGACGGCCAGGCACAGCAGACGCATCGTCGCCGGATCCCACACCCAGTCCGACAGGATGCGGAACACGCGGGTGAGCGCCGGCTCGTCGACGGCCCAGCGGTGCGTGGCGCGTGCGATGTCGGCGTCGAGCGTGATCAGCGGCCCCCAGGAGAAGGCGACCAGCAGCAGAAGCACCACGCAAGCAGCGGCCAGGACCAGCGCGGCGGGCGCCACGGCCCGTGGGGAGGGCGTGCGGGACGGTGAGTCGGTGGGCGGCGAGTGCATACGCAGATCCTCGCCGACACCCGGGCCCGAACGCCAACATACGGGGACGGCGAGGCCAACGGCCGGATGCCGGAAAGTGAACGGAGGAGGGCGGAGATGGGCGGGAGCGGGGGCGGCGCGGTCGGAGTGGCCGGCCCTAGCCCAGCGCCCGCAGCCCCGGCACGAAGGCCACGAGTACCGGGACCACCGGGACCAGCGCCGCGGCGGCCGTCAGGCGCAGCCGGCGGGCGGCGGGGAGCCGGTCCGGAGGGGTCAGCAGCCGGTGCACGCGCTGCGGCACGTGCGCGTGCTGGGCCGGGCAGGGACCGAACACACCGCGGTCCTCGTTCAGTTCCACCAGGGCCAGGGCGATGGTGAGGCGGCCGAAGCGGCGGGACGCCATGTCGTCGGCGGCCAGCTCGACCAGGCGGTGCATCTCGTCGCGGAAGGCGGCGAACACCGGTACCTGCGGGAAGCCGCCCGCCAGCGCCGCCGAACAGTGCAGCAGCCAGTCGTGCCGCGCCTGCGCATGCCCCTGCTCATGGGCGAGCACGGCATCGAGCCGCCGCCCCTTGAGCCGGCGCAACGCGGCGGTGGTGATGACGAGTTGCGGCGCGGCTCCGGGCAGCCACCACGCGTCGGGACGCTCGCCCTCCAGTACCACGAGACGGTCGGTACCGGGCTCCTCACCGGGCAACAACGGCGCCCGGACCAGGAGTTCGGCCCGGCGCCGCCGACGGCGCGTCCGGGCCCGTACGATCTCGCGGGCCAGCATCGTCGCCGTCCACAGTCCGCCGCAGGCCAGGGCCACGGCGGTCGCGGCGGCCCAGGAGTCGCCGGTGTGCAGGGCGTAGGCGTCCACGACCGAGTGCGGTGCCGGAGCGAAGACATGGCCCCGCACCGCGGCCCAGGCGGCGGCCGCGCTCAGCGTCATCGACAGCACGCAGCACAGCAGGACGGCCGCCACCACGCACTGCCACACCCACAGCGCGACCACCGGCTCTCGATCCGGCCAGTCGGCCCGGGCGAGCAGCCGCGGGGCGACGACGGCGGTCAGGGCGCCGAGCAGCAACAGTGCCGCGGGGAGCATCATGGGGTGCAGCCTATGAGGGGTGCGTGCCGCTGGATACGACCTGCGGCGGCAAGTGACGCACACCACGGTTTCGCACGATGGGCTGTACCGCCGTTACGCATCACGGCCCGTATCGCTGTTCCGCGCCCCGGCTCGTAGCGCGGTTTCGCGTCGCGGTCCGTGCCGCTGTTCCGCGTCACGGGTTCGGGCCACAGCTCGCGCCACCGCTCTGTGCCGCGGCCCGCGTCGCCGTTCCGCTCAGAGGGTCAGCAGCATCGCGACCATCGCGATTCCCATCGACAGCCGGCATGCCCGTGCGACCTCCGGGCGGTCGCCCCAGCCGAGCGTCCCGCCCTGCGGCACCGGGACGGCCGCGACGGCCGTGACGGGCAGCAGCCGGGCCCCCGCCCACAGGACGAACCCGGTGAAGTAGAGCAGCAGGGCCCCCGTCACCAGCGGCGTCCCCGAACCGCCGTGCCCGTGGTGCCCGGGCGCCGCGGCCATCGCTCCGCCCATGTACGCCATCGCGGCGGCGCCCATTGAGTGGTGCAGATGGCAGGGGCCGGTGCGCGCGGCCCACAGCGCGCGGAGCGCCGCCGCGCCGAACACGGTCGCGTACACCAGCCAGGTCCAGCGCGGCGGCGTCGCCACCGCCGCGGGGACGGCCATCGCCGCCATGCCGAAGCCCATGAGGGCCTCGCCCCCCGCGGTACGCCGCTGTTCCTCCAGCGCGCTGCGCATCCGCAGCAGGCAGTAGGCGCCGGTCGCCGCGCACAGCGCGACGAGCAGCCATCCGGGCGAAGCCGGTCCGTGCACCGCGCACCTCCCCGCTCGACGCTCTCGGCCGGTCGGCCGGTCGGCCGGTCAGGACCGGGGATCCGGTCAGCCGGTCATCCCAGTCTTCCGGTCCGCCGGCCGGTCGGTCAGGGCATGCCCCGGCCGCGCGGCGCGCACGCGAGCGCAAGGGTGCAAGCGGGGGAGCGTACAGGCGTGCACCGCAGGTCAGCGGCTTGGCAGTGGCGGAGCTCGCGATATCTTTTACGAGTAAAACACCTGTTAAGCTTATGGGTATGAGCAGTGCGTCCCCCGCTTCCCGATCCGTCCGCCGACTGCCGCTCGCCGGAGCGCTGCGCCTCGGCCGGCCCTCCGACATCTGGTTCAAGCCCGCGTGCAGCGCCGTCGCCGCGGCCGGTCCGCCGAACCTGCTGCTGCTCGCGCTCGGCCGCCTCGACCTGGCGATGTACACGATGGCCGGATCCCTGTGCGCGCTCTACGCCCACAACCGCCCGTACGCCGCCCGGGCCCGCGTCCTGGTCTGGGTGGTGCTCGGCATGGTCGGCGGACTGGCCGTCGCCCTCGTCACCGCCTCGCTCACCACGAACTCCGTCGTACTGGTCACCGTCGGCGCGCTGCTGGCCGCCGCGCAGAAGACGCTGTGCGACGCGACCCGGCTCGGGCCGCCCGCCCATGTGGTCCTGGCCTTCATCACCTCCGCCTCCCTCTTCGCCCCGCAGACCCCCGGGCAGATCCCCGGGCACCTGGCGCTCGCGCTCGCCGCCGGCGTCTGGTCCTGGGTCGTCTGCATGGTGCCCGGTCTGGTCCGCCCGCACGGGCCGGAGCGGCGGGCCACCGCGCACGCCCTGAACGCGGCCGCAGCCTTCGCGGACACCCGGGGCACCGGCGAGGGCCACGCCCGCGGCCGGGCCGCCGCGGCCGCCGCCGTGCAGGCCGCCTGGCAGTCGCTGCTGTCCACCGGCGCCCGGGGGGCCCGCGCCGGTACCCGGCACGCGCTCGAACGGCTCGTGGTCCGTGCCGAGGTCGCGATCGCGGCGCCCGCCGACGCGGACCCCGAGCGGCTGCGCGCCTGGGCCCGCGATGTGCGCGGCACGGGCCCCGTCCCGCAGGTGCCCGAACCGGCCGACGGCGAACTGGTCGGCGTGGCGGCCGAGCTCGACAGCCCCGCGCGCTCACTGGCCGCGCGGCTCGGCCCGCTGGGCCCCATCGCGCTGCGCACGCTGATCGGCTGCGCCCTCGCCGGGTACGTGTCGCTGGCGCTCGGCATCGGCCGTCCCTACTGGGCCCTGGTCACCGCGGCCTCGCTCTACCAGGCCAACGTCACGCTGACCTGGAACCGGGGCGTCCAGCGCGTCGTCGGCAACCTGATCGGGGTGCTGGTCTTCGCCGCCGTCGTCCCGCTCGCCCACGTCGGGCAGACGGCCCTCGTGCTGTGCTGCCTCGCCTTCAATTTCGGCGCCGAGGCGTTGATCGGCCGCAACTACTGGCTCGGCAGCATCTGCGTGACCCCCATGGCGCTGCTCATCACCGAGTTCGCCCGGCCGCAGCAGGCCGGGGAGCTGATGACCGACCGGGTGGTGGACACCCTCGTCGGCGCGCTGGTCGGCTTCGTCGCCGCGATCGCCGTCACGAACCGGCGGGCCGGCGACCGCATCGAGTCGGCCATCGAGGCCGTCGAACGCGCCCGGGAGCATGCGGCCCGCGTCCTGGCGACGGGAGCCGGCACCTCTGGCGCCCTGGGGTCGGGAGCCGGCACCTCCGGCGCCCTGGTGTCGGCGCACCGTGCCCTGGCCGCCGCCGTCGTCGACCTGCGGGCCACGGCCGACGCCGCGGCCGGCGAGTGGTGGCAGCGTGCGCTGCCCGAGGAACGGGTGATGCTCACCGAGCAGGCCGCACACCGTACGCTCGCGGCGACGGTACGACGTCAGGGACGGCACTCCTTGGAGGACGCGGAGGCATGACGCCAGAAGACGAACCCGCAGCGCCCCGCAACACGGGCGACGATCACACCGCCGCCCCGGCCCCGGCGACGCCCGCGGCAGACGGCGGGTCCGAACCGGCGGGGAGCGGCGAAGCCGGTCGGGGTTCGACGGCGCCCGCGGCGGCGGGGCGGCCTCCGACGGACACCGGGTCCGGTCCGACGACGGACGGCGCTACGGAGCCGGGCCCGGGGTCCTCAGCGGACGGGGTACCTCCGGCGGGCGCCGGGGCCGGAGCGGCAGCGGGCGCTGAGCCGGGAGTGGCGGCGGACCGCCGTGTCGCGCCTGGTCCGGCGACGCCCGCGGACGTGGAGCCGGCGACGGACGGCGGGTCCGAACCGGTGGCGGTCGGCGCCGCCGGACCGGCCCCGGCGGCGTTTGCGGGTGCCATGCCTGCGGCGGGCGCCGGGTCGGGGCCGGTGGCGACTGGCGCTGCCGGGCTGGGCCCGGTGGCCCCCGCGGACACGCCACTCCCGGCGGGCGCCGGGGCTGGAGCGGCAGCGGGCGCTGAGCCGGGAGTGGCGGCGGCCGGCGATGACGCGCTCGGTCCGGCGGCGGGCGCCGAGGCGGCAGTGGCGGCGGACCGCGGCGACGTGCCTGATCCGGCGGGCCTCGCGGACGTGGTGCCTCCGGCGGACACCGGTGCCGGAACGGCGGCGGGTGGCGAAGAGGTGCCTCGGGCCGCGTGGGGCGGGGCCGTGCCCGTGGACACGCTCGGTGTTGTGGTGGGGCAGTGGCGCAAGGTGCACCCGGAGCTGGACACCGGGCCCATGGAGATCATCGGCCGGATCAACCGCAGCGCCGCCCTCCTGCAACAGGCCGAGGACGCCCCGCTGCGCCGGGCCGGGCTCACCCGCCCCGAGTTCGACGTGCTCGGCACCCTGCGGCGTACCGGCCACGAGCTGACGCCCGGCGAACTCGCCCGCGAGACGTTCTCCTCGGGCGCCGCCGTCACCAAGCGCCTCAAGCAGCTCGCCGAGCGCGGGCTGGTCGAGCGCCGCGGCGACACCCGGGACCGCCGAGTCGCCCACGTCCGGCTGACCGACGCAGGGCGCGACCTCGTCGACGGCATCCTGCCCGACCAGCTCTCGTACGAGACGGCGGTGCTGTCCGGCATCGGCCCGGACCGGCAGCGGCAACTCGCCGCGCTCCTCGGCGACCTGCTGGGCCAGCTCGAAGGCAGACTGGGCGGCCCGCGCGCCTGAGCTTCCCGCCCGGCTGCAGTTCCTCCGTCCGTCTGGCTCCAGCTCCTCCGTCCGCCCGGCTCCAGCTCCTCCGCCCGCCACATGAATGCCGAACACCGCGCTTTGTGGGTCCTTGAGGATTGCGATCCGTGGGCCGTCCGGGACGGAGGTGGGCTGCATCAGTACGGTGCCGCCCACGGCTGACGCCGCGCGCGTCGTGATGTCCACGTCGGCCACGGCGAAGTACGGCAGCCAGTGCGGAGGCACGTCCGGCGGGAAGCCGTCGTCCATGGCGACCATGCCGCCGAAGTCTGCGCCGTCGACGCTCCACTGCGGCTCCGCGTCGGTCACCGAGAAGGTGACGTTCCACCCGACCGGCCGGGAGTCGCCCTCCGGCCGGGAGGCCCCTTCCGCCGGGGCGAGTGCCGCGACGGCCTCCGTGCCGAGTCGCGCCACGGTGTAGCCGCCGGCCGGCCGCCGCGGGTCGGTCTCGGTGCGCCGGCCGAACAGCGTGGTGTGGAACCGGTCGGCCGCGCCCGGCCCGCGCGCGGGGCCCGTTCCAGTGGTCCCGCGCGCGAACCGGGCGGCGTCGGCCGCGTCAGATACCCGGCCGGTAGCGCAGCGGGTGGTCGCCCGGGATCTCCACGAGCACGATCTCCGTACCGTCCGGGTCCGCGATCCACATCTCGATCAGTCCCCAGGGTTCCTTGACCGGAGGGCGCCGGATCTCGACGCCGGCCGCCGTCAGCTCCTCGTGCGCCGCGGCCGCGTCCGCGACCTGGAGCCACAGCTTCAGCGCGGGCGACGGCGGGGTGTCCGAGCGGCCCGAGACCTCGAGGAAACCGCCGCCGAGGAAGTAGACGGTGCCGCGCTCGGGCCCGGTGCCGAACTCGCGGTGGACGGCCAGGCCGAGCTGCTCGCCGTAGAAGGCCCGGGAACGGTCGGGATCGGTGGGACGCAACAACGTCCGGCTGCTCAGTACATGCACCATGCACCCGCAGCCTAGGGGAGTATTACGCTGCCCAGTGGCCGAGCCGCGCCACAGAACGGAGAACCGCCCCCATGGAGACCTCAGCCCCCGTCGACACCCCGGCGCCCACCGACACCGCGGCCACTCGCATCGACGCCACCCCCACCGCCACCGTCACCGACGGACTCACGTTCCGCGACGCCACCGCCGCCGACGTCGGCGCCCTCGTGGCGCTGATCGAGTCCGCCTACCGCGGGGACGCCAGCCGGGTGGGCTGGACCACCGAGGCGGACATCCTCGACGGGCAGCGGACGGACCCGGAGGGCGTGCTCGCGGTGATCGAGGCGCCGGACAGTCGGCTGCTGACGGTCGAGCGGGACGGCGCCGTCGTCGCCTGCTGCCAGCTCGAGCACCGCGGCGACCACGCCTACTTCGGCATGTTCGCGGTGAGCCCGGCCCGCCAGGGCGCGGGCCTCGGCAAGGTGATCATCGCGGAGGCGGAGCGCCGCGCGCGCGAGCTCTGGGACGTCACGGAGATGCACATGACGGTGATCTCCGTACGGGAGGACCTCATCGCCTGGTACGAGCGGCGCGGCTACCGCCGTACGGGGAGGACGACACCCTTCCCGTACGGCGACGAGCGCTTCGGCGTGCCGCGCCGGGACGACCTGTGCTTCGAGCTGCTGGTCAAGCCGCTGGTCAAGCCGCTGGTGTAGTGCTCACGCAGCACGGCCCACGGCCCACGGCCCACGGCCCGCGGTTCAGGCGGTGAACCGGCCCGTGCGTTTGATCTCGGGGTAGTCGGTGGTCGCGCCGTCCAGTTGCAGGGCGCGGACCAGTCTCAGGTGGTCCTGGGTGTTGACCACCCAGCCGATGATCCGCAGGTCGGCCTTCCGGGCGCGTTCGGCGATCTCCAGGGTCAGCCGCCGGATGTTCAGGACCAGCGTCGCGGCGCCGACCGCCACCGCGCGGTCGACGACGTCGGTGCCGTACCGGCTGGCGACCAGGGCGGTGCGCACGCCCGGGACCAGGCGGGACATCTCCGCGAGCGCCTCGTCGTGGAAGGAGATCACCTCGACCCGGCCGACCAGATCCCGCCGGTGCATCACTTCGGCGAGCGCCCGCGCCGCCGCCACGTCCTTGATCTCCGCCTGAAGGGGCGCCCGTACGGCGTCCAGCACCTCCTCGAAGACGGGCACCCGTTCCCCGTTGCCCGCGTCCAGGGCGCGCAACTCGGCGAGGGTCTTCTCGGCGATCGGTCCCGAACCGTCGGTCGTACGGTCCACGTCGGCGTCGTGCATGACGACGAGGGCGCCGTCCTTGCTCAGATGCAGATCGAGTTCGATCACGTCGAGGCCCGCGTGCTGGGCGGCGATGAAGGAACGGAGGGTGTTCTCGGGTTCGACACCCATCACCCCGCGATGACCGATGGTGAGGAAGTTCAAGGTTCAACTCGCTTCCGTCGACGGCGGCTCGGGTCCCGCGCGGGACGGACGGGCACCCACGCGGCAGGGCCGCAGCCTAACCGGACCGCCGCCGCGTTGTACCCGCCCGTACCCGGGCCGGTACGGGTGTCCCGCAAGGCACGTCGGCACCGCGGGACCCGGGCGTGTCACCCCGGGGTGGGCGATTCCCGGGGCGGTTGACCGAGGCGGTTGACCGGGCGGGAGAGCAGGGCGGTCGAGCGGGGCGGTCGACCGGCGCGGTGCCGACGCGGTGTGCGGCGTGGTCCCCGGCGGACGTGAGCTGCCGCCGGTGCCCCGCACGACCCTGCGATGCAGAGAGGAAGTCCTGACTTCTGCGGTGTCCGACAGGAAAAAGAGCGGTGAATGCGGGGGTCGCACAGGATAATCTTCCGAACCTCTACTTGTGGTGACCTGTCGCGCCTGCATACGGTGTCCTTACGCGAGGTTCTCCCGTGGAGGATGGGACATGACGGAAATTCTTGTGCAGGTGGGCCAGGAGGAGCGGATTCCTTCCCCGAGGCGGGTGGTCGAGCACCCGGCATGGCCCGTTCTCAAGGATGCCGTGGAGGAGATCCGGCCCTGGCAGTCCAAGGACGGCTCGATCGACTTCGCGGCGGAGGGCGCCCCCGACGCGTCCGACGCGGATCTCGCCGTACGCCGCGCCATAGACGCCGTCGAGCAGCTCGCACCGCTGCTGCCGCACGACGCGGCCTACCACGAGGCGCTGGTCAAGGACCTGCGCCGGTGGGCGGACGAGGGCTTCGCGGTGCCGGACTTCCTCGACTCGCTGCTGGCCTTCCAGCCGGCGGCCCGCCGCGAGGACGGCCTCCAGCACCTGGTGGTCTTCCCGATGTACACGCAGAACGGGAACCCCGACCGCAACCTCGAAGCGGTCGTGCTGCGCATGGTCTGGCCCGAGTGGCTGGCCGACCTGGAGCGCACCCGCTACGACAACCCGCTGTTCTGCGGCATCACCTTCGAGGACTTCACCGCCGGCTACGACACCAACTCGGCCGTCCTCTTCCCGGAGACCATCTCCGTGCGCGAGGCCCCCGAGCGGTTCAGCTGGGGCGGCATCTTCTGCGACCGCGAGGCCGCCCGCTTCCGCCGGGTCACCGAGGCCGCCGTGGACATCCTCGGCCTCGACCTGCCCGAGGACGTACGCGGCATGGTCGGCGACCAGAAGCGCTGCGAAGAGGCGTTCGTGCTCTGGGACATGGTCCACGACCGCACCCACAGCCACGGCGACCTGCCCTTCGACCCGTTCATGATCAAGCAGCGCCAGCCGTTCTGGATGTACGGCCTGGAGGAGCTGCGCTGCGACCTCACCGCCTTCAAGGAGGCCGTGGAACTGGAGGCGGACGGCGTACCGCAGGCCCGCGACGTGCAGTACGCGGTCCTCTTCGACCGGATGTTCCGCTTCCCGGTGACCGGTGAGCGCACCCGCAACTACGACGGGCTCGGCGGTCAGCTCCTCTTCGCGTACCTGCACAAGCACGACGTGGTGCGCTGGACCGACAACACGCTGCACATCGACTGGCAGCGCGCCCCGCAGGTCACCAACCAGCTCTGCGCCGACATCGAGCAGCTCTACCGCGACGGCATCGACCGCCCCAAGCTGGTGCACTGGTTCGCCGGCTACGAGCTGGTCTCCACCTACCTCGCCCCGCACCCCGGCTCCCGCTGGGCCAAGGGCCCGGACGCCCTGGACCTGACCCTGCCCCCGCGTAAGCTCGTCGACGACGTGCTGCCCGACGAGTTTCCGCTGAGCATGTTCTACGAGGCGCTCGCCAAGAAGCTGAAGAAAGTGATCGCGGGCACCCGGGGCATCACCAGGGGCAGCGCCGAGCGGGCCGCCGCATGACCGCCCGCACCGACGACGTGCAGGAGGCAGAGACGATGGTCCAGCCCAACGGTGGTGCGCTCGACGGCGCGGTGATCGCGGTGGCGGGCGCCGGCGGCCCGGCCGGGCGGGCCGCACTGCTGCGGCTCGCCGAGGCGGGCGCGGTGGTCGTCGGCTCCGACGCGGATCCCGAACGGCTCGCGGAGGCCGTGGACGCGGCGCGCTACGCGCACGGCGGCGCCACCGTCGTCGGCGACACCGTCGACCTGCTCGACGCGCGCGCCGCCCGCGACTGGGCCGGCCGCATCGAGAAGGACTTCGGACGGGTCGACGGCCTGGTCCACCTGGTCGGCGGCTGGCGCGGCAGCGCGAACTTCGCGGACACCGACCTCGCCGACTGGGACGTGCTGGAGAAGCTGCTGATCCGCACGGTGCAGCACACCTCGCTCGCCTTCCACGGGGGACTGCTGCGCAGCGACCGCGGCCGCTACGTGCTGATCAGCGCGAGCGGGGCGAGCAAACCGACCGCGGGCAACGCCGCCTACTCCGCCGCCAAGGCCGCGGCCGAGGCCTGGACGCTCGCCATGGCCGACGCCTTCCGCAAGGCGGGGGGCGAGGACGGGCCGCGTGCGGCGGCTGCGATCCTGGTGGTGAAGGCACTGGTGCACGACGCGATGCGCGCCGAGCGCCCGAAAGCGAAGTTCGCGGGCTTCACTGACGTCGAGGACCTGGCCGAGGCCGTGGCCGGCGTCTGGGACAAGCCCGCCGCGGAAGTGAACGGAAACCGTCTGTGGCTGACCGAGAAGCCGTGAATCCCTCGAATCCCCCCAAAACGGCAGCCCGGCGGCACCACGACCCGGACGTCCGCGGCTTCGCCAGCGACAACTACGCCGGCGCCCACCCCGAGGTGCTCGCCGCCCTGGCCCTGGCCAACGGCGGGCACCAGGTGGCGTACGGCGAGGACGACTACACGGCCAACCTCCAGCGGATCGTCCGCAGCCACTTCGGCGCCTCGGCCGAGGCTTTCCCGGTGTTCAACGGCACCGGCGCCAACGTTGTCGCGCTCCAGGCGGTCACCGACCGCTGGGGCGCGGTGATCTGCGCGGAGAGCGCCCACATCAACGTCGACGAGGGCGGGGCCCCCGAGCGCATGGGCGGCCTGAAGCTGCTCACCGTCCCCACGCCCGACGGCAAGCTCACCCCCGAGCTGATCGACCGGCAGGCGTACGGCTGGGACGACGAGCACCGCGCGATGCCGCAGGTCGTCTCGATCACCCAGAGCACCGAACTCGGCACGCTCTACACGCCGGACGAGATCCGGGCGATCTGCGAGCACGCCCACGGCCACGGGATGCGGGTGCACCTCGACGGCTCCCGCATAGCCAACGCCGCCGCCGCCCTCGACGTCCCGATGCGGACGTTCACCAACGCCGTCGGCGTCGACCTGCTCTCCCTGGGCGGGACGAAGAACGGCGCGCTCTACGGCGAGGCCGTCGTCGTCCTCAACCAGGACGCCGTGCGGCATATGAAGCACCTGCGCAAGCTGTCCATGCAGCTCGCCTCCAAGATGCGGTTCGTGTCCGTGCAGTTGGAGGCGCTGCTCGCCAAGGACCTGTGGCTGCGCAACGCCCGCCACGCCAACGAGATGGCCCAGCGGCTCGCCGAGGGCGTCCGCGCCGTCCACGGCGTGGAGATCCTCCACCCGGTCCAGGCCAACGCGGTCTTCGCACGCCTGCCGCACGACGTGACCGAACGCCTCCAGAAGCGCTTCCGCTTCTACTTCTGGGACGAGGCCGCGGGCGACGTCCGCTGGATGTGCGCCTTCGACACGACGGAGGACGACGTGGACGCGTTCGTGGTGGCGCTGAAGGAAGAGATGGCGCGCTAGAAAGCGCGCTCGGCGGCGGTCGGCGCGTCGGCCGGACGCCGCGACGCCGGGTGACCGTTGTCGCCTCTGCCGCCTCTGCCGCCCCTGTCGGCTTGTCGCCTCCGTCGCCTTATCGCCTCCGGAAGCCGAGTTCCGGATCGGTGCCGGTCAGGTCGCGGCTCGCGGTCCACAGCCGGGCCGCGACGCCGGGGTCGGCCATGTGGGGCGGGACCGGCTCGGCCCGGGGTGTGCCGCGCAGGCCGAAGACCCTGGGTCCCCACAACTGCCCGCCCTGCACGCCCGGGTCGAGGACGGCCCGCACGATGGGCCACGCCCCGGCGTACTTGCCCTGGACGAGCAGGCCCGCGGGCAGGCCCCGCAGCCGCTCGCCGGCGGTCGTCTCGTGCACCTGCGGGCGGGAGGGCGTGAGCGAGTCCAGCGCACCGCCGGGATGGGCCACCACGCTGAGCACCGGACTGCCTGCCGCCCGCAGGCGGCGGTCGAGCTCGAAGCCGAAGGACATCTGGGCCAGCTTCGACCGGCCGTAGGTCCGCTTGGGCCGGTAGTCCCGGAGGGACTGGAGGTCGTCCAGGTCGAGGCGCTCGGACCGGGCCGCGAAGCTGCCCACTGTCACGACGCGGCCCGCGGGCGCCGCGGCCAGCAGCGGGGCCAGCCACCGGGTCAGCGCGAAGTGGCCGAGGTGGTTGGTGGCGAACATCAGCTCATGGCCGTCCTTGCTCTCCCGGCGCGGCGGATCGTCGAAGGCGACCCCGGCGTTGTGGACCACCGCGTCGAGGTGACCGAGGTCCAGGGCCTGTACGGCGGTCTCCAGGGAGGGCAGGTCGGCGAGGTCGAGACGCAGGTGCCGCACCCGGGCGCCGGGCACGCGTGAGCGGATCGAGGCCTCGGCGGCCTCGGCCCTGGCCGGGGTCCGGCTGCCCAGTACGACGTCGGCTCCCGCCCCGGCGAGCTGCTCGGCGACGAAGTAGCCGATGCCGGCGTTGCCGCCGGTGACCAGGACGGTCAGGCCGGCGGCGGACGGCAGCCGGTGCACGTCCCACGGCCGGTTCTGGGAAGCGGAAGACACGGCGGGCTCCTTGCTCTCGGGGCGCCCCCTCCTGGGCGGCGCCTGCTCCCTCAAGGTCGCAGTCGCCACCGACACCTCACCGACATCTCACCGACAGATCGCTCGCCGAGGACTGAATGCATAGCTATGCACTGCAACGTAAATTGATTGACGCAGGGATCGTTCACTTCCTAAGCTCTGCGGTCATGGAGCTGATCCAGGAAACATCCGACCTGTCCGCGTATCTGGCCGCTGACGAGGTCGTCGACCATCACCATCCGGTCGTGCGCGAGGTGTCTGCGCGGCTTGCTCGCGGTGCGGCCGACTCGTATGCCTATGCGCGGGCCGCCTTCGAGTACGTACGCGACGAGATTCCGCACTCGCAGGACGTCGGGGACGCGCGGGTCACCTGGCGCGCCTCCGACGTGCTGGAGCTGCGTACCGGCATTTGTTACGCCAAGGCGCACGCGCTGGCCGCGCTGCTGCGCGCGGAGGACATCCCGACGGCGCTGTGCTACCAGCGGCTGCTGGATGACGACGAGGGTGGCGCGCTCGCGGTGCACGGGCTGGTGGCCGTGCGGTTCAACGGGGCCTGGCACCGGCAGGACCCCCGCGGCAACAAGCCGGGCGTCGACGCGCAGTTCTCGCTGACGGGCGAGCGGCTGGCCTGGATCCCCGATCCGGAGTCCAGCGAGATGGACTACCCGGTCCTGTACGCCGAACCGCACCCGGCCGTGCTGCGAGCGCTCAAAGACGCTCCGGACCGACCGCACCTGTGGAAGACCCTCCCCGGCGCGCTCTGCCCGTAGCGGGTGTCCGGGCCGGGGCCCGAGCGGCGTGAGCCGTGCGCTCGTACCCCGGCGCCGTCGTTCAGTTCGCCTCGGCCGCCCGCACCTGCTCCGGCGTCGGGGCCGTGCCGCCCAGGTGGGCGGGCATCCACCAGGTGTCGTCCGGGCCCTTGGGGCGTACGGGGTAGGCGCGCTGGGCCGCTTCGAGCAGCTCCTGGACGCGCTCGCGCAGGCGGCGGGTGATCGCGCCCGCGTACTGGTCGCCCGGCGCCTCGACCGGCTCGCCGACCCGGATCGTGATCGGGATGTGGCTGCGCTTGAAGTTGCGCGGGTGGCCCTTGGTCCACAGCCGCTGCGTGCCCCACAGCGCCATCGGGATCAGCGGGACACCGGCCTCCTGGGCCAGGCGCGCGGCGCCCGACTTGAAGCTCTTCAGCGTGAACGACTGCGAGATGGTGGCCTCGGGGAAGACGCCCACGATCTCGCCGGAGCGCAGCGAGTCCAGCGCGTGCGCGTACGCCGCCTCGCCCTGCTTGCGGTCCACCGGGATGTGCTTCATGCCGCGCATCAGCGGACCGGAGATCCGGTGCCGGAACACCGACTCCTTCGCCATGAAGCGCACCAGGCGCTTCTGCGGCAGCGCGGCCAGACCGTCGAAGACGAAGTCCAGATAGCTGATGTGGTTGCTCACCAGCACGGCACCGCCCGAGCGCGGAATGTTCTCCGATCCCCGGCAGTCGATTTTGAGGTCCCAGACCTTGAACAGCGTGCGGGCGAAACCGACGACGGGACGGTAGACAAGCTCTGCCATGGACGGGGTGGACCCTTCTCTCTGCCTGGGAAGGGGGTTCCCGGCGGGAAGTTACGCAGCCGTAGGTTTACGGCATTGCGCAGATCGTGCCCCAAGAACGCCCGGGGGACCACCCCTGGTGCCTGTGAACGGCGAGATCCTCGTCACGTCGACTGCGTGATCGACCTCGGTGTTTTCCCCGTCCTTTACTCCGTCCGCTGCCCCGCCCGCACCGTCGTCCGGCGTAGGAGCAGATACGTCTCGCAGCCGAGGCAGTACCCGAAAGCGGCGTTGAGGAACGCCGCGGCGAGCGCGGCCGCCGTGGCCGCGAGGCCGAGCCACTGCGGTCCCACCGCGTAACCCGCCAGTCCGGTCACGGCGAAGACGAAGCCGACGACCTGGGCGAACCGCGGCGGCTCGGGCGCCTCGAACTCCGTCGGCGGCCCGAGCCGGGGACGCACCAGCCTGCGGAAGAGCAGCCCGTAGGGGGAGCGGGCCACGCCGCCCGCCGCGCCCAGCGCGAAGGCCAGCGTCTGCCAGGCCAGCAGCCAGGCGCTGCCGGTGATCAGTACGACCGCGAGTACGGCGGTCGTCACGGCCGCACCGAACCGCGGCCCCCTGACGTCGATATCCATGAATCAAGCATTCCGTATCCACCGGGATGTCCGGCGCCGGGAATCATTGCGGTCTCGTGAATGCTGCAACCGACGATGACCGGACGTGCGAAGTGACGATGACCGGACTTGTGGTGTGCGCAGCGGTGCTCGCGACGGCGAGCGCCTTCGGAGTGCTGCATCGGCGGCGGAGCGGGAGAGTACGGGTGCGCGGGCGGGACGACGGGAAACGGCTCGGCGCGGAGCAGTTGGGCGAGGCGCTCGGCGAGCGCGCCACCCTCGTGCAGTTCTCCAGCGCGTTCTGCGCGCCCTGCCGGGCCACCCGGCGGGTGCTCGCCGAGGTGGCCGGCCTGGTCCCCGGCGTCTCGCACGTGGAGATCGACGCCGAGGACCGGCTCGCCCTCGTCAGGGAGCTCGACATTCTCAAGACGCCCACGGTGCTGGTGCTCGACGCACAGGGCCGTATCGTGCGCCGCGCGACCGGCCGGCCGCGCAAGGCGGACGTGATCGCCGCGCTGGGGGAAGCGGTGTGAGCCCACGCGGCGCGGGTGCGCGCAGGTCACAAGCGACATCGCTTCCAGATGACGGACCGTACTTGACTGTACGCACCACCTATCGTCAGTCTGACCGTATGCCCCGGGAACCCCTTCTCTTCGAGCGCGTCCACGTGGACCTGGCCCGCACCGCGAGTGCGCGCTGTCCGGGCCGTTGAGCAGCCACGGCAGCCACGGACCCGCTCGTTCCCGCCCGGCAGAAGGACACCCGATGACGGCCACGCCCGACCTCCGCAGCCACCGCCCCGCCTCCGCCGACCTCCTGCGCTCCGTCTTCCGGCAGCACGCCGCGGGGGTCGCCGTGATCACCACGCAGGGCCCCCGCGGCCCCGTCGGCTTCACCGCCACCTCGCTCGCCTCCGTCTCCGCCGAGCCGCCGGTCGTCTCCTTCGGGGTCGGCACCGGCGCCTCGAGCTGGCCCGCGCTGTCCGAGGCGGAACACGTCGGCGTGCACATACTCGGCGAGCACCAGCAGGGCCTCGCCGCGACCTTCGCGCGCAGCGGCGCCGACCGCTTCGGAAAACCCACGCGCTGGCGCGAGGGCCCCGAGGGCGTGCCCGTGCTCGACGGCGTACTCGCCTGGCTGGTGTGCCGGGTCACCGCGCGCGTGCCCGCCGGCGACCACCGCATCGTGCTGGCCGAGGCCGCCCTCGGCGACGACTCCGGCGCCGGACTCCCGCTGCTCTACCACCAGGGCCGCTACAACGGACTTCGCGACCGGTGAACCGCCGGCTCCGCAGGTTCCCGTCCCTGACCGCCGGTGCGCGCGTGGCCGTCGTGCCGGGTGAGCGCAGCGGTTACGCAGCGTTGGCAAGGTCACAGTTCAAAGCGCTTGCTTAGCGGGCAGATAGTGGATGTACTGACGAGTAATATTTCGTTCGGAGCGCGGGCCGCCCCGACCGGGGTCGGCCGCTTCAGGCGCCTATGCTGCCTGGTGGAACGCAGCCCTGAAATGACGATGCAGTAGGAGAGCCGGCGTGAGCTTGAGGATCGTTGTCACTGTGAAGTACGTGCCCGACGCCACTGGCGACCGGCACTTCGCCGATGACCTGACCGTCGACCGTGACGACGTGGACGGTCTGCTCTCGGAACTCGATGAGTACGCGGTCGAACAGGCCCTTCAGATCTCCGAGAACTCCGACGACGACGTGGAGATCACCGTCCTCACCGTCGGTCCCGAGGACGCCAAGGACGCGCTGCGCAAGGCGCTGTCGATGGGCGCGGACAAGGCGATCCACGTCGAGGACGACGATCTGCACGGCACCGACGCCCTGGGCACCTCGCTGGTGCTGGCCAAGGCGATCGAGAAGGCCGGTTACGACCTGGTGGTCTCCGGCATGGCCTCGACCGACGGCACCATGGGCGTCGTCCCGGCCCTGCTGGCCGAGCGTCTTGGCGTGCCGCAGGTGACGCTGCTCTCCGAGGTCTCCGTCGAGGACGGCACGGTCAAGGGCCGCCGGGACGGCGACGCCGCCTCCGAGCAGCTCGAGGCCTCGCTGCCGGCGGTCGTGTCGGTGACCGACCAGTCCGGTGAGGCCCGTTACCCGTCGTTCAAGGGCATCATGGCCGCCAAGAAGAAGCCGGTGCAGTCCTGGGACCTGGAGGACCTGGAGATCGACGCGGACGAGGTCGGTCTCGAGGGTTCCTGGACCGCGGTCGACTCCGCGGCCGAGCGCCCGGCGCGCACCGCCGGCACGATCGTGAAGGACGAGGGCGAGGGCGGCAAGCAGCTCGCCGCCTTCCTCGCGGAGCGAAAGTTCGTCTGACACGGCCTCGCGGGCCAGAGGTTCATCTGAGCCCAGCAGTCGCTGCCCGCCCCTCAACTTCGTTAAGCAGGAGAGAAGAAGTCCCATGGCTGAAGTTCTCGTCTACGTCGACCACGTGGACGGTGCCGTCCGCAAGCCCACCCTGGAGCTGCTGACGCTCGCCCGTCGCATCGGCGAGCCGGTCGCCGTCGCCCTCGGCGCAGGCGCCGGTGACACCGCCGCCGTGCTCGCCGAGCACGGTGCGGTCAAGGTGCTGACCGCCGACGCCTCCGAGTTCGCCGACTACCTGGTGGTGCCGAAGGTCGACGCCCTCCAGGCTGCCCACGAGGCCGTCTCCCCGGCCGCGGTGCTGCTGCCGTCCTCGGCCGAGGCCAAGGAGATCGCCGCCCGTCTCGCGCTGCGCCTGGGCTCCGGCCTGATCACCGACGCCGTCGACCTGGAGGCCGGCGACGACGGCCCGGTGGCCACCCAGTCGGTGTTCGCCGCCTCGTACACCACCAAGTCGAAGGTCTCCAAGGGCACCCCGGTCATCACGGTCAAGCCCAACAGCGCCGCCGTCGAGGCCGCCCCGGCCGCCGGTGCGGTCGAGGCGCTGGAGGTGTCCTTCTCCGAGCAGGCCACCGGCACCAAGGTCACCGGGCGCACCCCGCGCGAGTCGACCGGGCGTCCGGAGCTGACCGAGGCCGCGATCGTCGTCTCCGGCGGCCGTGGCGTGAACGGCGCGGAGAACTTCTCGCTCATCGAGAACCTGGCCGACTCGCTCGGTGCGGCCGTGGGCGCCTCGCGCGCCGCGGTGGACGCCGGCTGGTACCCGCACTCCAACCAGGTCGGCCAGACCGGCAAGTCCGTCTCGCCGCAGCTGTACATCGCCTCCGGCATCTCCGGCGCGATCCAGCACCGGGCCGGCATGCAGACCTCGAAGACCATCGTGGCCGTCAACAAGGACGCCGAGGCCCCGATCTTCGACCTGGTCGACTACGGCGTGGTCGGCGACCTCTTCGAGGTCGTCCCGCAGCTCACCGAGGAGATCAAGACCCGCAAGGGCTGAGTTTCGCTCCCAGGGCGCACCCGAGGCCCCCGCGACCGCACGCCGGTCGCGGGGGCCGCGGTCCGGTCCCCGGGCAGGCGAGGGGCAGCGTGGGCAGC
>NZ_JBHWHV010000061.1:0-59477 GCF_042732375.1 Streptomyces sp. NPDC059785
CCCTTCGCACGAAGGGCGCCCCCAGCCACGTACGGGCGCGGCGGTCCCAGCCACGTACGGGCGCGGCGGTCCCAGCCACGTACGGGCGCGGCGGTCCTACGGCACCTTCACCCACTGCGCCTTGCTCGGTGTCCCCTGGTCGTCCGTCACGAAGAGCATGTACCAGCCGGACTCCACCAGGTTCCGGTTCTTCGGGACGGTCACCGTCACCGTGTGTTCCGACCGCTTCAGCTTCAGCGCGATGGACTTCTGGTCGACGTCGGTGACGTGCGTGGACGCGCTCGGCCGGATCAGCCGGGCCGCCCTGACGGCCGACGCGTGCGCGGTCGAGAAGGTCGCGGAGCCGCCCCGCTTCACGGTCTTCGGGCCGCCGGACAGCGACGGGCGCGAGTCCCGGTAGAGGTAGGGCGGGGTGTAGATCTCGATGCGCTGCTCGAACGTGCCGGGCTTGGTGTTCGCCTTGTCGGCGTAGAGCGAGTCGGAGCCGAAGAACATCACGCGGCCGTCGGGGAGCAGGATCGACCCGGAGTGGTAGTTGCGGCCGACCAACGGATCGGCCACCCGTTTGAAGGCGTTGGTCCCGCCGTCGTAGATCCGGGCCTGGAGGATGTTGGAGTCGCCGCGTCCGCGGTAGTCCTCGGAGCCGCCGGACACCAGCACGGTGTCGTCGGGCAGGATCGAGTACTGCGGATAGCGGGTGCCCTTCTCCAGCCTCGGGCCGTCCCTGAACCGCGGCTTCTTCGCCAGCAGGTCGACGATCCGGGTGTGGTTGCTCGACCGCTCGGACTCGCCGACCCCGCCGCCCCCGATGACCATGTACTTCTCGTTCTGCGCGGGCGGCAGCAGCACCGTGCCGGATGTCTCCAGGAGCTTCGGGTCGCTCATCCCGGGGATCTTGGTGAACCTGTTGCTCGCCAGGTCCCAGATGCCCGGGTCGCGGCCCACGTTGTCGGGTCCGTAGCCCGCGTTGGAGCCGGAGTAGAAC
Source organism: Streptomyces sp. NPDC059785 (assembly GCF_042732375.1). Taxonomy (NCBI): domain Bacteria; kingdom Bacillati; phylum Actinomycetota; class Actinomycetes; order Kitasatosporales; family Streptomycetaceae; genus Streptomyces; species Streptomyces sp. NPDC059785. Next base: position 986 of record NZ_JBHWHV010000061.1, read on the forward strand.
AGCTTGCCGTTCTGCATCAGGGTGATCGCCGGATAGGTCGGGAACTGGCGGACGCCCTTGGTGTACGCCCATTTCCTGGTCTTGGGGTCGAAGACCTCGTTCTTGCCCGGGACGAGCTGGCCGATCTCGTCCAGACCGGAGAGGCTGAGGATTTTCCCGTCGGACAGCGTGGTCAGCGTCGGATACCAGCGGGCCTCTTCCATCGGGTCGACCTTGATGTACTTCTCGGCGACCGGATCGAATTCGAAGGCGTCCCGGATGCCCTGGAAGTCCTTCTTGTCGAGGGCGAGCTTCTGCGCGATGCCGTACGTGTTGCGCGCGTCGGCGCCTTTCAGCCCGGCGATCCGGTAATTGTCCTGCGTACCGGTCTCGTACCGCTTGCCGCGCCGTTCTGCCTCGACGTAGATGCGGCCAAGCCCCGGGTCGTTGCGCAGGAACTTCCCCGTCTTCTTGTCGAAGACCTTCGTCGCCCGCTCCACGACCACCGGGTCCTTCGAGACGAAGGTCTTGTGGTTCTCCTTGCCGGTGAATTTCGTGCCCGCGGGGACGGTGACCGGCTTGTCCGGGCTCTCGTTGTGCACGATCATCAGGCCGCCGGCCTTGGTGACGTCGCCCTTCAGCTTCTCGTAGCGCTTGGTGCCGCCCGCGATCAGCAGATTGCCGTTGGCGAGCTGGGTGTGGCCCGTGCAGAACAGGTCCTTGGGCGTGCTGATCTTTTTGATCGTGCCTTTCGCCGGGTCCCAGATACGCGTGTCGAACCGCTTCGCGTTGAAATTGTCCTGGTTGTTTCCGGAACCGGCGATCAGCAGGATCTTGCCGGTGTGCAGCAGCGCCGCGTGAATGGTGTTCTGCCGGAACTGCTTCGGGAACTCGACGATGTCCCAGTGCCCGTTCCTGGCCTTGTACTCCGGTTGGTTGATCTTGTACTCGTGGTACTGCTCCGTCCCGAAGCGGTACAGCCAGGGCCCGTTCATTCCGGCCAGTGCGAGGACCACCGCCGCGCCGATCGCCAGGCGGCGGGCGCGACGGCGGCCTGCCCGGTCCTTCATTTCTCACGTCCCCCGAGGGCGATCTGCACGGTCTGTTCGGAGCCGGCCGGGCGGCTCGCGTGGCCGCCCTGCGCGGCGGCCCAGCTCGGCTTGGGCTGCGGCGCGTGCGGGGCGTGCGGGGCGTGCGGGGCGGGGCCCGGCACCCCGACCGGCACGGCGTCGCGCGGCTCGGCGTCCCGCGGCTCCGCGGCGGCCCGCTTCTTCGTCTGCCGCAGTGTCCAGCGCCAGGCGAAGATCGGCGAGGCGGTGATCAGCAGCGCGAAGGAGGCCCAGGTCAGCATGGCCGGGTGGGAGTGTCCGTAGACGAAGGACGCGGCGATCGAACCGGCGAAGACGAGGATGAAGAACAGGTGGATCCGGAAGGTCCCGAACAGGGTGTCGGGGCTCGCCGAGTCACCCTTCGGGGTCACCACGAACTTGCTCTTGCGGCGCAGCACCGCGTCCATCAGCGAGCGGGCGTAGATCGGCGCCGACAGTGCCGACATCACCATGCCCGCCACGCCGCCGGAGCCCTCGGGCTCGTGCGGGGAGACGTTGTGCCTGCGGTTCCAGATGTACAGGCCGATCTGGAGCGCCGAGGCGTTGCCGTACAGCATCAGCCAGACCGCCGGGTCGATGTTCACGCCCGAGGCGCCAAGGCCCAGGAAGAGGGCGCAGCTCAGCGCCGCGAGGATCCAGTTGAGGGCCGACATCGGATAGAAGATGATCATCATCGTGTAGTTGAAGAGCTTGCCCGGAGGCAGCGAGAAGAAGCCCTTCCAGTACTGCTTGAGGATCGTCTCGTAGGTGCCGCGCGACCAGCGGAGCTGCTGGGTGAAGAAGTCCGTCCAGGCGTTCGGGCCCTCGCCGACGGCGAGTACGTCGGGGGTGTAGACCGAGCGCCACTTCCGGCCGGTCGCCGGGTTCTTCGCCCGGTGGATCTCGAAGCCGGTCGCCATGTCCTCGGTGATCGAGTCGTACAGGCCGCCGATCTGCTTCAGTGCCCTGATGCGTACGGCGTTGGAGGTGCCGACGAACATCGGTGACCCGTAGAAGTTGCCCGCGCGCTGGATCAGCGCGTGGAAGAGGAACTGCTGCGACTCGGCGGCCTTGGTGACGAACGTGTCGTAGTTGCCGTAGACCTGCGGGCCGATCACGAAGCCGACGTCCGGGTCGCGGAAGAAGCCGAGCATCCGCTCCAGGTAGTTGGGCAGCGGTACGTGGTCGGTGTCGACGGAGGCGAAGAAGTCGTAGGCGTCGCCGTGGGCGTCGAGCCAGGCGTTGTAGTTGCCGTGCTTGGTCTTCGCGCGGTGCGGGCCCTTGGGCCGGTTCCACCGCGCGACGCCCTTGCGGGTGAAGTGGTGCACGCCGAGGCGCTCGCAGACCGCCTTCACCTCCGGGTCGTCGCCCTCGTCGAGGAGCCAGATGTGCAGAAGGCCCCGGTGGCGCAGCCTGACGGCGGCCTCCAGGGTCTTCGTCACCATCTCGAGGGGCTCCTTGCCGGGCACGAAGGAGGTGAGGAAGGCGACTCTTGTGCCGGTCTCCGGCACCACCGGGACCGGGTCGCGGGCGATCAGGGTGGCGTGCGCGTTCGACAGCACGTTCATGCAGCGGAAGAACTCGATCAGACCGATCGAGACCAGCATCACGGTGTCGAGCGCCGGCAGGAAGTCGTACGCCGGGTAGTCGCGCTCGGTCCAGTGCGCCGGCTGGAGCAGCCAGGTCAGCAGGACCAGGGACAGCAGCGGCGCGGCGCCGAGCATCAGGGCGGCCCGCAGCCGGTGCGGCTCCTGCGACAGCAGCGAGCGGTACTGCACCTTGTACGGTCTGGCCGGGTCGGGCTGGGTGAGGGGGCCGGCGAGCCGGCTGTAGTGCTCGTAGTCGTAGCGCGGCAGCGACTTTCTTATCCGGCGGAAGCCGCCGGTCCGGTGCGAATCCACCCTGAGCTGGGTCGTCTCTGACGGGTCGAAGCCCTGTCGGGCGCCCGTCGGCGTCGACGTCATGAGTTCATCCCCCCAACACGCACGGTCGGTGCGTGTTCGTCGGTTCAATGCGTCCGCGCGGGTCCCCCCTGGACCGTCGCGAACGCCCCCTCGGCATCAGCCGGCGGGAACCCCCTGCCCCCACCGCGCGTAACCGGTCCTAGCCCCCCAAATCGCCGTGTATCCACAGTCTCTTACGGCCCAGGGTTCTATGGCGTTCAGCATGATCGCAAGATGCGAAACGCGGTGTTTGCCGGTCATACCTCAGCGAATGGGACGTCTGCGCGAATAAGTGGTCCGAAATGACTACGGGGTCCCTCGTGATTGACGAGGGACCCCGTAGGTCTGTGCGCCGCCAGGGACTCGAACCCCGGACCCGCTGATTAAGAGTCAGCTGCTCTAACCAACTGAGCTAGCGGCGCGCGCTGACCTGGAGAACTCTACCCGACCCCGGCGAGTGGTCCGGACCGCGGGCGGCACCGGCGGGCGGGCGCGGAGGGGGGCCTGTACATCATTCGGACCGTCAGCATGCGACTTTCGCGAACAGTTGCGAAACTGACGAACGTGCAGAAGTGCGGACATTTCCACATGGAGTGTGAGGGGAATCGCATGCCGACTCCGGTATTCGAGGAGATCGATCCGGCGGGCGACTGCGAGTGCCCCGGCTGCGTACGGCGGACCGGCCGGGACCGGGCCGCCGGTGCGCCCGTGCGGGGGCGCCCGGTGGCGCTCGAACGGGGCGTGCCGCCGACCGGGCGCCCGGCCGCGCGCGGGGCGCTCGCGCTGGCCGCGGTGACCGGCACCGTGCTCGCCGCGGGCCATCCGGCACCGGCGGCCGCGGCCGCCCACGGACCCGCCCTGCCGGGCGCTCCCGCAGGTGACGGCAGGGCGGGTGACGGCGGACCAGGTGACGACCGGGCGGGTGACGACGGGGCGGGTGACGACGGTGACACCCCGCAGGGTGGCCGGTCGCCGCTGCATGGTCCCGGGGGTGCGCAGATCCGGCCGGTGAACGCGGCCAGGGCGCCCCTGATCACCCGGGCCGAGATCATCAAGCGGGCCACGACCTGGGTCGAGGCGAAGGTGCCGTACAGCATGACCAAGTACTGGAAGGACGGTTACCGGCAGGACTGTTCCGGCTTCGTCTCGATGGCCTGGCACCTGGACGCCAACGAATGGACGGGCAGCCTGCAGAAGTTCGGCACCCGCATCGGCAAGGACCAGCTCCAGAACGGCGACATCCTGCTCTTCCACAACCCGGACGACCCCAACAAGGGATCGCACGTGACCATCTTCGGGGGCTGGACGGACGAAACCCGGACGTATTACGTCGCCTACGAACAGACCCCTCCGGAGACCCGCAGGAAGGCGACCCCTTACGCGTACTGGAGCAATTCCGAGCGCTATGTGGCCTACCGCTACAAGGGGCTGAGCGAGACGCCGGGCGGCGGCGTGCCCGCGCCGGAGGGTCCGGGCGGCGGCACGAGCGGCGGGGACGGGAAGGGGGCCGCGTACCCGGGGGCGCTGTACTTCGGGCCCGGGGCGAACAACCCGCACGTCACCCGGCTCGGCCGGATGCTCGCGGCCCGCGGCGGCGCCCGCTTCTACGCGTCGGGGCCCGGGCCGCGCTGGACGGAGGCGGACCGGCGGGCCACCCGGGCGTTCCAGCGGGCGCAGGGCTGGCGCGGGGCGGCGGCGGACGGGCTGCCGGGCCCGGTCACCTGGTCGTACCTGGCCGGCAAGAAGGGGCGGAACATCCCGGCGGGCGCCGGTGCGGGACAGGGCGGCTCCTCGCACGGGGTGCCCGGCTATCCGGGGCGCGCGCTGTTCCGGCCCGGCGCGGACAACGCGTACGTCACCCGGCTCGGCCGGCAACTGGTGAAGAAGGGGTTCGGGCGGCACTACACCCGGGGTCCCGGGCCGCGCTGGTCGGAGGCGGACCGGCGCAACGTCGAGGCGTTCCAGCGGGCCCAGGGCTGGCGCGGCGGCGCGGCGGACGGCTATCCGGGGCCCGAGACCTGGCGGCGGCTCTTCGCCTGACCCGGCGGCCGGAACCGGCGCGGGGCGCGTCGGCGCAGCTCAAGACCACACTTCCAGGCGCGGAGGCATGGAGGCAGCTATGACCACGACGACCGAGAAGACCACGGCGACCGCACCGGCCGCGACGGGCGAACAGGCCGCGACGAGCCGGCAGACCAGGACGGGCGAACAGGCCGCGACGAGCCGGCAGATCAGGACGGGCGAACAGGCCGCGACGAGCCGGCAGATCAGGACGGGCGAACAGGCCGCGACGAGCCGGCAGATCAGGACGGGCGAACAGGCCGCGACGAGCCGGCGGACCAGGACGGGCGAACGGGCCGCGACGAGCCGGCAGGCCGCGGCCGAACGGACCCCGGCGTCCGAGCCGGCACCCTCCGGATCCGTACCGACCACACCGTCCGTATCGACCACACCGTCCGTATCGACCGCACGGTCCGAACCGTCTGCACCGTCTGCACCGTCCGAACCCGTGCCGGAGGGCGGATCGCGGCCCGCCCGGCTCATCCAGAACGAGTCGACCACCGAAATCCCGGTGCACCTGCTGTTCCGCGACGAACTCGCCCCGGTGGCGGTGCCGATGGCGCCCGCCGTGGTGGGCCGGCGGCGCGGCACCGGCGAGCAGCCGCGGGTCCGGCGCCCCGCGCCCGTACCGGCCCGACCGGTCCCGGAGGTCGACCCGGAGCTGGCGGAGCGCCCGGCGCGGGTGCTGCCCGGGGCGGCGGGTGTGCTGGCCGGGGCCTGCGGGGTGGCCGGATGCGCCCTCACCTCCTGGTGGGCCGGTGTGCTTCCGGCGCCCGTGACGCAGGCGCTGACCGGGCAGGCGGCCGCGGGTGCGGGGCTCGGCCCGGCCCAGTGGGCGGCGTTCGCCGGGGCGGGCGCCCTCGGTCTGTTCGGCTTCGGCGGGCTGGCGCGGGGACGGGCCGGGCGGGCGTGGGTGCTCGGCCTCTTCGGGCGGTACCGCGGCACGGTCCGGCGCACCGGGCTGATGTGGGTCAACCCGCTGGTGCTGCGCCGCCGGATCGACGTACGGCTGCGGCACTGGCGCAGTGAGCCGCTCGCCGCGGTGGACGCGAACGGGGTCGGGCTGCGGGCGGTGGTGCTCGTGGTGTGGCGGGTGAAGGACACCGCGCGGGCGGCGCTGGGCGTCGAGGATCACGAGTCGTATCTGCGCGAATGCGTGGAGGCGGCGCTCGGGCGGGTCTTCTCGCAACGCCCTGCCGATGTGCCGGCGGTGCTGCGCGGCCGGTTCGGCGAGGACGGCGCGACGCTCCGCGACACCGGGGCGGTCGGCGACGCGCTGACCCGGCTGGTGGCGGCGGACGCGGCACCGGTCGGCATCGAGGTGTTCTCGGCTCAGCCGGTGCGGGTCGAGTACGCGCCGGAGGTCGCCGCCCTGATGCGGCGGCGCCGGATCGCGGCGCTGGACGCGCAGCACCGCGACACCGTGCTGACCTCCGTGGTCGACTCGGTCGAGGACACGGTGACCCGGCTGACCCGGCGCGGCCTGGTCGAGCTGGACGACTACGAACGCAAGGCGCTGGTCAAGGACTTGACGGTGGCGTTCTGCACGGGCCGGTCAGGGGAGTCTTCGTAGGCCCCGGTCCGGACGGCTTCGGGGAGTCTTCGTAGGCCCCGGTCCGGACGGCTCCGGGGAGTCCTCGTAGATCCCGGCCGTGCGCCGGGGTCGCCGGGAGCAACTGCCTCGTCCATTGGTATGGACATGTTCAACTGTCGGTCATAATCTGGGCTTGGTCTAGACCTGAAGAGCGCGCGCACGGCTCACGCACAGCTCACGAGAACTTCCCCCACGTCCTCCAGGAGCGGCAGCATGCGCATACGCACGCCCGGAAGAAAAGCGAAGTGGTACGCCGGGGCGCTCGGTCTGGCCACCGCCGGAGCCCTGGTGCTCTCGGCCGGTGGCGCGAGCGGGCACGGCTACACCGACCTCCCCGTCAGCCGGCAGAAGCTCTGCCAGAACGGCACCGTGACCGGCTGCGGTGACATCCAGTGGGAGCCGCAGAGCGTCGAGGGCCCCAAGGGCTTCCCCGCGTCCGGGCCCGCCGACGGACAGATCTGTTCCGCGAACCACACCAACTTCGGCGCGCTCGACAAGCCGGCCAAGCCGGACGGCGGCGCCTGGCCGACAACCAAGGTCACCGGCGGGCAGAGCTACACGTTCCGCTGGCAGTTCACGGCCCGGCACGCCACGACCGACTTCAAGTACTACATCACCAGGAGCGGCTGGAACCAGAACCACGCACTGACCCGCGCGGACCTGAACACCACGCCGTTCCTCACCGTCCCCTACAACAACCAGCAGCCGCCGGCCACGCTCTCGCACAGCGGCACCATCCCCAGCGGCCTCAGCGGCCACCACGTCATCCTCGCGGTGTGGACGATCGCCGACACGTCGAACGCCTTCTACGCCTGCTCGGACGTCACCTTCTGACGGGTCCCGCCCAGGACGCCGTGCGCCGCGGCCATGTCGGGTCGCGGTGCACGCCGGTGGTCGGCCGGTTCCCGCGGTGCATACCTGACGTGTCGTCAGTTACGGTGCGCCGCATGGACTCCTCCAGACCCACCGTCGCGGAGCTGGTGGCGGAGCGGTGGGGTGATCACCGGGCGGGGATGTGGTTCGAGGGGCGGACGGTCAGTCAGCACCGGGTGGCCGCGGGCGCGGCGGCGCGGGCGGCGCTGCTGGCCGACCTGCTGCCGCAGGGCGCGCCGCCGCACCTCGGGGTGCTCCTCGACAACGTCCCCGAGTACCCCATGTGGCTGGGTGCGGCGGCCCTCGCCCGAGCGGCCGTCGCCGGGATCAACCCCACCCGCCGCGGCCCCGAACTGGCCCGCGACATCCTGCACACCGAATGCCGGATCCTGGTCACCGAGCCGGCCCACCTGCCGCTCCTCGACGGCCTCGACCTGCCCGGCGTACGCCTCCTGGTCACCGGCACGGACACATACACCGAGCTGCTCGTCCCGTACACGGGCGCGCGACCGGACGGCTCGCGGGCGGCCCCGTCCGACCGGCTCCTGCTCTGCTTCACCTCCGGATCCACCGGCGCCCCCAAGGCGGCGATCGTCACCCAGGGGCGGCTGGCGGCGGCCGGGCACGCGCTCGCGGAGCACTTCGCGGTGCGCCGCGACGACGTGCACTACATCTGCATGCCGATGTTCCATGGCAACGCCGTGATCGCCGACTGGGCGCCCGCCCTCGCCGCGGGCGCCGCGACCGCGCTGCGCCGGCGCTTCTCGGCATCCGGCTTCCTGCCGGACGTACGGGCCTCGGGCGCCACGTACTTCACCTATGTCGGCCGGGCCGTCCAGTACGTCCTGGCGACCCCGGCCCGCCCCGACGACCACGACAACCCGCTGCGCACCGGCTTCGGCACCGAGGCGGGCCCCGTCGACGCGGCGGCCTTCGAGCGCCGCTTCGGCGTGCGGCTCGTCGAGGGCTACGGGTCCTCGGAGGGCGGAGCCGCGGTCCGGCGGACGCCCGGGACACCGCCCGGCGCCGTCGGCCGCGCGGCACCCGGCGACGACCTCGCCGTGGTCGACCCGGCGACGGGCGAGGAGTGCCCGGCGGCCGTCTTCGACACCGACGGCAGGCTCCTCAACGGCGGCGACGCCATCGGGGAGCTGGTCAACCGCGGGACCTGTGCCTTCGAGGGGTACTGGCGCAACCCGGAGGCCGAGGCCGCCCGGCGGCGCCCGGGCCGGGCCGGGACCGGCGGCGACTGGTACTGGACCGGCGACCTCTTCTACCGCGACGCGGACGGCTTCCTGTTCTTCGCGGGCCGCACGGAGGACAGGCTGCGGGTCGACAGCGAGAACCTGGCCGCCGCGGCCATCGAGCACATCCTCGCCCGCTACCGGGGCGCCGCCGCCGTCGCCGTGTACGCGGTCCCCGACCCGGTGGCGGGCGACCAGGTGATGGCCGCGCTCGCCCCGCCCGACGGGGCCGCCCCCTTCGACCCGCTCGCCTTCGCCGAGTTCCTGCTCGCCCAGCCGGACCTGGGCACCAAGATGGCCCCCCGCTTCGTACGGATCGTGGACCGGATGCCCGTCACCGCCACCAACAAGATCCACCGGGTCGAGCTGCGCCGGGCCGGTTTCCGCTGCCCGGGGCCCGTGTGGTGGCGGCCGCCGGGGGAGAGCGCCTACCGGCCGCTGCGCGAGCAGGACACCCGGGCGCTGCTCGCCCAGTACCGGGCGCACGGCCGCGCGGAACTGCTGGACGGATACGGCTGAGACGGGACGGCCCGTGGAGGGCAGGGCCGCCCGTACGCCCACGGGGTGGCCGCCCGTACGCCCACGGGGGTGGCCGCCCGTACGCCCCTGGGGTAGGGCCGCTTCTGCGCCCGCGGGGGTAGGGGCGGCGTATGCCCTCCCGAGGGTGGGGCCGCTTCTGCGCCCCTGGGTGTGGGGCCCCGCCCGTATGCCCCTGACGGTAGGGGCCGCTCCTGCGCCCGCAGGGGTAGGGGCGCCGTATGCCCCCGAGGGTGGGGCCGCCCCTGCGACCCTGACGGTGGGGCCCGCCCGTACGCCCCTGGGGGTAGGGGCGCCCCTGCGACCCTGACGGTAGGGGCGCCCCTGTGCCTGCGGGGTAGGGCTGCCCCTACCCCCGTAACGCCCGCTGCGCATATGGCCGTTGCCGAGGCGTGCCGCCTACCGTGTGCGCATGATCAGCCACCTCGGCCGGGACCCGCTGCGGGCGGTCGCCTACCTCCTCACCGGCGTGCTCGTCGGCCTCCCGCTCTGCCTGGGCCTGACCGTGCTCGCCGTCACCGGCGTCGCCCTCGCCCCCGTCCTCGTGGGCCTGCCGCTGCTGGCGCTGCTCGCGCTGGCGGGCGTACCCGTCGGGATCCTGGAACGGTGGCGCGCCCGGCTGCTCGCCCCCGGACCGCCCTGGGCCAACCCGCACCGCACCCCCGCCGAGCCGGGCCTCGCCGCCTGGGCCCGGCTCCGGCTCACCGAACCGGCCACCTGGCGCGAGCTCGGCCACGCCGCCCTGCTCGCCCTCGTCCTGTGGCCGCTCGACCTGCTGGCGCTGACGGCGGCGGTCGCCGTCCCGTGCGTCCTGCTCGGCGCGCCCCTCCAGCTCGCCCTCTCCGGCGACGACACCCGGATCGTCAAGCTCTGGCTGATCGACGGCTACCCGCAGGCCGCCCTGTGCACGGCCGCGGGCGCCGTACTCCTGCTCGCCCTCACCTGGCCCCTGAGCAGGTACGCCCGGGCCCGCGCCGCCCTCACCCGGTTGCTCCTCGAACCCCGCGCGGCCGAACAGCGGCTGGCCGAGGTGACCCGCTCGCGGGCCCGCCTGGTGGCCGCGTTCGAGGCCGAGCGGCGGCGGATCGAGCGCGATCTGCACGACGGCGCCCAGCAACGCCTGGTCGCACTGAGCATGCGCCTCGGACTGCTGCGCCTGGACGCCCCGCCGGAACTGGCCGCCCGGCTCGACGACGCGCACCGCGAGGCGGGCCGGGTCCTGGACGAACTGCGCGAGCTGATCCACGGCATCCACCCGCGCGTCCTCGCCGACTACGGCCTCGCCGACGCGCTCACCGACGCCGCCGACCGCTCCGCCGTACCGGTCGAGGTGACGGCCGAGCTGCCGCGCCTGCCCGAGGCCGTCGAGTCCGCCGCGTACTTCGCCGCCCGGGAGGCGCTCGCGAACGTCGGCCGGCACAGCGGCGCCCGCCGGGCGTGGATCGAGGGGCGGTACGGGGACGGGTGGCTGGCGATGGAGGTACGCGACGACGGGACGGGCGGCGCCGACCCGGCGAGGGGCACGGGACTGGCCGGGCTCGCCGACCGGCTCGCCGTGCTCGATGGCACACTGACCGTCACGAGCCCCGCCGGCGGGCCGACCGTGCTGCGACTGGAGATCCCGTGTCTGCCCGCCTGAGAATCGTGCTCGCCGAGGACAGCGTGCTGCTGCGCGAAGGGCTCGTCGGGGTGCTCGCCCGCTTCGGGCACGAGGTCGTCGCGGCCGTCGGCGACGCGGACGCGCTCCTCGCGGCGGTCCCGGAACACGCGCCCGACCTCGTCGTCACCGACGTCCGGATGCCGCCGGGCCACCAGGACGAGGGGCTGCGCGCGGCCCTCGCCCTGCGCGCCGCCGACCCCGCGCTGCCGGTCCTGGTGCTCAGCCAGTACGTGCAGCGCGCGTACGCCGCCGAGCTGCTGGACACCGGGGACGGCACCGGCGTCGGCTATCTGCTCAAGGACCGGATCGGCCAGGTCGAGCAGTTCGCCGAGGCGGTGACCCGGGTCGCGGCCGGCGGCACGGTCGTCGACCCCGAGGTGGTACGGCAACTGCTGCGGCGCCGACGCGACCCGCTGGTGGCGCTGACGCCCCGCGAGCGCGAGGTGCTCACGCTGGTGGCGGAGGGCAGGTCGAACGGCGCGATCGCCCGCGACTTGGTCGTCACGGAGGCCGCCGTCGGCAAACACATAGGGAACATACTCGGCAAACTGGACCTGCCACCCGCCCAGGACACCCACCGCCGGGTCCTGGCGGTACTGGCCTTCCTGCGGGGATAGCGCAACCCGGACGTGAGAAAGCCTGCGACCAGGACGTGAGAAGCCGGTGGGCCGGTCCGCGTCCCCGCGAACCGGTCACCGGAAAACGCCGGGACCGGATCGACGCGAGTGGGGGTGTGGGTGGCGTAGCCCCCACGACGCGCGGCGAAGCCGTGCAGAAACAACGATGGCGAGGTGGTTCGCGCTTTCCGCGAACACGCCTCGCCATCGCCATCGTGCGCCGCCAGGGACTCGAACCCCGGACCCGCTGATTAAGAGTCAGCTGCTCTAACCAACTGAGCTAGCGGCGCATGACTCCCGCCTTTCGCTTTCGCGTCGGGCGACAAAAGAAATACTACCTGGTCCGGTGGGGTGGTGATGACCAAGATCGATCGGCTACAGGGCCAGTGACAGCAGGACCGGGGCCGCACCCCGGTTCAGGCTCTCCGCGGCCCGCCGCAGCCGGTGGGCGTGCTCGACCGGGAGCGACAGCGCGAGGCAGCCGACGGCCGAGCCCGCCGTGATGGGGACCGCCGCGCAGACCGTGCCGACCGCGTACTCCTGGAGGTCGAGGACCGGCACCGTGGGCGGCTGGGCGTCGAGCGCGCTGAGCAGGACCCGCTCGCTGGTGATGGTGCGCGAGGTGAGCCGGGCCATCTTGTGGCGGGCGAGATGGTCGCGCCGGCCGTTCAGATCGAGCTGGCCGAGCAGGCTCTTGCCGACCGCGCTGGCGTGCGCGGCGGAGCGGAAGTCCACCCACTCGTGCACCGCCGGGGTCGCCGGGCCCGCCGCGCACTGGGTGACCCGGACCTCGCCGTCGATGTAGCGGCTGATGTAGACGGCGGCGCCCACCGAGTCGCGCAGCCGGTCGAGGGTGTGCTGGAGCTTGTCGCGGAGGGCCTGGTCACGGCCGTGAGCGGAGCCGAGTCTGCCGAGGGCTGCGCCGGGGACGAAGACGCCTTCGGTGATCTGCTCCACGTAACCCTCGCGGGCCAGCATCCGCAGGAGGGTGGTCAGCCGCTCCGTGCCGAGGCCGAGGCCGCGGGCCAGTTCGGCGTCGGTGACGCCGGTCGGGTGCCGTGTCACCGTCTCCAGGAGACGCAGCGCCTCCTGGGCCGAGTGGTACGGCGCGGTCGGCTCGTTCTTCAGCGCCACGGTTTCCCCCCGCGCTTTTCGGCCCCGCTCGGACAGGAACGCCCGGACAGCGGGCTCCCTCCACGATAGGGGCGAGAAGTTTGCCCGGGGCGGCTATCGGCCAAATGGGGCGGCGTTTTGCCTGCTCCTTACCTGCCTCAGCAGCGGCTCGCCACCCTGGCATATGCCACGGACATGCCCGGCCGCCGGACGGCCGAGCCGTCCGGCGGTGCCGGTGTCACAGCACGGCGCCGAGGAACTCCCGGGTCCGGTCGTGCTCGGGCTCGCTGAAGATCTTCTCCGGCGATCCGGCCTCGATGACCCGCCCTGAGTCGAACATCAGCACCTGGTCGGAGATGTCCCGGGCGAAGTTCATCTCGTGGGTGACGCAGAGCATCGTGATGTCGGTGGTGCGGGCGATGTCGCGCAGCACGTCGAGGACGCCCGCGACCAGCTCGGGGTCGAGCGCGGACGTCACCTCGTCGAGCAGCAGCACCTGGGGCCGCATCGCCAGGGCTCTGGCGATCGCCACCCGCTGCTGCTGGCCGCCGGAGAGCTGGCTCGGGTACTTGTCGAGATGGTCGGTGAGTCCCACCAGGTCGAGCAGGTCCCGGGCCCGCTGCTCGGCCTCGTCCTTGGACAGGCCGAGGACGGTGACGGGCGCCTCGGTGATGTTGCGCAGCACCTTCATGTTGGGGAAGAGGTTGAACTGCTGGAAGACCATCCCGATGTTCTTGCGGACCTCGCGGATGTGCTTCTCGCCGGCCGGCACCAGCTTGCCGTTCTTCTCCTCGTGGGACAGGTAGTCGCCGCCCACCTTGATGGTGCCCTCGTCGGGCTTGAGCAGGGTCATCAGCAGCCGCAGGATCGTCGTCTTGCCGGAGCCGGACGGGCCGATCAGCGTGACGTGCTTGCCGGAGTCGACCGTGAAGTCCAGCTCGTCGAGCACGGTGTGCTGCCCGAACCGCTTGGTGACCTTGTCGAAGCGGATCAGCTCGCTGCCGTCCACCGGGGAATTCACGACGCTGCCTGCGTCTTCTGCGGGATTGGTGTCAGCGGACAAGACGACGCTCCAGGGCTCGCATGAGGAGGGAAGCCGGGTACGAAATGAGGATGAAGGCCACGCCGATGACGGTCAGCGGCTCGGTGAACTGGAAGTGCTCCTGCGAGAACAGCCGTGCCTCGCCGAGCATCTCCAGCACGGTGATCGCCATGAGCAGGGGCGTGTCCTTGAGCATGGAGATGACGTAGTTGCCCAGCGCGGGCACGACCCGGCGGATCGCCTGCGGCAGGATCACCGCGGTCCACGTCCGGCGCAGCGGCAGGTTCAGCGCCGTGGCCGCCTCCCACTGCCCGACGGGCACCGCCTCGATGCCGGCCCGGTAGACCTGCATCGTGTACGTCGAGTAGTGCAGCCCGATCGCGATCACGCCGGTGGTCAGCGCGGAGAACGTCACGCCCCACTCGGGCATCACGTAGAAGAAGAAGAACAGCTGCACCAGCAGCGGGGTGTTGCGGATGAACTCCGTGACGACCCCGACCGGCCAGCGCACCCAGCGCGTGGGGGCCCGCATCAGCAGCGCCCACACCAGGCCGAGCGAGAAGGAGAGCAGCGAGCCGAGCACCAGTGCCTGGAGCGTGACCAGCAGCCCGTCCCAGAACTGCGGCATGAAGTCCCAGACCGCGTCCCAGTCCCAGTTCATGCGACACCTCCGCCGGCACCGATCCCGGTGTTCTCGGGACGCGTCAGTTCACGCTTCTTCCCGGACTCGGACGGTTTCCCGACCCCGGCCTTCAGCTTCCGTTCCAGGCCGCGCATCACCCGCGTGAGCAGGAAGGCGATGACGAAGTAGATCAGCAGGATGTACGTGTAGATCTCCGCGCTCTCCTGGAGGGCGAGCCGTACCAGGTTGCCGCTGAAGGCGAGGTCGCCCATGCCCATGACGGAGACCAGGGCGGTCCCCTTGAGCAGCTCCACCAGCAGGTTGGAGAAGGGAGGGATCATCTCCGGCACCGCCTGCGGCAGCAGGATCAGCCGCATCCGCTGCCAGGGCGTGAAGCTGAGCGCGATACCGCCCTCGCGCTGGGCCGGATCGACGGAGTTGAGCGCGCCGCGCACGATCTCGGCACCGTAGGCGCCGTAGGTCAGTCCCAGTGCCAGGGTGCCCGCCCACAGCGGCACCAGCTGCCAGCCGAAGGCCAGCGGCAGCACGAAGAACACCCAGAAGATCATGACGAGCGCGGAGGTGCCGCGGAACACCTCGGTGTAGAAGCCCGCGAGGAAGCGGACGATCCACAGCCGGCTGGTGCGCGCGATACCGACGGTGAAGGAGACGGCTCCGGCCACCAGGGCACTGAGCACGAGCAGTTGAATGGTGACCCAGACGCCGTTGAGGACGAGTTCCCACAGACCCGATGTCATCCGCGACAGAGCTCCTTCGCGGTCATGTCCGTCATCTCGTCCTGGGTGAAGCCGAACGGCTTGAGGATCCGGAAGACCTCGCCGCTCTTCTTCATCTTCGCCAGCTCGGCGTTGAAGGCGTCGCGCAGCCTGGTCTCGGTGAGCCGGAACGCGAAACCGCCGCCGTCGATGTGCGGCTTGCCCTTGACCAGCGGGGCGAACGGCTTGGTGGACTCCGCCTTGGCCGACTTGCGCACCACGGAGCGCGTGGTGAGCGCCGTACCGGCGAAGACGTCGACGCGCCCCGCCTCCACGGCGTTCAGGCCGGCCACCTGGTCCGGCACGATCAGGATGTCGCTCTCCTTGTACCCGGCCTCGACGGCGTACGCGATCTCCGCGTAGCCGGTGCCGGTGGCGAACTTCGCCTTCTTCTCCACGACGTCCTTGTAACTGTGGAGCCCCTTGGGATTGCCCTTGCGGACGATGAAGGCGTCCAGCATCTGGTAGTCCGGGTCGGCGAAGAGGACCTGTTCGCAGCGCTCGGCGTTGATGTACATGCCCGCCGACACCACGTCGAACTGCTGGGAGTTGAGCCCGGGTATGAGGGAGCCGAACTCCGTCGGGACCGGCTGGACCCGGTCGATGCCGAGCCGCTTGAAGACGACCTTCGCCAGTTCCGGCGCCTCGCCGGTCAGGTCACCGTTCTTGTCGATGTAACCGAAGGGGATCTCTCCGGCGATGCCGAGGCGGACCACACCCTGGGCCTTGAGCCGTTCGAGCAGATCGCCCGTGTCCACGCGGCTGCAGCCCGCAGCACCGAGCGCGCCGGCCGCCGCGAGCGCCGAGGCACCCGTGAGCAGCGTTCGCCGGCTCGGTCTTCTTATGTCTGAGTCCTGAGCTTCGTACCTATGTGGTGGAGCCATGGCGGCGCGCTTACCCGACTTGGGATGAATCATGCGGGTCAATTTCGGCCCAGGTCCGGGCGCGTCCCCTTGACCGCGGCTGGACCATGGAGGGCATGGCCGATCGCTACATCGAAGTGTCCCTGCTCAAGCGGGGTGTCCACGGCAAGGCGAAACTCCTCGACGACCGCGCGCCGATCACCTGCGCGGCGGTGTGGGAGGCGCTGCCGCTGAGCGGCGACGTCTACCACGCGAAGTACGCGCGCAATGAGATCTACGCCCTTTTCCCGCCGTTCGCGGCACAAGAGCCACCGATGGAGAATCCCACCATCACTCCGATCCCGGGCGATCTGTGTTATTTCTCCTTCGCCGGAGCCGAGTTGGGCTCCAAGGCGTACGGCTACGACACCGAGCACCGGGCGGGCACCACGGTCGTCGACCTCGCCCTGTTCTACGAGCGCAACAACCTGCTGATCAACGGCGACGTGGGCTGGGTGCCCGGCATCGTCTGGGGTCAGATCACGGAGGGCCTCGACGCGCTCGCGGAGGCGAGCAACGACCTGTGGCGCACGGGCGCGGCGGGGGAGACGCTCAGCTTCCGGCGGGCGTGAGCACCGGCCGGCCGAGCGTCCGTCACGACGCCGACGCCGGCTCCAGGACCGGCGGGGCCACCCCCGCCGCGCCCGCCTCGTACAGGGCGTGGGCCGTCCGCAGGACCAGGTCGTCGCGGTGCCGGGCGGCCACGATCTGAAGGCCGACCGGCAGCCCGTCGGGAGCCGTCCCGACGGGCACGGTCGCCGCGGGCTGCTGGGTGAGGTTGAAGGGGTACGTGAACGGGGTCCAGCCCGTCCACCGGCGGTGGCCCGACCCGGCGGGCGCCTCCACGCCCGCCTCGAACGCGGTCAGCGGCAGTGTCGGCGTGACCAGCACGTCGTACGACTCGTGGAAGCGGCCCATCCGCCGCCCCAGCGCCATCCGTACGTCGACGGCGGCCAGGTAGTCGAGCGCCCCGTACCCGGCGCCGAGCGCGCAGATCTCCTTGAGACCTGGGTCGAGCAGTTCCCGCTGCCGCGGCCCCAGCCGCTGGGTGACCCGGGCCGCCCCGCTGAACCAGAGCACGTGGAACGCCTCGACCGGATCGGTGAAGTCCGGGTCGGTCTCCGTCACATGGGCGCCGAGCCCCGCCAGGCGCTCCACCGCGCGGCGCACCGCGGCGGCGACCGCGGGCCGCACCGCGACCTGCCCGCCGAGCGAGGGCGAGTAGGCGACCCGCAGCCCCCGCACCCCGTCCCCGAGCCCGTCCGAGAACGACCCGCGCGCCGGTTCCAGCGCCGACCAGTCGCGTGCGTCGGGCCCGCAGATCACGTCCATCATCAGCGCCGCGTCGGCGACGTCCCTGGTCATCGGCCCGGCGTGGGCGAGCGTGCCGAACGCGCTCGCCGGATACAGCGGCACCCGCCCGTACGTCGGTTTCAGCGCGAAGATCCCGCAGAAGGCGGCCGGGATACGGACGCTGCCGCCGCCGTCGGTGCCCAGTGACAGCGGGCCCGCGCCGAGCGCCACGGCCGCCGCGCTCCCGCCGCTGGAGCCGCCCGCCGTGCGCGTCAGGTCGTACGGGTTGCGCGTCACCCCGGACAGCGGCGAGTCCGTCACGCCCTTCCAGCCGAACTCCGGCGTCGTCGTGCGGCCAAGGAACACCGCGCCGTGCTCGCGCAGCCGGGCCACCGCGGGCGCGTCCTCGTCCCAGCGCCCGGCCGCCTCGACGGTCCGCGAACCGCGCAGCGTCGGGCCGCCGCGCTGGAGGAAGATGTCCTTCACGGTGACCGGCACGCCGTCCAAAAGCCCGGCCGGCTCCCCGCGCCGCCAGCGGTCCGCCGACTCCCGGGCCCGCGCCCGCGCCTCTTCCGCGTCGAACCGTACGAAGGCGTTCACGGCGCCCTGGATCCGCCCGGCCCGTTCCAGGGCCGCCCGGGTCGCGTCCTCAGGGCTGAAATCGCCCTTGCGGTAGCCGTCGAGGAGTTGTACCGCGGTCAGCTCGGTGAGCTCGGTCATCCGCCCTCCAAGGGGTCAGCGCCCTGCGCGAGTTGCGTGCCCTGCGGGTGTTTCACCCTGCGTGCGTTCAGTGCCCGGGTACGTACCCGCGTTCCTTGTCCACCACGTTCCGCAGCGGTTTCCCGGCCGCCCAGCGCTCGTACAACTCGATGAACTGTGTGCCGAGTTCGTCCCGCCAGCCGATCGTGTCCCCGCTCATGTGCGGCGAGACCAGCAGCCCCGGCGCGTCCCACAGCGGGCTGTCCGGGCCGAGCGGTTCGTGCTGGAAGACGTCCAGGGCCGCGCCCGCGATCCCCCGCCCGGCCAGCGCTGCGGCCAGCGCCGCTTCGTCGACGAGCTGTCCGCGCCCCACGTTCACGAACCGCGCCGACGGCTGCATGAGCGCGAAGCGGCGGGCGTCGAACATGCCGCGCGTGGCGTCGGTGAGCGGTGCCGCGGACACCACCCAGTCGGCGCGCGCGATCAGCCGGTCCAGGTCCTCCGGCCCGTGCACGTCCGTCTGCTCCGTGCGCCCCACCAGCGCCGTCGTGATGCCGAGCGCCCTGAGGACGGCGGCGATCGCGTGCCCGATCGGACCGGAGCCCACCACGCACGCGCGCGTGCCCGCCACCCGCTGCGACTCGCGGTGGTGCCACCGGTGCGCGCGCTGCGACTCCCAGGAGCGCGGCAGGTCCTTGGCCAGGGCGAGGACGAGGGCCGCGACGTACTCGGCGATCGGGCCGTCGAAGACGCCGCGCGCGTTGGTCACCACCGTGTCGGACGCGGCGAGTTCGGCGCACATCAGGTGGTCCACTCCGGCGCTCGCGGTGTGCACCCAGCGCGGTCTGGGGCCCGCGCCGGGCCACGCGCGGCGTACCGCGTGCGAGGTGAAGTCCCACACGAGCAGGACGTCGGCGGCGGGCAGCAGCTCCGCCAGGGTCGATTCGTCGGCGTGCGTGACGCGTACCCGCCCGGTCAACCGGCCGAGCCGGGGCGGCGGATCGGCGTCCAGGACGAGCACAACCGGAACGGACGGGCGATCGGACATCGGGGCGAAACCGTTACGCAATGCGGGTCCGCTTCTCTGGGAGGGAAGGTTGGCGCGGCCGTCTGAGATGCGCGGATTGACCACGCTGGCACCTGAACCTACCTTCGGTCAACACGGACCCCGTCACGGTCCGTCCCCCACCCGTTTCGTTTCGTGAGGCCGGTGTCTGTGTGGACGTTTCCTTCCTTGGTGGTCCGCGCCCGCAGCGCGGTGTCGGTATCGTCGCCCCCTTCGACTTCGCCCTCGACCGCGAGCTGTGGCGCTGGGTCCCGGACGAGGTCTCGCTCCATCTCACCAGGACACCGTTCGTGCCCGTCGAGGTCAGTCTCGATCTGGCCCGGATCGTCTCCGAGCACGAAACCCTCGGCGACGCGGTCCGCGCGCTGAACGAGGTCGCCCCCGAGATCGTCGCGTACGCCTGCGCCTCCGGCAGTTTCGTCGGCGGCATCCCCGGTGAGCGGGCGATGTGCGAGGCGATGATCCGGGCGGGCGCCGTCCCCGCGGTCACCACCTCCGGCGCCCTCGTCGACGCGCTGGCCGAGCTCGGCGTCCGCCGATTAGCCCTGGTCACGCCGTACACCGTGTCGGTCACGCAGGCGCTCCAGGAATACCTCGCCGAGGCCGGGGTCCTGGTCACGGGCCGGGCCTTCATGGGCCTGACCAGGCACATCTGGAAGGTGCCCTACCGCGACGTCGTCGACATGGCCCGCCTGGCGGTCGACACCGCCGCCGACGCCCTCTTCATCAGCTGCACCAACCTTCCGACGTACGACGTCATCCCGCAGCTCGAGGCGGAGCTGCGGATCCCGGTGATCTCGGCCAACCAGGTCACGATGTGGGCGGCGCTGCGCCAACTGGGTACGCGGGCAGTGGGGCCCTACCAGCGGCTGATCGACCGGGCCGCGCGGCAGGGGCCCGTACTGCCGGAAGAACAGGAAGGTTGGGCATGACCGCACTCGGATTCCTCTATCCGGGCCACTCGGCCGAGGACGATTATCCGCGCATCGAGCAGCTCCTGGGCAGTGACATCCGCCTTCCCCTGGTGCACACCGACATCGGCGAGGACGCCCACCGGGTGGACGCGCTCCTGGAGATGGGGTCCGCCACGCGGCTCGCGGCGGGCGTCGAGGAGCTGCGGCTGTCCGGCGCCGAGGCGGTGGTGTGGGCGTGCACCAGCGGCAGCTTCGTGTACGGCTGGGACGGCGCGCACGAACAGGTGCGCGCGCTGGCGCTCGCGGCGGGACTGCCCGCCTCGTCGACGTCCTTCGCGTTCGCACACGCGGCCAAGGAGATCGGGGCGCGCCGGGTCGCCGTCGCGGCCACCTATCCGGAAGATGTCGCGGCGCTCTTCGCGGCGTTCCTGAAGGACGCCGGCGTCGAGGTCGTCTCGGTCCGCGGCGCGGGCGTCGTCACGGCCGCGGAGGTCGGCACCTGGGGCGAGGCGGAGGTACTCGCGCTCGCCCGCGAGGGCGACCACCCCGACGCCGACGCCGTCCTGCTGCCCGACACCGCCCTGCACACCGCCTCGCACCTCACGGCCGTCGAGCAGGCCCTCGGCAAGCCGGTCCTCACCGCCAACCAGGTCACCGTCTGGGAGGCGCTGCGCCTGGCCGACCGCCGGGTGAACGCGCCGCGCCTCGGCACCCTCTTCACCAGGGAGCCGATCGTGCAGGTCTGAGCACCGGCGCACGCCGCCGCCCGCCACCGGTCACCGGAATAAACGGGGACAGCCTCCTGTTAACCCCCGGAGCAGTCGACGCCCGACAACAGGAGGCACCCCCGTGGCGGCAGTGGACAACACGGACGAGATCCGCGGCGAGGCGCCGGGCACCGCCCCGGTACCCCTGTCCGTACTGGACCTGGTCACGGTCGGCGCGGGCCGCACCGCGACCGACGCCCTGCGCACCGGCGTGCGGATCGCCCGGCTCGCCGAGAACCGCGGCTTCCACCGCTACTGGGTCGCCGAGCACCACTCCATGCCGGGCGTCGCCTCCTCCTCGCCCGCCGTGATCCTCGCCCACCTGGCCGCCCACACGGAGCGCATCCGGCTCGGCTCGGGCGGCGTGATGCTGCCCAACCACGCGCCCCTGGTGATCGCCGAGCAGTTCGGCACGCTGGAGGCCATGGCCCCCGGCCGGATCGACCTCGGCCTCGGCCGTGCCCCCGGCACCGACGGCGCCACCGCCGCCGCCCTGCGCCGCACCGACAGGCTCAATGAGGGCGCGGACGACTTCCCCCAGCAGCTCGCGGAACTGATCCGCTTCCTGGACGACGACTTCCCCGACGGCCACCCCTACGCCCGCATCCACGCCGTCCCCGGGCCGGTCCAGGCGACCTCGCCCGGCGGTGTGCAGTCCCCGCACCGGCCGCCGGTCTGGCTGCTCGGCTCCTCCGGCTTCAGCGCCCGCCTGGCCGGCACCCTCGGCCTGCCGTTCGCCTTCGCCCACCACTTCTCGGCGCAGAACACGATCCCGGCCCTGGACCTCTACCGCGAGTCCTTCCGGCCGAGCGCCGTCCTCGACACCCCGTACGCCCTGATCGGCGTCTCCGCCCTCGCCACGGACGACGAGAAGGAGGCCCGCCGCCAGGTCATGGCCGCCGCCCTCAACATGGTCCGGCTGCGCACCGGCCGCCCCGGCCTCGTCCCCACGCCCGAGGAGGCCGAGGCGTACGACTTCTCGCCGCTGGAGCGCGAGTTCATCGACAGCTGGAACGCCAACGTCATCCACGGCACCGCCGACGAGGTCCGGGCGGGCCTCGACGACCTCCAGAAGCGCACCGGCGCCGACGAGCTGATGCTCACGGCCAACGCCCACAGCGGCGACGTACGGCTGCGCTCCTACGAACTGATCGCGGACGCCTACGGGTTGCCGGCCGGAGCCTGAACGCCCGGTCTGCCGATCAGTTCGGAGATACGGTCCGGCGCCACCGGGCGTGAGTAGAGCCACCCCTGCCCGGTGTCGCAGCCGATCCCGCGCAGCCGGGTCGCCTGCGCGGAGGTCTCCACGCACTCGGCGGTCACCGACAGGCCGAGCCGGTGGGCGAGCTGGATCAGCGCCTCGACGATGACCGCGTCGGCGGGGTTGGACCGGGCGTCCGCCTCCGCCGCGTCCCGGCTCTCGTACTGGAAACCGCGTACGAAAGAACCGTCCAGTTTCAGTACGGAGACGGGCAGCCGGCTGAGGTAGGCCAGGTTCGAATAGCCGGTGCCGAAGTCGTCGATCGCGATACCCACACCCATGTCGCTGAGCGCCTGGAGCGCCTGGAGCGGGCGGCCCGCCGAGCCCATCACCGCCGACTCGGTGAGCTCCAGTTGCAGGAGCTGGGGGGCGAGTCCGGTCTCCGCGAGGGTCTGCGCCACGTCCGCGACCAGATCGGAGTCCCACACCTGGCGCACCGCCACGTTCACGCTGACGAAGATCGGCGGCAGATCGGGGTGGTCGAGCTGCCAGCGCCGGGCCTGGCGGCAGGCGGTGACCAGCACCCAGCGGCCGAGCTGGACGATCGAACCGTCCTCCTCGGCCAGTCCGATGAACCGATTCGGCGTCAGTACGCCGAACTGCGGATGATTCCATCGCACCAGTGCCTCGACGCCCCGCACCCCGCCGTCCTCCATGCTGACCAACGGCTGGTATTCGAGGGCGAATTCACCCCGGTCGACGGCCGGGCGCAGGGTGGAGGCCAGCGCCTGGCGGGTCATCCGGTGCGCGTTGCGCTCCGGGTCGAACAGCGTCCAGCGGGCCTTGCCGTCGGCCTTCGCCCAGTACAGCGTCGTGTCCGCGGCCTGCATCAGACCGGTGGCGCTGGTGCCCGCCGCCCTGCGCTCCACGACACCGATGGACGCCGACAGCGACATCCGCTGCCCCGCCAGGTCGAACGGGGCCTGAAGGGCGTCGAGCACGGCCTCGGCCAGCTCGGCGAGCTGATCGGTGCCGGTGGAGTCGTCGACGAGCAGCGCGAACTCGTCGCCGCCGAGCCGGGCGACCAGGGGCGTGGCCGTTCTCGCGTAGCCCGCCTGGTCGGCGCAGCGGGTCAGCCGCTCGGCGACCGCCGCGAGCAGCCGGTCGCCCACCCGGTGCCCGAGAGTGTCGTTGACCGCCTTGAAGCCGTCCAGGTCCAGGTAGCACAGGCCGATCCGGCCGGTCCCGCTCTCCTCGTACGCCGCCGCTTCGAGCGCGGCCGTGAGGCGCTCGAAGAACAGGGTGCGGTTGGGCAGCCGGGTCACCGGGTCGTGCATCTGCAAGTGCCGCAACCTGGCCTGAAGTTCACGCCGTGAGCTGATGTCGGCGACCGAAAGCAGCACGGCCTCCTCGCCCGGCAGAGGCGAGACCGTCACCTGCACCCAGAGCGAGTGCCCGTCGGGGTGCTTGATCCGGCGGGTGCAGCGGAGCCTGGCCTGCCGGCCGCGCAGCACCTCGCGGTAGGCGTGCCAGGTACGGGCGTCGGAGCTGAGGTCCACCAGATCCGCGGCGATCCGCCCGGCGAACGCGTCCGGGGCGGCGCCGAGCAGCGCGCCCAGCGAGTCGTTGGCAGCGGAGATCAGACCCTCGCGGTCGACGACGGCCATCGCGAGGGGCGCGGCGGCGAAGGCGGCCCCTGACGTGCCGGGGGACGGCACGGGGGGCGCGCCGGGGGACGGCCCGGGGCCCGCGGCGGGCGGTGCGCCCGTCGGCGGGCGCACCGCCGTGGGCACACCGTCGGACGTGCCATGGTGACTCTCCGTGACGGCCGACCGGACGAGGTCTGCCGTAGGCGCCGGCCCTTCGGGCGTTCCGCTCACCGCTCGCTCCCGCAGTGCAGTCGTTCTTCGTATGGGTCTCTTCGGGGTGCTCGGCCATTTGGATGAGGCCGCACAAGCCGTGTCCATGCAGGAAAGTGTGCCGATCATAGAGGTTGGCCCAGGGGCCTTCCAGCCATTGTCCAGTCTCGCGGAACAACCGCCCCTTCTGACAGATCGTTTCTGCTCGGTCCTGGACACGTTCCTTCCTGCGGCGATCGCTTGTGACGTTCCGTAAGTGCCCGGGGTGTCGGCCAACAGGCATTCTCACTCTCACGGACCAGACAAACAGGGCGAAGTGTGACGATAAGACTGAGGCTGGATGCGGTGTCCTGAAAACCGCATCCGGAGGTCGAACGTGCCGCGTCCGCTCCCACTGAAGGGGCTCACCCGCGAGACTCTGCGGGCTCTCGCCCGGGACGGGGCGCCCCGGCTGCGCAGCACCGCCGCCGTGTTCACCTCGATGACCGCGCTCGCCGCGACCTCGCTGATCTCCGGTCCCGCGCTGGCCGGGCCACTTCAGACCCCCTGTGCGCTGAAGCGCACCCCGGCGCACCACTCCGAGGGCGTCGACTCCTGGAACACCTCCTACCCGCGCCCCACCCGCCCGCTGAACGCGGTAATGGTCTTCCTGTCCTTCCCGGACGCGCGGCCGGCGACCTCACCCGCGGAACTCACGGCCGACTACTTTCCGGCCACCTCCCGCTTCTTCGAGCGTGCCTCGTACGGCCGGTTCACGCTGCGCCCGCACCCGCGGGCCGACTGGATCCGCATGCCGCACCCCTCCACGGCCTACGCCATACAGCGGGACTGGAGCGCGGCGCGCCGGAGCGCCTACCTACGGGACGCCCTCAAGGCGTCGGACCGGCAGATCGACTTCTCCCGCTACGACATCGTCTACTTCGTCGCCGATCCGGACGCGCCCGGCGTCGACTCGGACGCGACGAAGGTGGTCAACCTGGACACTCCGCTGCGCGCCGACGGCAAGGACATCCGGCGGGTGGTCACGGTCTTCGAGAAGCACCCGCCGGACCGGCTGGTCCTGGCCCACGAGACGGGCCACGTCTTCGACCTGCCGGACCTCTACCACCGCCCCTCGGGCGACCGCGGCGACTGGGACACGTACGTCGGGGACTGGGACCTCATGGGCAGCCAATTCGGTCTCTCGCCGGACCTGTTCGGCTGGCACAAGTGGAAGCTGGGCTGGCTGGACCCGCGGCAGGTGGCGTGCGTCGCGGGCCGCGGCAGTACGCGGCTGTCGCTGGAGCCACTGGGGACGGGGCCGGCGTCGGCGGGGGGACCGAGTCAGGGTTTGCCAGGGGTGCCCGTGCCGGAGGGCGGTGCGGCGCGGGCGGTCGCCGGGTCGAAGGCGCGGACGGTCGTCGGGTCCGGTGCGCTGACGGTCGGTGCCGGGGCGCAGGCGGTCGGCGGGGACGGGCGGGTCGTCGGGAGCGCAGGCCAGTTCATCGGGGCCGGGCCGCCGGCGCTGGGCCCCGGGGCGCAGCCCTTCGGCTCGGGACGCGGTACGAAGCTCGCGGTGGTCCGCACCGGACGGGACAGCGCGCTGGCCTTCGAGGTACGGGCGTCCACGGGCAACGACGCGGGGGCCTGCACCGAGGGCGTCCTCGTGTACCGGATCCGCAGCGGGGCCGCGTCGGGCGGCGGCCCGGTCGAGGTGCTGGACGGCCACCCACGCTCGGAGGACTGCTGGGACCAGTCGGTCTACCCGCCCCTCGCGGACGCCCCCGTGAGCCTCGGCGAGAGCTACACGGTGCCGGGCGGACACGCGAAGGTCGAAGTGGAGAACCGTACGGCGGCGGGCTCGTGGGTCGTCAAGATCACGACGAACTGAACATCTGGGATGGGTGCCTGAAGGCGCCTGTCGGGCGCTTGGAGGGCTTGGGGGGTGCTTGGGGGCGCTGGGGGAGGGCTCGCACGAGCGGTGCGCTGAGCCGCTGACTTCTCTCTCCGGCTCCGGCCGGCGGACGCCCGCACTCAAACGACTGGCCTCGGCCACCCGCACCCGGCCCACTGCCTCAGCCACACAGGATGGGGGGTGTGGGTGGCGAAGCCCCCACAAACGCGCGGCGAAGCCGCGCAAAAACAACGATGGCGAGGTGGTTCGCGCTTTCCGCGAACACGCCTCGCCATCGCCATCGTGCGCCGCCAGGGACTCGAACCCCGGACCCGCTGATTAAGAGTCAGCTGCTCTAACCAACTGAGCTAGCGGCGCTTGCTGACGTCGTAGACCTTAGCACCCTGATCGGCGGGAGGAAAAATCGATATGCGGACCGCGGCGGAGGCGGTCGCACGGGCCGCGCGGACGGCGGCCCAGAGCAGTACCTCGGGGCCGGGGAGCCAGGGGTGACGGGTGTCGGGGGCGACGAGCCAGCGGGATTCGGGCCGGTCACCGGCGCGGGCGGCGGGCGGGGCGGTCAGGGCGGGCACGGTGACGGCGTCGCCGGTGCCGTGGCAGAGCAGAGGCGGGACGGCGCCGCGGCGGCCGGTCCGCCCGTCGGCGCCGGGGTTCCAGTCCTCCCAGTCCAGGAGGGTGGGCAGGCGCTGGGCGGTGCCGGAGGAGGCGAAGAGCAGCACGCGGCCCCCGTACGTGGCCACCGGTCCGGAGCCCGGGCCCTCCTCCCAGAGCCGGTCGAGCATGCGCCGCCCGAAGATCGCGGGGACGTTGACGACGTCGAAGGCGGTGCCGCAGGGCAGGACGACGGGGGCGGTGGGCTGCGCCTCCCAGAGGGCGAGGGTGCTGCGTGGGTACATGCCGGCGGAGGCCAGCCATTCGGCTCCCTCGGCGGTGACACCGGCGGCGTCGCAGGTGCCGTGCGGGACGTTCTCGGCGTTCTCCGCGCCGCCGCCGCTGATTGCGTTCCCTCGGTCGCTCATGACGCAGATATTTACCGGTCGTGAGCATTCCGTTTCCCCGAGTTGCCGGAAATCGGGACAGGTGGGTGCGGTGTGGAGTATCTTGCCCGCCTGGCATATGCCAGGCGGGACATCGGCGCCGAGGTACGCAAGCCCGTCGTCGCCCGTTACCGCCGGGTCAGGCGTGGTCGCTGATCCCGGGGCCGTAACCGTGGCCCAGGCCGTGTTCCTGGCCGTCGGCTCCGCGGAGCAGGTCGCGGCCGAACTCGACCATCTTCTTCGCGTAGTCCTCGGTCCACTCGGCGCGCTCGGCGATCGCGGCGTACGTGAGCCGGTCGAACCGGCGCGGGTCGGCGAGCTGGGCGGCGGCGACGGCCTGGAACTCGACGGCGCGGTCGGCCGCAGCGCGGAAGGCGAGGGTCAGCTCGGTGGCGCGGCTCAGCAGGGCGCGCGGGTCGTCGATCGACTCCAGGTCGAAGAAATGCTCCGGGTCGGCGGCCGCCTCGGCCGGCTCGAAGAGCAGGGGCGCGGGGCGTAGCCGCGGTTCGTTCCGACGCGGCGTGGGCTCCGCCATGTCTTCTCCTCCTCGTACGTTCGCCGGCCCGCCGGTGCGGCGGACCACCGTCCATTGTCCAACGCCCGCGCAAGTGGGCCTCGGCCCGCCCGCCACTGCCGCCCACCGCACCGTCACGACCACCAGGTCACCCGGCCGAGACCGTGCCCCACCGCGCGGTCGCAACCGCCGAGCCACCCGCCCGACACCGGCGCCCACCGCGCGGTCGCAACCGCCGAGCCACCCGCCCGACACCGGCGCCCACCGCCAGCGCACCCGGTGTTCCGAGAGGCGGGCCAGGACGGCGAGGTTCGCTTCCCAGCCGTCCGGGGCTGTGATCTTTGGCCGCCTCCGGCGGCGTGCCGGACTCCGTCCGGCGGACTGGCGGGCGTCGGCGGGCGGGCGCCGGGGCGTCGCTCACGGCCGCCAGCGCACCCGGTGTTCCGAGAGGCGGGCCAGGACCGAGTGGTTGGCTTCCCAGCCGTCCGGGAACTTCACCGTGACACCCAGTTGGACCGGCTCCGTGGACGGGTGGTCGTCCAGGAGGTCCGCGACGCCCTCCCGGCAGACCACGATGCAGGCGTGCCGGTGGCGGGAGGCCAGGACGCAGAGGCGGCCCGTCTCCAGGTGGAAGGCGGTGGCGTCGGGGCGCCCCGACAGGGGGTGCAGGACCACCGTCACGTCGAACTCGCGGCCCTGGAGCCGGTTCGCCGTGTCGACGGTGACGTCTGTGACGCCCAGGTCGGCCAGGGCGGCGCGGACGGCGGCGGCCTGGTCGCGGTGCGCGGTGCCGACGGCGATCCGGTCGGCGGTCAGCGGCACCGGGTCCGCCGACCGCTCCGAGGTGGCCGCGCCGCCCCGGTCCAGCAGTCGGCGTACGACCTGGGCCACCGCCCGTACCGCCTCCGGGTCCGTGCGCGGAGTGTGCCGGGCGGGCAGCTCCAGCAGGCCCCAGCCCGCCCCGGCCGCCTCGTCGATCACCCGGTCGGGACCCGAACCGTCCGAGGGGACGGCGAAGGCGAGCGCCCGGTCCCCGTGCCCGGTGCCGCTGCGGAACGGCGTGTACGGGTAGAACGCGTCCGAGACCAGCGGCGCGGCGGAGGCCGGCAGCCGCCAGGACACCGGCAGCCGGTGCTGCGGCAGCCCGGGGTTGTGGGCGAGGAGCGTGGTGACGGCCGACGCGGACGGGTCGTACGACAGCCCGGCCCACTGCTCCGAGCCCACGATCGCGAACGGGTCGAGCTGCCCCGGGTCGCCCACGAACAGCGCCCGCTCGAACAGCCCCGCCACGGCGAGCAGCGCGTCCGAGCGCATCTGGTACGCCTCGTCGACGATCGCGTGCCCCCAGGGCTCGACGTCCTTCACGTGCGCCCATTTGGCGGAGGTGGAGATGACGACCGGCAGTCCCGCCAGGTCCCCGGCCTTCGTGGACTTGCGGACGTGCTCCAGGCCGTCGAGCGCCTTGTCGTACGGGTCCGGATCGCTGCTGTGGAGGCGGCCCACCGGCAGCGTCGGCTCCTTCTCGGCGAGCCGCAGGACCAGGTCGTCGACCTGGGCGTTGGTCTGCGCGATCACCATCAGCGGGCGCCCGGCGGCGGCCAGTTCGAGCGCGGCCCGTACGACGAGGGTGGACTTGCCGGCGCCGGGCGGGGAGTCCACGACGACGCCGCGGGCCGTGCCGTGCAGGGTGTCGCGCAGGATCGCGTCGGTCGCGCGCGTCGCCGCGGCGCCCGGGTCGAACGCGGCGGGACCGGGCGCGGCGGGGTCGAGCGCGGCGGGGTCGAGTGCGGCGGGGTCGAGTGCGGGGGGAAGGCCGGTCACAGGACGTCCTCTTCGGTCACCGGGTCGGGGGCGGGCGCGGCCTCGGTCTCGCCGGGCGGGCCGCCGTGGGTCCACGGCGTCTGCTCCGGGTCGGGCAGCTTCGCACCGCCCCGCTGCTCGTGCTCGAACAGCGTGAAGCAGACCACGTCCCCCTTCTCCGGCACGGAACCGGCCTCGGGCTCCTTGCCGCGCCCCATCTTGTCGACGATCCGCAGCACGAGGAGCCCGGACCCGGCCGGGTCCGCAGCCGCGTTCACGTCCGTGTCCGGGCCCGGGTCTCCGTGCGGCCCACGCCCCGGGTCCGCGTGCGGCTCGGGACCCGGGTCCGTGCACGCCTCCGCACCCGGCTCGCCCTCCGTCTCGACGTACCCGACGAACTCGGCCCCCTGCGGCTTCCCGCCGAGCGAGCGGTAGACCTTCGCGCGCTCGGCGAGGTGCGGCCGGTCCTCGGTGCGTACGGTCACCAGCGGGCGGGGGCTCGGCCGCTTGCCCTCGCTGTACGCCATGACGACGTCGGTGACCTCGCCCGCGAACGCCTCCCCGGCGAGCCGCCGGCCGGCCATGACGAGCGGGTCGTCCAGGGCCTCCTGGGCCTCCAGGCGGGCCTGTTCGCGCTCGCGGGTGGCCAGCTTGTTCGCCGCGGTGACCGCGTCGTCGTGGCGCGGCTGCGGCGGCTCGCCCGCGGTGATCCGGTCCCGGTGGCCGGTGAACGACCAGCGGTCACGGGTCCACCGGTCGGCGGCGTGCGCGCCCGGCGGGAGCTCCCGCAGCAGGTCGAGACCGCGCCACACGGCGTCCCAGGTGGGCCGGGTGCGGCTCGCGACGAGGTCGCGGATGTGCCGCTCGGCGGCCGTCACGTCCCCCAGCCGGTCGTCCGCCTCGAGGCCGTCCTCGGCGGCGGCGAGCGCGGTCCGCGCGCGGTCGTACCGCTCGATGGCGGGCGCCAGCAGCTTGTTGTCGAACGCGGGGTCCGTGGCGGGTCCGGCGGGCGGGCAGAGCAGCTGCCCGTCCGCGTCGCGCGCCAGCTCCGCGCGGTGAGCCGCCAGCGCGCCCGTCTCACCCTCGGGCGGGTCGATCCAGGCGAGCAGCGCGCCGAGGTGCTGGTCCTCCAGGCTGCTCTGCCCGGTCGCCCAGTGCCGGGACAGCAGGTCGGAGGCGGCGAGCAGGAGCGCGGAGCCGGGGACCCTGGCGCGCTCCCCGTAGTGCGTCAGCCAGCGGCCGAGCAGCGGTACGCGGGGCGGTGCGGGATGGGGTGCCTCGGGCTCCTGCTCCGCCGTGCGCCGGAACCGCATGGAGCGCCCGAGGAGCCGTACGAACTCCACGCCGGCGCGGCTCGGGACGATGAGCTGGGGGGCGTCCGCGCACAGCTCCACCTCGACCTTGACCCGCTTGCCGGTCTCCGGGTCGGTCTCCGTGCGCTCGGCGGCCTCGACCACGTCCGCGTAGGAGTCGATGTAGGGCAGGACGACGTCGGCCAGCTCGGCGAGGAACACGAACCGCAGGTCGCGGTCGCGGGGCTGGGGCACGACGAGCAGCCGCGGCGCGTCCCGGTCGGTCCCGACCAGCGCACCGAGCGGCGCCCCGGCCTCACCGGCGGTGGTCAGCGGCACGAAGACGAGTGGCCGCTCGGAAAGATGCCGGTGCCGCACGGTCGCGGCGGCCTGGGCCCGCCCGCTGCTGATGGCTTCCAGTCGGGCGAGGGTGCTGATCAGCGACACGCGGCGACCTCCGTGGCGGTCGGCGGGGACGCGGTCGTGGCGGCCTCCGGCAGGGGCTGCCGGTTGGTCGGGGGTGTCCCGGCGGTCCCCAGGGCCTCGGCGCGCAAGCGGGCCGCGCGGCGCAGGGCCGCCACCGCCGGGTCGGCCGGGTCGCCGGACTCGCCGTATGCCGCGGCCAGTACCTCGCCGATCGTGGTCAGGCCGCCGAGGTCGGCGCGCAGCGAGCGGCCGAGCGCCGTCACGGCGCCCCGCGCGCGCGAGCGCTCGCGGCAGTGGAAGGCCAGCTCGCAGGCGGCCAGGCACTCGGGCGCGTACGTCGCCGGGACGGCCTCCACGGCCGCCGTCAGCTCGGCGGACGGCAGGTCCGGGGCGAAGCAGGTGCCCTCGGGGAGCGCGGCGGCGATGTCCTCGACGCGGGTCAGCCGGGCAAGCTGGCGGCGGGTCACCGAGCGCTGCTTGCGGATGTCGACGGCGGACGCCGTGGGCAGGTTGGAGAAGTCCTTCGGGCACACGAGGAGGACCCGGTGGCGGACCTCGGGGGCGGGGGCCAGTTGCGCCGCGACGTTCTCCAGGGCCAGTACGTACACCGCGGACTGGCGGGCGGCGGCGCCCACCTTCGCCGGGTCGGCGGACCCGTCCAGCATGGGGAAGGACTTGATCTCCACGACCGTCCAGCCGCCGTCGGGGTGCACCACCACCGCGTCCGGCTCCAGGAAGGCGGGCGTGCCCGCGACGTCGAGGGCGAGCATCGGGTGGTCGAGCAGCGTCCAGCCGCCGGCCGCGGTGGCCTCGCGCAACGCCAGCGCCGTACGCGCCGCGCGGCCCGCGGGACCGTCCGCCGTGAGGTCGGGGACGGCGCCCGCGGCGGGCGGCTCGGCACCGGGGTCCAGCTTCTCGTGCACCAGCCGCAGCAGCTCCGCACCGCCGTCGGCCTTGACCCGGGCCTCGAACGCGTTCCCCCGGGTGAAGGCGAACTGCGACTGGCCGAACGCGGACGGCGCGCCGAGCGAGTCCGCGAGGCGCGCCTTGTCCACCCCCGCCCCGTCGAGCAGCGCGCGTCTGTCGCAGCTGGGGTTGGCGGCCAGCGCGGCGAGGGCGCGCGCGTCGAGTGCCTTCGGCGGTACGTCGGGGCCGCGCAGGTCAGCGAGCAGCCGCCGGAGCGCCGTCCCCCGCGTCCGTGGGGGCGGCACCCGGCCCGGCTCCGGGTCCGGTGCGG
Organism: Streptomyces sp. NPDC059785; assembly: GCF_042732375.1. Taxonomy (NCBI): domain Bacteria; kingdom Bacillati; phylum Actinomycetota; class Actinomycetes; order Kitasatosporales; family Streptomycetaceae; genus Streptomyces; species Streptomyces sp. NPDC059785. The sequence goes on from NZ_JBHWHV010000061.1 coordinate 33,036, forward strand.
GACTCGCGCTGTCGGGGAATTCGCTCACCCGCGGAAGTCTGGCATCCGCCACTGACAATCGAGGAACCCGTGTCGCGAGAGGCGGCCGTGACCGGTGCGAACCGGGCGGTGAGCCGGGCCTTCGCCGCGTCCGCGAGCCGCGTCACCGACGGGGCCAGCAGCAGCCCGACGCCCATCACGGCGATGCCCGCGACCGCGTCGAGGAAGTAGTGGTTGGCGGTGCCCATGACCACGATCGTGGTGATCAGCGGGTAGGCGACGCCCGCGGCCCTGGCGGCGGGCGTGCGCCCGTGGCGCCAGAGCATCACCCCGCACCACAGCGCCCAGCCCACGTGCAGGCTCGGCATCGCCGCGTACTGGTTCGTCATGCCGCCCATGCCGCGCGGCGCGCTCGCCTCGCCGCCCCACCAGCCGTAGTCGCTGTACTGGGCCATCGTGTCGACGAACCCGTGGCCCGCGCTCAGCAGCCGGGGCGGGCAGGTGGGCAGCAGGGTGAAGCCGATCAGACCGATGAACGTGGACGTCATGAGCCAGGTGCGGGCGGCTCTGTAGGTGCCCGCCCTGGAGCGGAAGAGCCACACCAGGATCGCGGGCGTGACCACGTAGTGCAGCGAGGCGTACCAGAAGTCCGCGGGTACGCCGAGCCAGGCGTGGTGGGTGAAGAGCCGGTTCAGCGGGTGCTCGGCGTTCAGCCGGAGCGTTTTCTCGACGCGCAGGATCGCCAGGCCGTGGTCGACCGCGCTGGACACGTCGCCCCGGGCGAGCAGCCGGCCCGCCGAGTAGCACCCGTACACCAGCAGGATCAGCGGGAGCTCGGTCCACCAGCGCAAGCGGACCGGTGCGATCGCTTTGCTGCCGGGTGCCTCGGTCTGCGGCATCCGATCGCCCTCCCCCTTCTGACTGCTTCCCGGACGGTCGGTCCGGACAGGCCACATTACGGTGTGTGCGCGCTCCCCCGTGGGGCGCCCCGGCCCTCAAAGACGCAGAGATCGCCCGCCGGGTTGCGCCGTCGTGGGGTACGCGATGATGGAGTGACCCGTTTCTCGTTTCTCCCGGAAAGGCCTTTTCATGGCACCGCGCATCCTGCTGGCCCGGCACGGACAGACCGAGTGGTCGCTGTCCGGAAAGCACACCGGCAGGACGGACATCCCGCTCCTCGAAGAGGGCAGGCGCGGCGCGAAACTCCTGGGCGAGCGCCTGCACCGCGCCCCGTTCGAGGGCCTGCCGGAGGCCGAGGTGCGCACGAGCCCGCTGGTCCGCGCGCGCGAGACCTGCGAACTGGCCGGCTTCGGCGACCGCGCGGCCACCTGGGACGCCCTCATGGAGTACGACTACGGCGCGTACGAGGGCATGACGCCGGCCGAGATACAGGAGGCCCGGCCCGGCTGGTTCATCTGGCGGGACGGGGTGCCCAGGGGCGAGACCCTGGAGCAGGTCTCCGCGCGCGCGGACGAGGTGGTCGACTGGGCGCGCTCGGCCGACCGCGACGTGCTGGTCTTCGCGCACGGCCACATCCTGCGCTCCATCGGCGCCCGCTGGCTGGGCCTCCCGATCGACTTCGCCGCCCGCATCCGGCTCAACCCGACCTCCCTGTCGGTGCTCGGCTGGGCGTACGGCGAGCCCGCCGTCGAGGTGTGGAACGACTGCGGGCACCTGACCGTCTGACCCCGCCCGGCCGCCCGGCCGCCCGGCCGCCCGGCCGCCTGACCCCGCCTGCCCGTCTGCCCGTCTGCCCGCCCGGGGCCCGTCAGGCCAGCCGCGGCAGGCTCGCGTGCCGGTCCAAAAAGGCCGACACCCCGGAGGCCCTGCGGTGCGGCAGCAGGACCCGCGCCGTGCCCGCCAGCATCGTCTGGATACGGGAGGACTGCACCTCGTCCAGGAGGTCCAGGACGCGCAGCCCGGCCGCGGCCGCCTCGTCGGGACGGCCCCCGCGCGCCAGGTCGTCGGCGAGCTCGGCGGTGTAGAGGGCGATGTTGCGGGTGAAGTGCGGGTCCTGGAGGTGTGCCGCCCGCCGGGCGTGCCGGGCCGCGCGGAGCCAGTCGCCCAGCATCGACCAGCACTGCGCCTCCAGACCCTCCAGTTCGGCCTCCCCGTAGAAGCTCATCCACTCCGGATCGGCCTCCGAGGGGCCCCGCTCGTACAGGGCCTGCGCCCGGGCCAGCGCCCGTTCGCAGCCGGCCCGGTCCGCGAGCCCCGCCCAGCCGCCCGCCTCGCGCAGCGCCAGCAGGGACATCAGCCGCGCCGAGCCCAGGGGCCGGGCCGCGCGCTGGGCGGCCTGCGCCGCGCGCACCGCCTCGCGCGGGCGGCCCGCGTCGCGCGCGAGGAAGGCGGAGTTGCAGAAGGCGTGCGCCTCCAGGGCCGGATCCCCGGACATCCGGGCGGTCGCGAGCGCCTCCGCGTAGTGCGAGCGCGCGTCGTCGAAGCGGCCCGAGTCATGGGCCAGCCAGCCCACGGAGATCGCCAGCTCGCCCGCGCCCGAGTACAGCCGGTCGGTGGTCGCCTGCCGGGTCGCGCCCGCGTCGAGCAGCGCGTACGCCGTGCGCAGCGGCGCCGCGGCACGCCGGTACAGGCCGTCCGCGCCGTGCCGGTCGTCCAGCACCCGGATCCGGCGGACGGCCTCCTGGAGGGCGCCCGCGTCGGACGTGCCGGCCCGGTGGACGGGACGGCCGGCGGCCGTGGCGGGGGAGACGGACGCCATCCCGAAGGCGCCCAGTGAGGCGGCCGCCACCGTGGCGGTGGAGCCGGTCATGAATGCGCGACGCCGCACGTCGCTCTCCTCGTGGTTCCGTTCGTGGCACTCGTGCGCGGCGCGGGCCTCCCGCGTCTCGCACGTGTCTTGCGGGGCCTGAGGCCCGTACGGCTCGCGCGACTCGTACTGCCCGTACGACTCGTACGGCTCGTCCTGCTCGTCCGTCGGCGCGTACGGTCCGTCCGGGCGGCTCTCGGCGTGCTCCGGGGGCGGCTCGTCGGCCGGGCGCGACCCACGGCCGCGCACCGCCGAGCGGGGTGCGAAGCCGAGGTCGGTCAGCGTGCGCCCGGGGAACATGTGCAGGAACACCCGCTCGTACGCGTAGTTGGGGCAGCGGATCTCACCGGCTTCGACGCGCCCGATGTACCGGGCGTCGCAGCTCACGCGTTCGCCGATGTCCCGGGCCGCCCGCCGCACCGCGGCGGCGAACTCGCCCGGTGAGCGCTGTCCGCGCAGCCGCCGGAAGACGATATTCGGCCGTTGCGGCCGTGGTGGCTGGGACGAGGTCACCGTCGACGACGTCATGGCCGGGCCTCTCTTGCGAACCGTAGAACCGCCGAACCGTGCCGGATCCAGAGCGGTTCGTCCGTCGACCGCCCAGGCGGCGCCCTGCTTCCGGCGGGTCACGAACGTACTCGCTGGGGCGGCGCGGTGGCCGCTGGTTTGGCCGCAAACCGGATATCTCATACCCGATCCGCCATGAACTGCCATCCTTTGTGGCGCAGTTCCGCCGTAGCCGTTGACGGGTTGACGCGTTGAACCCCGTGGGCCGGGAGCTGTCCGCGCTTCCGTGCCGCACGTCAGCAGGAGGGTTCCTAGTTGGAGGCCGGGATGGAGACCACCAGACAGCACGCGGAGTTCCTCGCGGCGGTGCCGGCCGCACCGCACGGGGCGGCCCCGGAGCCGGGCGGCCCACCGTGTCCCGAGGCCGACTGCGACCTCGTGACCGTGCCGGCCCGGCAGGGCCTGGAGGCGGTCGACATCCTGCGCCGCGGCCCCGGCGACGGGGTCGGTCCCGTGCTGCACGACGACGGCTGCGACACCCTCGGCTTCGTGGTGCCACCCGGCACCGCCGACGCCTGGGACGTGCCAGGCAGCACCTGTACGCAGACCAACGGACGCGGCATGAGCCTGGTGCCCCCTGAGTCCCCGGGCGACGGTTCCGACGGCTCGGACGGCTCGGACGGCTCCGACTGGCTGCTGCCGCCGGGGGAGACGGACATGGCGACGGACCCGGCGGTGCTGCGGGCGGCGCTCGGCGAGGCCGCCCGCCTGATCGAGGCCGCCGACAACTGCACCTGACCCAGCCACGCGCCGCCCGCGCCCCCTGCTCCACCCCCGGTGACCCGCTCCCCGTACCGCCCCGGATCCCGCACGGCCCGGCTCCCGCACAGCCGTCGCCCCGAGGGGTCTCCTCCGGTGCGCCGACCGTCCCCCGGGCGCCGATAATGGGCTGATGGGAAAGTCGAGGAGCGCGCGGAGCGCGCGGCGCGGGCAGCAGGCCACCGCGTCCGTCGTCCAGCCGGTCGACGGCGGAGTGGCCGAGCTCGTACCCGACCGGGACCGGGCACGGGCCTGGACGCTGCTCGTCGACGGCGCCCCGCAGTCGCACGTGGACCTCGACGACCCGGCGTACCTCGGCTTCGAGTACCAGCGCCGCATCGGCCACGTCATCGACCTCCTCGCGCCGCCCGGCAAGCCCGTGCACGCCGTCCACCTCGGCGGCGGCGCCCTCACCCTGGCCCGTTACGTGGCCGCCACCCGCCCCCGCTCCACCCAGCAGGTCGTCGAGCGGGACGCGGCCCTGGTCCAACTGGTGCGACGGGAGTTGCCGTTGAACCCGGGCGCCCGGATCCGGGTGCGTTCGGCGGACGCCCGCGACGGGCTCGCCAAGGTGCCGGACGGCTGGGCGGACCTGGTCGTCGCGGACGTCTTCAGCGGGGCCCGCACCCCCGCCCACCTCACCTCGGTGGAATTCCTCGGCGAGGTCCGCAGGGCGCTACGGCCCGACGGCCTGTACGTCGCCAACCTCGCCGACGGGCCGCCGCTCGCCCATCTGCGCGGCCAGATAGCCACCGCCGCGGCCGTCCTCCCCGAACTCGCGCTCGTCGCCGACCCGGCCGTGCTGCGCGGCAAGCGGTTCGGCAACGCCGTGCTCGTCGGCTCCGCCCGGCCGCTCCCGGTGGCGGAACTGACCCGGCGCGCGGCCTCCGACCCGCACCCCGCGCGGGTCGAACACGGTCGCGCGCTCACCGACTTCACCGGGGGAGCGGTGCCGGTGACGGACGCGTCGGCGGTGGCCTCGCCCGCGCCGCCGCCGTCCGCGTTCGACTGACGCCGCCGTCCGCGTTCGGCTGACGCCGACGGCCGGGTCCCGTGTCGCCTCTTAGCCGAGGCTCGTACCGCGCCCCCAGCCGAGGCTCGTACCGCGCCCCCAGCCCGAGGCCCGTACCGCCACTCAGCCGGGCCCGTACCGGCTCTCAGTAGGTGCCGATCTCCACCCGCGGTGGTCCGTCGTGCCAGGTGCAGAAGACCGACACCCGGTCCGCGCCCGAGGTGAACTCCACCCGGATCCACGACTCCGTCTTCCAGACCTGCATCGACCAGCCCGAGGCCGGCGTCGCGGAGACCAGCGTCGCGGAGGTCTCGCCGAGGTCGAAGGCGGCCCGCCCGCCCTTGGTGTCGTAGCTCTTCACCTCGCCGGAGGCGGCGGCATCGTTGTCGGCGGCGGCCGTGGCGCCGGGGGAGTCGTCCGGGTCGGGGCTCGTGGACGGCGACTTGGTGGGCGACGGGGTCGCGGACGGCTTGCCGCTGCGCTCCGGCTCGCGGGTGGCGCTCTTCGACGGGGCGGGCCGGCTGGTCGAGGAGGCGAGCACGTCGATCTCCTGCGTGCCGGTGTCGCCGGTCGGCACGGGCAGCGCCCGCGGCGGATCGTAGGCCGTCCCGGACATCACCGTGTGGACGCCCCACCAGGACAGGGTGACCGCCGCGCCCGTGGCGAGCGACCAAGCCAGTACGTGTACGAGACCTCTGCGCATCGCGGCCATACTGCACCACGCGTCGCACTGGTGTCTCACATGTGTTCCACCGCACAGGTTGTCCACAGGCGCCGGACCCGCGTCCTGCGAATGGCGTACGGTGCCGCCCATGGCAAGTGTGCTCGTGGTCGAGGACGACCAGTTCGTACGCTCGGCCCTCATCAGGCATCTGACCGAAGCCGCGCACACCGTGCGCAGCGTCGGGACGGCCCTGGAGGCGCTGCGCGAGGTCGCCCATTTCTCCTTCGACGTCGTCATCCTGGACCTCGGACTGCCCGACCTGGACGGGTCCGAGGCGCTGAAGATGCTGCGCGGGATCACCGACGTCCCGGTGATCATCGCGACCGCGCGGGACGACGAGACGGAGATCGTCCGGCTGCTGAACGCGGGCGCGGACGACTACTTGACCAAGCCCTTCTCCGTCGAGCACCTGTCCGCGCGGATGGCGGCCGTCCTGCGGCGCGCGCGGGCGGTCGTGGGCGAGGCCCCGCCGTCGCGGGTGATCCGGGTCGGCGGCCTGTCGATCGACCCGCTGCGCCGCCAGGCCGAGCTGGACGGCGTACGCCTTGACCTGACGCGCCGTGAGTTCGACCTGCTGGCGTTCCTGGCCGGACGCCCCGGCGTGGTCGTGCCGCGCAAGGAGCTGCTCGCCGAGGTTTGGCAGCAGGCGTACGGGGACGACCAGACGATAGACGTGCATCTCTCCTGGCTGCGCCGGAAGCTGGGCGAGACGGCCGCGAAGCCGCGCTATCTGCACACCCTGCGCGGCGTCGGCGTGAAGCTGGAGCCACCGCGCGCGGAGGCCACGCCATGAGGCGCGGACTCTGCGGTGAGGTGCGCGCGATGGGGAGCGCGCGATGAGGTGGGCGCTGGTCAAGGTGTGCGTCGCGGTCACCACGATGGTGGTGGTGGCCTTCGCGGTCCCGCTCGGCCTCGTCGTCAAGGAGATGGCCAGGGACCGGGCATTCTCGAACGCGGAGCGGGAGGCCGCGACACTCGCGCCCGCGCTGTCCATCACCACCGACCGGGAACAGCTCGAGCGCGTGGTCGCCTCGGCCGGCTCCGACTCCGGGATGGCGGTGCACATACCGGCCGCGGGGGACAGCCCCGCCGTCGAGATCGGCGAGCAGCGCGCCGCCGGCAAGGACATCACCATGACCCGGAAGCTGGGCCGGGCCTCCACCGCGGAGGTCGCGGGCGGCTCCGTGCTGCTCCAGCCCACCGCGCTCAGCTCCACTGTGATAGCGGTCGTCGAGGTGTACGTTCCCGAGTCCGAGGTCACCAACGGCGTCAACACGGCCTGGGCGGTGCTCGCCGGGGTCGGCGTCGCGCTCGTCATCGGCTCGGTCGCGGTCGCCGACCGGCTCGGGGTGCGGATGGTGCAGCCCGCGCAGCGCCTGGTCGAGGGCGCGCACGAGCTGGGGGAGGGGCAGCTCGGCGCCCGGGTGCCGGAGGAGGGCCCGACCGAACTGCGGCTGGCCGCCGTCGCGTTCAACTCGATGGCCGACCAAGTGGTGCAACTGCTGGCCAACGAACGGGAGTTGGCCGCCGACCTCTCGCACCGGCTGCGTACGCCGCTGACCGTGCTGCGGCTGAACGCCGCCTCGCTGGGCGACGGTCCGGCGGCCGAGCAGACCCGCGCCGCCGTCGAGCAGTTGGAGCGCGAGGTCGACACGATCATCAGGACCGCCCGGGACGCCAAGCCGCAGACGGCGGCGGTCGGCGCGGGCGCCGGGTGCGACGCGGCCGAGGTGGTCCGGGAGCGGATGGACTTCTGGTCGGCGCTCGCCGAGGACGAGGGACGCAAGGTGCGGGTCGCGGGCGTGGACCGCCCGGTGCGCATACCGGTCGCCCGTGCCGACCTGGTGGCCTCGCTCGACGCGCTGCTGGGGAACGTGTTCCGGCACACCCCGGAGGGCACGGCCTTCGCCGTCGACGTGCACAACGGCGAGGACGCGGTGATCGTCCTGGTCTCGGACGCGGGCCCGGGGATCGCGGACCCCGACGCGGCGATGGCGCGCGGGCGCGGCTCGGGCAGCGACGGGTCGACCGGCCTCGGCCTCGACATCGTGCGCCGGCTCGCCGAGTCGACGGGCGGCGACGTACGCATCGGCTCGTCCGTGCTCGGCGGGACCGAGGTCCGGATCTGGATCCAGCTCGACGGCCGCGCACCGGTCCGCCGCGGCCACCGCGGTTCCGTACGACGACGCAGACGCGGCGCGACCGTCGGCTGACCGGGGACCCGGGGCCCGCGACCCGGACCCCGGATCCGAACCCGGCCCCGGACCCGGCACCGGCCCCGAACTCGGACCTGGCACCGGACTTGGCCCCAGGCGCGCGGCCCGGACCCGAACCAGGACCTGAACTCCAACCCGGACCCGGACCCGGACGCGGACCCGGACCCGGACGCGGAGACGGACGCGGACGCGGACAAGGTCCCCGGGCGCGCGGCCCGCGCCGCGGACGCGGCGCCGAGCCGACACCGGGCGCCGTCCCGAGCCGACCCCGCACGCCGCGCCATCGCGACCGCACGCCGCCCGAACGGACCCCAATGGTCTCGACCTTTAACCGTCCCCGATGCCTTCCTTAAGCGCACCCTAAGATCCCCGACCGCCGTCCGGATCAGGCGATTTGCCGGGTTCCGGATCGCTAGCGTGCTGCCGCACCCACCCAGGGAATCCGCACCCGTCACCGGCGTCCGGCCTCCCTGCGATCCCCCGCGAACGGCGAAGGCAGGCACGCGATGAGCAGTACGCACCGGCGCAAGGTCAGTGGCAGGAACAAGGCGATAGGCGGCGTCGTCGCGGCGGCCGTGGTCGGCGGCGGCGCCCTCCTGTTCACCGGCACCGCGCAGGCGGCCGGGGTCGGTGCCGCGTACACCAAGACCAGCGACTGGGAGACCGGCTACACCGGGCAGTACGTCGTCACCAACGACAGCGACCAGGTGAAGACCGACTGGAAGCTGGAGTTCGACCTGCCGGCCGGTGCCAAGCTGAGCTCGCTGTGGAACGCCTCGTCGAAGGTGAGCGGGCAGCACGTGACCGTGACCGCGCCGTCCTGGGACAAGGACGGCCTGGCCGCGGGCGAGTCCGTCACCGTCGGCTTCGTCGTGAACGGCTCCGACGACCCGACCGGCTGTCTCATCGACGGCGCCGACTGCTCGGTGGACACCGGCGCGACGCCCGAGCCCAGCGGCCGCCCGACCGAATCCACCGAGCCCACGCAGAGCGCGAGCCCCACCACAAGCGCGGCCCCCGAGGCGAGCGAGACCGCCACCGCCGAGCCCACGGCCTCCGAGACCTCCGGCAGCGGCGACAGCGGCAGCGGCACCACCACCAGCGCCGGCTTCGCGCCCTACGTCGACACCTCGCTCTACCCCGCCTTCGACCTGGTCGGCACGGCCCAGGCGACCGGCGTCAAGAACTACAACCTCGCCTTCGTCACCGACGGCGGCGGCTGCACCCCGAAGTGGGGCGGCGTGAGCGACCTCGGCAGTGACGCGGTCGCCGCCCAGATCGGCGACCTGCGGGCGCTCGGCGGCGACGTCCGGGTCTCCTTCGGCGGCGCCTCAGGCTCGGAGCTGGCCACCACCTGCTCCTCGGCGGACGCGCTCGCGGCGGCGTACGAGAAGGTCGTCGCCGCCTACGACCTCACCAAGGTCGACTTCGACGTCGAGGGCGGCGCGCTGCCGAACACGGCCGCCAACACCCGCCGCGCCCAGGCCATCGCCCAGCTCCAGAAGGACCACCCGGACCTGGACGTCTCCTTCACGCTGCCGGTGATGCCCGAGGGCCTGACCCAGGACGGCGTGAACCTGCTGTCGAACGCCAAGACCAACGGCGTGGCCATCGACACCGTCAACATCATGGCGATGGACTACGGCGCCTCGTACAGCGGTGACATGGGCACCTACGCCGAGCAGGCGGCCACCGCGACGCAGGCCCAGGTCAAGAGCGTCCTCGGGCTCTCCGACAGCGCCGCCTGGAAGGCCGTCGCGGTCACCCCGATGATCGGCGTGAACGACGTCGCCAGCGAGATCTTCAAGGTCGAGGACGCCACGCAGCTCGTGCAGTTCGCCGAGTCCAAGGGCCTGGGCTGGCTCTCCATGTGGTCCGCGACCCGCGACAAGCAGTGCTCGGGCGGCGCCAAGGACACCGCGGACGCCACGTGCAGCTCGATCGTCCAGGACGCGAACGCCTTCTCCAAGGCCTTCGGCGCCTACAAGTAGCAGCCCCGAGCAACCCCGAGCACACCCCCAGCGGCCCCCGTCAGTCCCGCGGTCCTGCGGTGCCTACAGGTAGCCCCACGCGGTAGGCACCCTCCCTACGGGGGGGGCACGCGCCCCGGCCGGTCTTCCCCCCACCCGGCCGGGGCGCGCTCCGTTCCCCCGCTCCCCCCGCGGTGAACGGTCTATTCGGCGGCGGTGACCGGCGGCAGCGTGCCGGTCTTCGCCGCCCGGCCGTACCAGTGGGCGCTGGACTTCGGCGTGCGGGCCAGCGTCGCGTAGTCCACGTACACCGCGCCGAAGCGCTTCTCGTAGCCGTACGCCCACTCGAAGTTGTCCATCAGGGACCACAGGTAGTAGCCGCGGACGTCGGCGCCGTCGGCGATCGCCCGGCGCACGGCGGAGAGGTGGCCGTGCAGGTACGCGATCCGCTCCGGGTCGTGCACCTGTCCGTCGGCGTCCCGCTTGTCGTCGTAGGCGGCGCCGTTCTCGGTGACGTAGATCGGCAGCCCCGGCACTTCGCGGTTGTAGCGCATGATCAGGTCGTGCAGCCCCGTCGGGTCGATCGTCCAGCCCATCTCGGTGCGCTCGCCCGGCGTCTGGTGGAAGGCGACGTCGTCCGCGCCCGGCCAGGGCGAGGAGGTGCTCGTGCCGTGCCCGTCCGCGCGCGGGCCGCTCGGCCCGTTCTCGGCGGCCGAGACCAGCGACGGCGTGTAGTAGTTGAGGCCGAGGGCGTCGATCGGCTGCTTGATCAGCGCGAGGTCGCCGTCCTGGACGTACGACCAGTCGGTGATCGAGGAGGTCGCCGAGAGCAGCGTCTCCGGGTACGCGCCGTGCAGCATCGGGCCGTGGAAGACACCGTTGGCGAGGTCGTCGATGCGCCGCGCGGCGTCCAGGTCGGCCGGGTCCTGCGAAAGCGGCCTGACGACGGCCGAGTTGAGGCTCACCGCGACCGAGTTGCGGGCGGGCATCGCGGCGCGCAGGGCGGTGGTGCCCAGGCCGTGCGCCAGGTTGAGGTGGTGCGCGGCGCGCAGCGAGGCCGCGGCGTCGGTGCGGCCCGGCGCGTGCACGCCGGAGCCGTAGCCCAGGAAGGCGCTGCACCAGGGCTCGTTGAGGGTGATCCACTGCTCGACGCGGTCGCCGAGCGCCTCGCCGACGATCTGCGCGTACTCGGCGAAGCGGTACGCCGTGTCGCGCTCGGGCCAGCCGCCCGCGTCCTCCAGCTCCTGGGGCAGGTCCCAGTGGTAGAGGGTGACGGCCGGCTTGATGTCCTTGGCCAGCAGCTCGTCGACCAGACGGCGGTAGAAGTCCAGGCCGCGCTGGACGGCGGGACCGCGCCCGGTGGGCTGCACCCGGGACCAGGAGACCGAGAAGCGGTACGCGCCAAGGCCGAGGTCCGCCATGAGCTGCACGTCGTCGCGGTAGCGGTGGTAGTGGTCGACCGCGATGTCACCGGTGTCGCCGCCGGCCGTCTTCCCGGGCGTGTGGCTGAAGGTGTCCCAGATCGAGGGCGTACGGCCGTCCTCCCGCACCGCCCCCTCGATCTGGTACGCGGAGGTCGCCGCGCCCCAGAGGAAGGCGGGAGGAAAAGTGACAGATGCCACGGAGTCTGACATGGAAGCGCTCCCATTGGAGGTCGGATGACCGACGGGGGTGGGGGTTCGGGAAGGGACGAGGTACGGGAAACAACGGGGGCCGGGTCGGCGGTGGCCCGGCCCCCTCGCAACAAAGGGAACGGCCCCGGGGTTTCGGTCCGGAGGTCAGCCCTTGACGGCACCCTGCATGATGCCGCCCACGATCTGCTTGCCGAAGATCGCGAAGACCAGCAGCAGCGGCAGCGTGCCGAGCAGCGCGCCCGCCATGATCAGCGACTGGTCGGGGGTGTAGCCGCGGCCCAGGCCCGCGACCGCGACCTGCACGGTCGGGTTGCCGTTCTGGGTGAGCACCAGGAACGGCCACAGGAAGTCGTTCCAGGTCTGCACGAACATCAGCATGCCGAGCACGGCCATCGCGGGCCGCGCCGCCGGGAACACCACGTGCCACACCACGCGCCAGCTGCTCGCGCCGTCCACCCGGGCGGCCTCGATGATCTCGTCCGGCAGCGCCTGGATCAGGTACTGCCGCATGAAGAACACACCGAACGCGCTGACCAGCGACGGGAAGATGACCGCCTGGAGCTGGTCGGTCCAGTCCAGCTTGGCGACCATCATGTACAGCGGGATGATGCTGAGCTGCGGCGGCACCATCATCGTGCCGATCACGATGAGCATCGCCGCGTTGCGCCCCTTGAAGCGCAGCTTGGCGAAGGCGAACCCGGCGATCGTGGAGAGGAACACGATGGTGAACGCCGAAATGCCCGCCACCAGCGTGGTGTTGAGGAACGCCTCGCCCAGGTTGGCCTCGGTCCAGGCCACTTCCAGCTTGTCGAACAGGTTGGCGCCGAACCAGAACGGCGGCGGGTTCTCCGCCAGGCGCTGGTTGTCGCGCGAGGCGGCGATCGCCGTCCACACCAGCGGGAACAGCGAGCCGACGGTGAACAGGGCGAGGATGATGTAGGCGATCGGCCCGGCGTGCAGCTGCCCGCCGGCCCGGGCCGCCTTGGACAGCCGGACGCGCTCCGGCTTCTTCTTCGCGGTCGCCTCCGGCGGAGGCGGGGTCGGTGTCATGGTCGTCGTCACGGCCAGTTCTCCTAACTACTGGCGCGCAGCCGGCGCGAGATGACGGAGTTCACGAGCCCGATCACGATGAGGATCAGGAACATCGTCCAGGCGATCGCGGAGGCGCGGCCCAGGTGCTGGTTGACCCAGCCCTGCTCGTACAGGTACAGGCCCAGCGTCTGGAACTGGTGCTGGGAGCCGCCGGAGGCGCCCTTGCTGGCGTCGAAGAGCAGCGGCTCACCGAACACCTGGCTGGCGCCGATGGTCGACACCACGACGGTGAACAGGATCGTCGGGCGCAGCGAGGGCAGCGTGACGTGCAGGAACTGCTGCCAGCGGCTGGCGCCGTCGAGCGCCGCCGACTCGTACAGGTCCTGCGGGATCGCCTGCATCGCGGCCAGGTAGATCAGCGCGTTGTAGCCGGTCCAGCGCCAGATGATGATGGACGAGACGGCGATCTGGGAGGGCCACTTGTCGTTCTGCCAGTCGACCGAGTCGATGCCGATGCTGTTCAGAACCCAGTTGATCATGCCGTAGTCGCGGCCGAAGAGCAGCACGAAGACCAGGGACGCGGCGGCGATCGACGTCGCGTACGGGGCCAGCATGACGACCCGGTAGAAGGTCGAGGCGCGCAGCTTGTAGTTGAGGATGTGCGCCAGGCCCATCGCCATCAGCAGTTGCGGGACGGTGGAGATGATGCCGATGGTCAGCGTGTTCTTCGCGGCGTTCCAGAAGAAGTCGTCGTCGAAGATGCGGGTGTAGTTGCGCAGGCCCGCCCACTCCATGTCGGTGGGCGCCGTCAGCTCCACCGTGTGCAGCGAGGCCCAGCCGGTGTAGATCAGCGGGAACAGGCCGAACGCGAGGAACAGCAGGAAGAAGGGCGAGACGAACGCGTACGGGCTCCAGCGGATGTCCCGCTGCCAGCGGCGGGAGAGCCTGGCCCGCTTCCTCGCCGCCTCCTCGGACACGGCGTCGGCCGGGGGGCGACCCGGGGCCGCGCCCCCCTCGACGGGGGGCGCGGCGGTGTCGTGCCGGGTGGACATTCCGGTCACTTCTCCAGGTTGTTGTCGATGGTCTTCACGGCGTTCTTCCACGCCTCCTCGGGCGACTTGCCCTGGGTGACGAGGACGACGCCGTTGTCCGTCAGACCCTGCTGGATGATCTGGTCCTTCGGGCCGATGACCTGGGTCGGGATCTGCTTGGCGGCGTCGGCGAAGATCGTGCCGATCGGGGCGTCACCGGTCATGTCGTTCTTGGCACCGGTGACCTGCGACAGGTCGTACGCGCCCGGGGCGCTCGGGAAGCTGCCCTGCTTGGCGAAGAGCTTGGCCTGCTGCGCGGGCGCGGTCAGCCACGCGACGAGCTTGGCGGCCTCCTCGGCGTGCTTGCCCGACTTGGGCACGGCCAGGAAGGTGCCACCCCAGTTGCCGGCCTTCGGGGAGGCGGCCACGTCCCACTTGCCGGCCGACTCGGGCTTGGACTTGCCCTTGATGTAGCCGAGCATCCACGGCGGGCAGGAGATCGCGGCGAACTTGCTGTTGGCGATCGTGGTGTCCCAGGCGGGCTGGAACTGCGTCTGATTGCCGGTCAGCCCTTCCTTGGCCGCCTTGGCGGTCAGGTCGAAGGCGTCCTTGACGGCCGGGTTCGTCTTGTAGATGACCTTGCCGGAGGAGTCGTAGAACTTCTCGCTCTCACCGCCGAGGACGGCCTGGATCAGACCGGCGGGGGAGTCGAGGAAGGTGGTGCCCTTCGGAGCGTTCTTCTGGTACTTCTCGCCCGCTTCGACGAACTTGTCCCAGCTCCCCGCCCACAGCTTGCCCACCTCCTCGCGGTCGCTGGGCAGACCGGCCTTCTCGAAGAGGTCCTTGCGGTAACAGATGGCCATGGGGCCGATGTCGGTGCCGAGACCGACGGTCTGCCCGTCCTTGGTGGTGGCCTGCTTCCACTTCCAGTCCAGCCAGTCGCTCGACTTCACGCCGGAGACCTTGGACAGGTCCATCAGCTTCGAGGACTGGGTCTGCACCACCTCGGCGATGTTGCCGACCTCGACGGCCTGGACGTCCTGGAGGCCGCTGTTGGTGGTCAGGTGGTTGACGAGAGCGGGGTAGTAGTTCTCGTTCCGCTCGACCACGTTCTCCTGGATCTTGATGTCCGGGTTGGCCTTCTCGTACTCGGCGTAGAGCCCCGCCTCCTTGAAGCCCTGGGTGCCGAACAGGCCCATGGAGATCACGGTCTTGCCACTGCTGTCACCGGACGACGAACTGGAATCGTCGCCTCCGTCGTCGGCACAGCCGGCCAGCAGCCCGGCGCCCAGCGACACCACGGCCGTGACGGCCAGTGCCCTGCGGACGATCGGGATCCCCCCGCTCGAACGAAGCCGAGAGAGGGGGAGGGTTCGTGCTCGCATCTTTGCGTCCTCCTGTTGCCCTGACGTGCCGACCCCCCGGCCAACTGCATTGTTGGGCCCGTTGGTTTCTCGCTGCGGCTCGGGCGGGGAACGTGCGGGTTGTGTATGTGTCAGGTACCGTGGGAGCGCTCCCACAAGTGATGTGTTGAAGAGTCGTCGGTTCGAGCGAGGGTGTCAAGGGTGGGGGAGGGCGCAGTTGTCTTCAGTTATCGGCCCGTTAACTAACCGCGCTCGGTGGTCCGGGTGCGGGGTGGCGGACCACAAAGATGCTTCACAGCATGGAAGGTGATCGGGCCGCGGGACGCAAGCGATTGCGCCACGAACGGCGGAACGGACGGGCGCCGGCCGGGCCCGCCGCGGTGCGAGGCGGCGCCGGGCGGGAACCGGGCCGACAGCGCCCCCGGCCCTTCCGGGCGACCGGCCCTCGATCAGGGCTGTTAGATTCCAAGGCCGAGCGGTGTGATGAGAGGCGGACCATGGCAGGCCACGGAGCGCGGGGCCGGAGCGGCGGACGGCCGACCCTCGAGGAGGTCGCCGCCCGCGCCGGGGTGGGCCGCGGCACGGTGTCCCGGGTGATCAACGGTTCACCCAGGGTCAGCGACGCCACGCGCGCGGCCGTCGAGGCGGCGGTGGCGGAGCTCGGCTATGTGCCGAACACGGCGGCCCGGGCGCTCGCCGCCAACCGTACGGACGCCATCGCGCTCGTCGTCCCCGAGCCGGAGACCCGCTTCTTCGCCGAGCCGTACTTCTCCGACATGCTGCGCGGCGTGGGCGCGGAGCTGTCCGAGACGGAGATGCAGCTCCTGCTGATCTTCGCGGGCAACGACCGGGAGCGCCGCCGCCTCGCCCAGTACCTGGCGGCGCACCGGGTGGACGGCGTGCTGCTGGTGTCCGTGCACGCCGACGACCCGCTGCCCGACCTGCTGTCCCAGCTCGAGATCCCGGCGGTGATCTCCGGCCGCAGGTCCGCGGACGAGACGCTGGCGTCGGTCGACTCCGACAACCTCGGCGGCGGCCGGGTCGCCGTCGAGCACCTGGTCGCCCGGGGCCGGAGCACCATCGCCCACCTGGCCGGACGCCTCGACGTCTTCGGCGCCCAGCGCCGTATCGAGGGCTACCGGCTGGGGCTGCACGAGGCCGGGCGCGAGGTCGACGAGTCGCTGATCGTCCCCGGGGACTTCACCGAGGAGGGCGGCCGGCGCGCGATGACGGAGCTGCTGGAGCGCTGCCCGGCGCTCGACGCGGTCTTCGCGGGCTCCGACGTGATGGCGGCCGGCGCCCGGCAGGTGCTGCGCGAGGCCGGCCGCCGCATACCCGACGACGTGGCCCTGGTCGGCTACGACGACTCGGCCATCGCCCGGCACATGGACCCGCCGCTGACGAGCGTGCGCCAGCCGATCGAGGAGATGGGTCGCGCGATGATCGACCTCCTGCTCGGCGAGATCGCCGACCGCCGCCCGGCCGCTTCCCGGGGCCTGGAACGCCGCCAGCTCGTCCTGCCCACGGAACTGGTGCCCCGGGCGTCGTCCTGACCCACCGGGTCCAGAGCCTGTGTCTGAACCCCGGCCGGGCGTGCGACGCCTGGCACGCACTCCCCCTAGCTCTGCGAGCAGGGGGACCCCCAGCCGCGTTGCCGAAACGCCCTGGTAGCTCCTCCCCCAAGGTCTTAAGGACCAGGGGGACCCCCACCGAGGACGCTCCGGCGCCTTGCGATCGCACGCTCCCCCAAGCTCTCGGCTTCTCCCCCACTCTCGGCTTCTCCCCCACTCTCGGCTTCTCCCCCACTCTCGGCTTCTCCCCCACTCTCGGCTTCGCTCGAGCGGGGGGACCCCCATGAGCAGGGGGGACCCCCATGACGCCGCGCGCTGATCCGACCAGGGTTTAGACACAGGCTTTCAGCCCCCGGTCCGCAGCTCCCACCTGACCTCGCCGTCCTGTTCCCGGCCGGTCGGCTCCAGGCCCGCCGCCGCGGCGACGGCCGCGGACGCGCTGTGGCCGGGGTGGACATGGGCGACGACGGTACGGACCTCCGGCTGCTCCACCAGGGCGGCGACCAGCGTACGGGCCGCCTCGACGGCGTAACCGCGGCCCTGCCGGTCCGTGCCCACCACCCAGGCGATCTCCGCCTCCGCCGCGGTGACCGTCGCCTGGACGGTGCCCACCAGACAGTCCTCCGTGCGCAGCCGCAGCACCCAGTTGCACCAGCTCACGCCGGGATCGGGAGAGCCCGCCACCAGTCGCTCGTACCGGGCGCGCAGGGCGTCGGGGCCGAGCGGGGCGCCGCCGATGAAGGTGTGCAGCGCGGGGTCGGCCAGTACGGCGGCCATCTCCCCGGCGTGCGCCACGCGCAGGGGGACCAGGTCCAGGCGGGGAGCGGGAAGGAGCCGGAGGAGCCGGGGGGTCATGCGGGGCACACACCAATCCTCGCCGGATACGCAGTCAGCCGGTGACCTGACGAACAGGTCACCGGCTGACTGATCAGGGTGAGTGACGGGACTTGAACCCGCGGCATCCTGGACCACAACCAGGTGCTCTACCAGCTGAGCTACACCCACCATGACCGGCGGTTCTCCGCGTGGTTCCCCGACCGGCTGAGAAAAAGTGTACAGGGTCCGAAGGGGTGCTCGCGCCCGCCTTTCTGCGGTGGCGGGCGGGAGGCGGGGGAGGGCCTACCGCGCAGGCAGGACGTGCTTCGCCGCGATCGTGCGGGCCGTGTCCGAGTCGGGTCCCGGCTGCGGGACGAAGACGGCCTCGCGGTAGTAGCGCAGCTCGGCGATCGACTCGCGGATGTCGGCGAGGGCGCGGTGGTTGCCGTTCTTCTCCGGACTGTTGAAGTACGCCCGCGGATACCAGCGGCGGGCCAGCTCCTTGACGGAGGAGACGTCCACGATCCGGTAGTGCAGGTAGTCCTCCAGGGTCGGCATGTCACGGAGGAGGAAGCCGCGGTCCGTGCCGACCGAGTTGCCGCACAGCGGGGCCTTGCCCGGCTCCTTGACGTGCTCGCGCACATAGGAGAGGACCTGCTCCTCGGCGTCCGCCAGCGTCGTGCCGCCGGCCAGTTCGTCGAGGAGGCCGGACGCGGTGTGCATCTCGCGCACCACGTCGGGCATGGTCTCCAGCGCGGCGTCGGGCGGGCGGATCACGATGTCCACCCCTTCGCCGAGCACGTTCAGCTCAGAGTCGGTGACCAGCGCGGCCACCTCGATGAGCGCGTCGTCGGACAGCGAGAGTCCGGTCATCTCGCAGTCGATCCACACCATGCGATCGTTCATGTGTCTTACCCTACGGCCCGCCCGGCGCGGCCGGGCCGCCCCTGCGCGCGGGCGGGCGCGCGGACGGCCCGGGCGGCGGCCGCGGGGGCCCCGCCCGGAACCGTCCTCACACCGCTACGGCGCGCTGCGCTGGCCGGGCAGGCTCGCCCGTCCCGCCGCGTACAGGTCGCCGTGGTGCCGGGCGGCCTCCGTCGACAGCGAGGCGGCCGGCCCGAAGGCGCTCGCCGCCGCCGTACGCCGGGTTTGCAGCGGCACGGGTCCCTCCGGGTGCAGCGACAGCGGGGGTCCCGAGGGCCCCGTCGCGCCGTCCCCGTCGGAGGGCTTGTCACCCTGCGGCCTGCGCGCCCGGTAGGCGGCGCGGTACGCGGCCGGCGACGAGCCGAGCTGGCGGCGGAAGTGCCCGCGCAGCGCCACCGGCGAGCGGAAGCCGCAGCGGCCCGCGACCTCGTCCACCGAGTAGTCGGACGTCTCGAGCAGCCGCTGCGCCTGGAGCACCCGCTGGGTGATCAGCCACTGGAGCGGCGCGCTCCCGGTGAGCGAGCGGAAGCGGCGGTCGAACGTACGCCTGCTCATGTACGCGCGTGCCGCCAGCGTCTCCACGTCGAACTGCTCGTGCAGGTGTTCCAGGGCCCAGGCGACGACCTCCGCGAGCGGGTCGGCGCCGATCTCCTCGGGTAAAGACCTGTCGAGGTAGCGCTCCTGGCCGCCGCTGCGGCGCGGCGGGACCACCAGACGGCGGGCGAGCGCGCCGGCCGCCTCGTTGCCGTGGTCCGTGCGCACGATGTGCAGACAGAGATCGATTCCGGCCGCGGTGCCCGCCGAGGTCAGCACGTCGCCGTCGTCCACGAAGAGTTCGCGCGGGTCGACGTGGACCGACGGGTAGCGCTTGGCGAGCGTCGGCGCGTACATCCAGTGGGTGGTGGCCGGGCGGCCGTCGAGCAGGCCGGCGGCGGCCAGGACGAAGGCGCCGGTGCACAGACCCACTATGCGGGCGCCCTCCTCGTGCGCCCGGCGCAGCGCGTCGAGCGCCTCCTCCGGCGGCGGCGAGGTGATCGACCGCCAGGCCGGCACGACGACGGTGCCCGCCCGCGATATCGCCTCGAGCCCATGCGGTGCGGTGAGTTCCAGGCCGCCGGTGGTCCGCAGCGGACCTTCCTCGCCGGCGCACACCAGCAGCCGGTAGCGCGGGACGCCCGCGTCCTGGCGGTCGATGCCGAACACCGACAGCGGTATGGAACTCTCGAAGATGGGGCCGCCGCTGAACAGCAGCACCGCGACGATCTCCTTGCGGCGGCGCCCGGAAAGCTTCCGGGCCGCTCCTTCCGGCGCGGCAGTGGAGTCGTGGCTCATACTGCTAAGCCCCCCTCGGTGGTCGCGGCACCCATAACCTTTCGGGTCTGTCGCTCCAACACGTTTCCCCTCGGTCCTGCACGAGTCCCCCGCCGTAAGACAGTCAAGATCGAATCTACTGTGTCTCGCAGTGCCGGCGTGACCAGTTCACCATCCGGCACATTGTCGACATGGCAACTTGGCGTGAAGCATTCGATCACGAAGCGTTGCACTCGCGGGCCGTGCAGGGAAGTGCGCCTCGTCCCAGTGGCCGGTCCCCGTAGGGTGCGCGCACCTTGCGAGACCTCTTTTGTGCAGGTGGAACGGTAGTTGGGGGGTCCTTCGGCCAAGGCATGCACGGGTAGCAGAAGTTGGCTGAAAACAAGCGGGAGTGTGCGCACAAACCGGTCAGTCGACCGGCGAATGCCCGCCATTTCGCCGGCCGCTCCGACGGGCCCCGGAACCGGCCCTGCCGGAGGCCCCGGACCGCCCCGGACGGGCGCCCCGCGCGTGGCCGCCCCGCGGGCTCCGCGGGCCGCTCCTGCCGTGCCGTCCGCGGTGCGGCAGCGGCTCCTCCTCGAGCAGCGGCACCGAGCCCCGCTCGGACTGCCGCAGCAGCAGCCGGCAGATCCCGGTCACGGCGGCCAGACCCAGCGCCGTGCCGGCCGCTCCGGCGAGGGACGCGCCGTACCAGACGAGTACCACGGGGACCAGGACGCAGCTGAAGGCGGCCCAGCGCACCATGCCGGTCGTCGCGTCCGCGGCGGGCGTCGCGTCCGGCGCGGACGCCCCGGCGGTCCGGTCCGGCGCGGCGGCCCGCGTCGCGTCGGCGGCCTCGGGCGCGGTCTCTGTTCCGGGCACGCTGTGCTCCCTCGTCCTGTCCCGTGCCTCTCCCGTGCCTTCCGGGGCGGCGGCTCACCGCTTCAACGTCTGTTCGACCGGCCGGTCACTGCCGGGCGGCCCGGCTCCCGCTTACGCGCGCGAGATGTCCGCCGGACGGCCGCGCCGCGACCCCTCCGCGCGGGTGAACCCTGTGCAAATCGCCTGTACGAGGCAGCAACCATTGCGTTACGGGCGCCCCCTCATGCATGCTCCCTGGAACCCCGCGCAGCAGGCGCGGGATCTGGGCGGAGGAGGCGTGCCGCCGTACCCTTGGGGGTATGGGGTTGGGAAGATGATTCCCGGACACAGCTCCGCCGCACTCTGCCGTCCCACCCACTGAGGATCCAGACGCCGAGACACCCATGGCCGGTCACGAATTCTTCGATCCCGCGGACCGCAAGCGCCCCGTCGCCGACCCCACGGCGGCCGAGCCCTCGGCGGCGGAAGAACCACGTCATTCCTGCGATCCCGCGTTCCAGCACGGTGTCGTCGTCGGCTTCGACGGCTCGACGTCCAGCGAGCGCGCCCTCGCGTACGCGATCGGCATGGCCCACCGCTCGGGCTCGGGCCTGATCATCGTGCATGTCGCCAACCGGCTGCCCACCACGGTGTGGGCGGGCTGCGAGCCCCCTGTCTTCGTCGACGTGCCGGACCACCGCACCGAGGTGCTCGGGCTGGAACTGGCCTGTGCGGACTATCTGTCCGAAGTGCCGTGGATCCTCGTCGAGCGCGGCGGCGACATCTGCCACGAACTCGAAGAGGTGGGGCGGGAGTACGAGGCGGACGCCATCGTCGTCGGCTCCACGCACGGCATCGTCGGGCGGATCTTCGGCTCGGTGGCGGGCCGGCTCGCGAAACGCGCGAAACGCCCCGTGATCGTCATTCCGTAGCCGCTGCCGGCTCACTTCTCGCTTCCCGAACCCCCGGGCGCCGCCGCCGTGCGCAACTCCGGCTCGCCGGGCGTGCGTTGTGGGGCGCGCACCGGCTTTCCGCACTCCACTGCATAAATCTACCCGCGCGTAGGGGTGTTTGTGCCTTTGTGAAGGGCATATACCGGTCGCCGGTCCTCCTGTACCGGTCGATCGGGCACAGCCCGACCGCACATGCACCACCCGCACGACCACATGCAAGAAGGGAGCCCGCCGTGGACAAGGAAGTTCCCGCGGGAAGCAGCACCTCCGCCTTCGGCCAACTCGCCCTCGGAATCAGCCTGCTGGCCTTCGGCCTCGGCAACACCGGAGTGATAGACGGCGTCACGGCGGCAGGTTCCGTCTCCCTCGCCACCTACGTCGGCGGTGTCGCGCTCTTCATCGCCGGGCTGTTCGCGCTCCGTGAGCGCGACGTGCTCACCGGCACGGCCTTCGCGCTGCTCGGCGCGCTCTGGTTCACCTGGGGCGTCTCCGCGGACCAGCGGATGCCGTCCGGCGCGGCCGGTCTCTTCCTGCTGCTGTTCGCCCTCGTCGCGCTCACCCTGACGGCCGGATCGGGCGGTGCCCCGCTGCTCACCCGGGCGCTGTACGTGCTGCTGTTCCTGGCGTTCGTGCTGCTGGCCCTCGGCCAGTTCCGCGGTTCCGGCTGGCTCACCCAGGCCGGCGGCTGGTTCGCCGTCGCCGACGGGGCACTCGCCTGGTACGCGGGCACGGCGGTCCTCGCCCACTGGCCCACCGCACTGCCGGCACACGCCGGAGGCCGGGGCGTCACCGTCACCGGCTGACCGGACGCCGGCCGGGAAGGGATGCACCCCTGGCTCCGCCGGAGCCGGGGGAGGGCGGCTCCCGCTTCCCGGCGGCCGGGGCAATGGGCGGCCCCGGTCTCCCCGGACGATCCCTGCGCGATGGTGGCATGCGCAGGGATCGTCCATGTCCGGGCGAGGACCGGGCAGGGTCCCTGACGGGACCGGTGGCTACTCCACCGTCACGGACTTGGCGAGGTTGCGGGGCTTGTCGATGTCCCGGCCGAGCGCCAACGCCGTGTGGTAGGCGAGGAGTTGGAGCGGGATGCCCATGAGGATCGGGTCCAGCTCGTCCTCGTTCTTCGGCACGACGATCGTCTGGTCGGCCTTCGGCTGCTCCTGGTGCGCGACCGCGAGTATCTTGCCGCTGCGGGCCTTGATCTCCTCCAGGGCGGCGCGGTTCTTCTCCAGGAGGTCGTCGTCGGGGACGATCGCGACCGTCGGCAGGGCGGGCTCGATCAGCGCGAGGGGGCCGTGCTTCAGCTCGGAGGCGGGGTACGCCTCGGCGTGGATGTACGAGACCTCCTTCAGCTTCAGCGAGGCCTCGCGGGCCACCGGGTAACCCCGGACGCGGCCGATGAAGAGCATCGAGCGGGCCTGGGCGTACTGCTCGGCCAGCTTCTTGATCTCGTCCTCCTGCTCCAGGATCTCGGTGATCTGGGCGGGGAGGCGGCGCAGGCCCTCGATGATCCGCTTGCCGTCGCGGACGGAGAGGTCACGGGTGCGGCCCAGGTGCAGCGCGAGCAGCGCGAAGGCGACCGTGGTGTTGGTGAAGCACTTGGTGGAGACGACGCAGACCTCGGGGCCCGCGTGCACGTACATGCCGCCGTCGGCCTCGCGGGCGATGGCGGAGCCCACCACGTTCACCACGCCGAGGACCCGGGCGCCCTTGCGCTTCAGCTCCTGGACGGCGGCCAGCACGTCGTAGGTCTCGCCGGACTGGGAGACGGCGACGTACAGGGTGTCGGGGTCGACGACCGCGTTGCGGTAGCGGAACTCGGAGGCCGGCTCGGCGTCCGCGGGGATGCGGGCCAGCTCCTCGATCATCTGGGCGCCGATCATGCCCGCGTGGTACGAGGTGCCGCAGCCGAGGATCTTGACCCGGCGGATCTGGCGGGCCTCGCGGGCGTCCAGGTTGAGGCCGCCGAGGTGCACGGTGGAGAAGCGGTCGTCGATGCGGCCGCGCAGCACGCGGTCCACGGCGTCGGCCTGCTCGTGGATCTCCTTGTGCATGTAGGTGTCGTGGCCGCCCATGTCGTACGACTCGGCCTCCCACTCCACGGTGGTCGGCTCGGACGTGGTCCGGGTGCCCTCGGTGGTGTAGGTGCGGAAGTCGTCGGCCTTGAGGGTGGCCATCTCGCCGTCGTCGAGGGTGACGATCTGGCGGGTGTGGGTGACGAGCGCGGCAACGTCCGAGGCGACGAACATCTCCTTCTCGCCTATGCCGAGGACGACGGGGGAGCCGTTGCGGGCCACCACGATGCGCTCGGGGAAGTCGGCGTGCAGCACCGCGATGCCGTAGGTGCCCTCGATGACCCGGACCGCCTCGCGGACCTTGTCCTCCAGCTTCTCGTGCTGGGAGCGGGCGATGAGGTGGGTGAGGACCTCGGTGTCGGTCTCGGAGAGGAACTCGACGCCGTCGGCCTCGAGCTTCTTCCGCAGGTCGGCGGCGTTGTCGATGATGCCGTTGTGGACGACGGCGACCTTGTTGTCCGCGGACATGTGCGGGTGGGCGTTGACGTCGGAGGGGGCGCCGTGGGTGGCCCAGCGGGTGTGGGCGATGCCGGTCGTGCCCTTGAAGCGGGCGGGGACCTTGGCCTCCAGGTCGCGGACCCGGCCCTTGGCCTTGACCATCTTCAGGCCGGCCGACTTCGGGGTGGTGACGACGATGCCCGCCGAGTCGTAGCCGCGGTACTCCAGGCGCTGCAAACCCTCCAGGAGCAGCGGTGCCACGTCACGCCTGCCGATATATCCCACGATCCCGCACATGTGTCCCTCGGTTCCCCTCTGTCGTTCTTCGGCTCTGTCGTTCGTCCGGCCCGGCCGTCCGCCCGGCGGTGCCGGGCCCGTGCGCTCAGCCGTAGACGATGCGGCGCAGCTGTCTGAGCGTGAGCTCGGGCGGCGCGACCGCGCGGTAGGTCAGGTCCGCCGCGATCCGTTCGAAGATCG
The DNA here is from genome assembly GCF_042732375.1 of Streptomyces sp. NPDC059785. Classification (NCBI taxonomy): domain Bacteria; kingdom Bacillati; phylum Actinomycetota; class Actinomycetes; order Kitasatosporales; family Streptomycetaceae; genus Streptomyces; species Streptomyces sp. NPDC059785. The sequence continues at coordinate 57,496 of NZ_JBHWHV010000061.1, forward strand.
TCGCGTTGACCAGGCCCTGGGCCTGAAGCTCGCGGTGGCGGCGGCGGACGTAGTCCTCGGTCGTCTCGTCGAAGTAGGCGAGCACGTCCTGGATCACCCGCAGCGCCTCGCCCCGGCTGAGGGGCGTGGAGCGCGTCAGGTGATCGACAAGTTCCTCGTGCACCCGTTGATCCTGGGGTACTGCGGGCCTATCCGCAAGAATCCTGCCCGATATCGGGCAAACGGCTGTTGAAACTCTTATGGGGGGCTGTTTACAAGCTGTACACCCTGTGTCTCGTGCCGCGTTGTGTGCCTGGAGCAACTTCTGCCCCATGGACATTCCACGCATGGGCGTACCGGAGAAGCTGGCCGAGCGGATGAGCATGGCCGAGCAGCACGAGTACCTCCGGGCCCGATTCTCCCGGCGCACGATGATGCGGGGCGGCGCCGTCACCCTCGGCGCCGTCGCCGGCGGCGCCTTCGTGCCGGGAGCGACCGCGCAGGCGGCCACCCCGGCCGCACGCACGAGCACCGCCAACCGGACGGTGGACGGCTCGCTCGTCGCCCCCTTCGGCCGCCACCTCGCCTACGGCGCCGACCCGCGCACCGAGATGACCGTCTCCTGGCAGGTCCCGGTCGCGGTCAAGAAGCCGTTCATCCGGATCGGCGCGCACCCCTGGGACCTCTCCCGCAAGATCGAGGCCGAGGTCCGGGCGCTGCACACCCCGGCCGGCGTCGGCGCGAGCGGCGACCACACCCAGTACTACCTGCACGCCCGGCTGACCCACCTCAAGCCCGGCAGGACGTACTACTACGGCGTCGGCCACCAGGGCTTCGACCCGGCGTCCGCGCACCTCGCGGGCACGCTCGGCACCTTCACCACCGCGCCCGCGCGCGCCGAGGCGTTCACCTTCACCGCCTTCGGCGACCAGGGCGTCAGCTACCACGGCCTGGCCAACGACAGCCTGATCCTGGGCCAGAACCCCGCCTTCCACCTGCACGCGGGCGACATCGCGTACGCGGACCCGGCGGGCCAGGGCAAGAGCGAGGACAGCGGCTTCGACTCGCGCGTCTGGGACCAGTTCCTCGCGCAGACCGAGTCGGTCGCCAAGCAGGTGCCGTGGATGGTCGCGTACGGCAACCACGACATGGAGGCCTGGTACTCGCCCAACGGGTACGGCGGCGAGGAGGCCCGCTGGCAGCTCCCGGAGAACGGGCCCGACAAGACGAACCTGCCCGGCGTCTACACCTTCGTGCACGGCAACACCGCCGTGATATCCCTCGACGCCAACGACATCTCCTTCGAGATCCCCGCCAACCTCGGCATCTCCGGCGGCACCCAGACCACGTGGCTGGAGCGGCAGCTCAAGAAGTACCGCGCGGAGAAGGACATCGACTTCATCGTCGTCTTCTTCCACCACTGCGCGTACTGCACCTCCACCGCCCACGCCTCCGAGGGCGGCGTGCGCCAGGAGTGGGTGCCGCTGTTCGAGAAGTACACCGTCGACCTGGTGATCAACGGCCACAACCACGTCTACGAGCGCACCGACGTCCTCAAAGGCGGCGAGGTCTCCAAGGAACTGCCGATCGGCGGCACCACGCACCCGGAGACCGACGGCGTCGTCTACGTGACGGCGGGCGCGGCGGGCAAGAGCCTGTACGCGTTCAGTGCCGACGAGACCTACGAGGGCCACGAGAAGGACGTCGAGTCGGTGTCCTCCTTCGTCTGCCTGAAGGACGGCGCGAAGCAGAACGAGACGGTCGCCTGGTCGCGGGTGCGGTATCTCGACTACTCGTTCCTGCGGGTGGACGTGCAGCCCGCGAAGGGCCGTACGGCCACGCTGACCGTGCGCGGCATCGCGGAGACCGGTGAGGAGATCGACCGGTTCACGGTCGAGCGCAGGCTCCGCTGATCACGGGTTTTCGTCCGCGGGTCCGCTGTGGCTGGTCGCGCAGTTCCCCGCGTCCCTGGAAGGCCCGCCGCGCCCCTCAGGGGCGCGGCC
>NZ_JBHWHV010000062.1:0-58601 GCF_042732375.1 Streptomyces sp. NPDC059785
GAGCGGGACCCATCCATGGAAGTGCGCCCCGGGCAGACGCCCGCGCACTCCCGGTCGTTGATCCCCAACACCACGACGAGGGACACGATCCTTCTGCTGTCCGACGTCGCCGGCTCGCGTGCACCGGTAGTAGGCGTACCGCACGCCGTTCGTACCGGCCATGCGGACTCCGCATGAGCACGTCGCGACTCCACGCAGCAGATAGAAGCGGCTCGGTCGCTTCTGCTCATCCCTGGCCTGCTGAGCTCGGTACTTCCTATGCCGCTGAACCTCATCCCACTGGCCGCGATCGATGATGGCGGGCCACGTCCCGGGTCCCACCTCCTCACCCAGATGGGTTCGGATACCTGCCACGAATGTGGACACCAGCAGATGACGGACGTTCTCCGGTTGCCACGTATTGCCCTTGGACGTCACCACTCCCCGCGCCGCGAGGTCCTCGGCAATGCGCAGGGGTGACTGACCGTCCAGGTACCGCCGATACACCTCGCGGACGATCTCCGCCTCTTTCTCGATGATCGCCTGACCGTTGCCCGTGTAGCCGTAGGGACGATTGCCCACGTGCGGCTTGCCCTCGCGGGCCTTGTCCTTCAGGGCGTCCTTCAGCCGTCGTGACGAGTCGTCGGAGGAGCGGCACGCGTGGGCCACCTCGATGCGGAGGATGAACCGGTCGTCGGGGTCCGACAGGTCGCGTCGGTTCGCCTCGCCGTGCAGGAGCACGCGCTTGTCGTCGGCGATCGAGAGAAGCTCTTCGAGGTCCTTGGGCTGCCGCATGAGGCGGTCGGGGTGGTAGACGATGACGTGCCGGATCTCGCCTTCTCCCATCGCCTCCAGCATCTCGTTCCACCCTGGCCGGTTGCGGTTGCGCTGCCACGCCGAGCGGTTGTTGTCCACGTAGACGTGACGCGCCTCGACCCGGAGTCGGAGCCGTTCTGCGACCTCGCGGCAGATGCGCTCCTGTCGGTCGACTCCAGTCTGATCCTCGTCCTTGGTGTGAGAGATACGGCAGTAGATCGCTGCGGGCTCGCCCGGGATGATCGCGGTCCTGGCTGGCTTCGATCGGCTCATGCAATCACCGTATGAGCAAAGGATGATTTCGATCATCGTCGGGGCGGCCATCGGAGCGGTATTCTTCAAGGAGCGCTTCGGGGCGCCGCGCGTCGCCGCGGCGGGCCTGCTCGTGGTCGGCATCGGGCTGATGCTGCACGCCGGTTGAGGCCGTCCCAGGGGCGGGGGGTACCGCGCGACCGGCCCCCGCCGGACGGCGGCCCGCCCCCGCCAGGCACCGGCCGTCGTCCGGAAGGGCCGGTTCCGGGGCCGGCGGGCCCCGTGTGATTCACTGACCGCGTGCTGCACGAGTCGGTCCTGCGAACCCTGGATCTGCCGGTGGCCGACCGGTTCGAGGCGTGGACGCAGCGGTTGGGCCGCACCCACGCCCCCATGGAGCTGGACAGCGACCGCGCGGCGGACTACCGCGGGCACCAGCGGGTGTTCGAACTCGGGGACGTGGTGGTGTGGCCGGCCACCTTCGACCACCTCGTCTTCCGCCGGACCCCGAAGCTCGTCCGCCAGTCCGACCCGGAGACCTTCCACCTCTCCCTGCTGCTGCGGGGCGAGGGACTGGCCGCCTGGGACAGACAGCAGGCCGCGTACGGGATCCGCGACTTCCACGTGAACTGCTCCTCGCGGTCGTACGAGATCCACACCGGCCCCGACCCGGTCACCATCGTGGGGGTCGAGCTCCCGCGGGCGCTGGTGGCGCTGCCCGCGGGCCACGCCGAACGGGCCGTCGGGCGCCGGATATCGGGCCGCGAGGGGACCGGCGCCCTGCTGGCCCAGCTGCTCGTCCAACTGGCGTCGGACACCGGCCCGTACCGGCCGTCGGACGCGCCCCGCCTCGGCACCGTCGTCGCGGACCTGGTGACGGCCGTCTTCGCCCACGCCGTGGACGACGACCTCCGGCTGCCGCCCGAGACCCACGAACGGACGCTGCTCCTGCGCGTCAAGGCGTTCGTCGACCGGCATCTGGCGGACCCGGAGCTGACCCCCGCCCGGATCGCCGCCGCGCACCACGTCTCGCGCAGTCACCTGTACCGCCTCTTCCAGGCCGAGGACGTGTCCGTGGCCGCCTACGTCCGGAACCGGCGGCTGGCGAACGCCCGCCGCGACCTCTGCGACCCGGCCCTGACCACGCTGCCGGTGCACGCGGTCGGGGCCCGCTGGGGGTTCGCCCGCGCCCCCGAGTTCACCCGGGCCTTCCGCACCGCGTACGGCCTGCCGCCGGGCGAGTTCCGCAGGCAGACGCTCGCCGCGGTCCCCGGGGTGGCCGCGCGGGGCTGTGGACGCTCCGCCAAGTAACCGGGGACTCCCGGCCAACGACAGGCGGGCGTCCGCCGAGCATCCTTGTGAGCACCGCGCTACGAGCGGACCCGGGAGGACTTCCGGGACGGGGGAATCAAGGCGTGCCAGGACCGCGGGGGTGTCCTGGTACGCCTTCGCCGTGCCCCGCCGCGCTTCCCGGCGGGGCCTGTGCGGTCAGGACGACAGGGCCGCCCGTACCCCCCGCAGCAGCGCCTGCGCCCGAGGGTCGCTCGTGACCGTCTTGCGGAAGCCGTTGGTGACGTAGCCGAAGGCGATGCCCGACTCGGGGTCGGCGAAACCGAGAGGGCCGCCGCGGCCCGGGTGGCCGAAGGAGCCGGGAGCGAGGAGCGGGGACGCCGGGCCGTGCAGCATGAAGCCGAGGCCGAAGCGGGTGGACACGACGAGCACGCGGTCGGGCCCGGCGGATTCCTCCGCGCGGGCCCGTGCCACCGTCTTAGGGGTGAACAGCGGTGCCCGGCCGTCCACTTCGCCGATGAGGGACGCGTAGAACCGGGCCAGCGCCTCCGCCGTCGCGATGCCGTTGGAGGCGGGCAGGGCCGCCGCCCGGTACGCCGGGTCGTTGTCGTCGGGGGCCGGGGTGATCGCGGCGAAAGCGCGGCTGGTGAGGGAGGACGGGTCGGCGTACGCCTCGGCCACCGACCGCTTGGGCCGCATCCGCAGGGTGTTCGCCGTCTCCGGCGGCGCGACGCGCCCCGACCGGCCCGTCCGGCCGCGCTCGGCGTCCGGCAGCCCGACCCAGAGGTCCGCGCCGAGCGGGCCGGCGATCTCGTCCGCGATCCACTCCCCGACGCCGCGCCCGGTGATCCGGCGCACCAGCTCGCCGGCGAACCAGCCGTAGGTGTGCGGGTGGTAGCCGTGCGCCGTGCCCGGTTCCCACTCGGGGGCCTGCGCGACCAGGGCGGCGGCCGTACGGTCGGGGTCGGCTGCCTCGGCGGGCGTCAGCGGCCGGTCGACGACCGGCAGACCCGCCCGGTGCGCCAGCACGTGCCGTACGAGGATCCGCTCCTTGCCCCGCGTCTTGAACTCCGGCCAGTACGCGCCCACCGGGGCGTCGAGGTCGAGCTCGCCGCGCTGGTGCAGCAGGAGCAGCGCGGCGGCGGCGACGCCCTTGGTCGCGGAGTGCAGAACGTGCGCGGTGCCGCGCTGCCAGGGCTCGGTCCCGTCCACGTCCCGGGTGCCGCCCCACAGGTCGACGACCTTGCGGCCGTGGCGGTAGACGGCCACCGCGGCGCCCCGCTCGCCGAGCGTGTCGAAGGTGCGGACGAACGCCTCCCTGACCGGCTCGAAGCCCTCGGCCACTGTGCCGTTCACGTCCACGTCCGCACTCCTGTTTCTCATGCCCCGGCCGAGACTTCCATGTGGTCAACAACGGTCCACCGGTGGCGATTCCTCACGGCCGGGTGCGATCGCCCACACCTTCGATCACTCGCGGACAGAACCTGACCGCAAGTCTTCCTACGGTGAAGCCATGACGCAGAACAAGAACCAGAAGATCCTCGTCACCGGCGCCACCGGCACCGTCGGGCGTCAGGTCGTCGCCGAACTCCTCGACCGCGGTCACCAGGTCCGCGCCCTCACCCGGGACCCGTCGAAGGCCGGTCTCCCGGCTGGTGTCGAGGCCGTCCGGGGCGACCTGACCGACCCCGACTCCCTGGTCCCCGCCCTGGAGGGCGTCACCGGGCTGCACCTGATCACCTTCGGCGGGGCCTATTTCGCCCCGCTGGAGACCGGCCCGCGCATCCTGGAGCTGGCCCGCGCGGCCGGCGTCCGCCGGATCACCGTGCTGCACGGCGGCGGCCCCTCGCTCCTGGAGGACGCCGTGCGCGCCGACGGCGGATTCGACTGGACGGTGCTCATGCCGGTGGAGTTCATGTCCAACGCCCTGGAGTGGGCGCCCGGGGTCACGGCCGCCGACGAGGTCCGCGAGCCGTTCACCGGCCGGCTGAGCGCCATGGTCCACGAGGGCGACATCGGCGCCGTCGCCGCGGTCGCGCTGACCGAGGAGGGCCACGGCGGGCGGGAGTACGTGATCACCGGACCCGAGCTGCTGACCGTCGGCGACAAGGTGGCCGCGCTCGCCGCCGCCCGCGGCCGGGAGATCGCGCTGGTCGAGCTGACCGAGGAGGAGGCCGTCGAGCGGTGGCGGGCGTCCGGCATGCCGGAGGACGTGATCGGCTTCCTGCGCGTGGCGTACGGCGACACCCCGGAGGTGGGCCGCACGGTCGTCGGCACCGTCGAGCAGGTCACCGGCCGCCCGGCCCGCACCTTCGCCCAGTGGGCGGCGGAGCACGCCGGAACCTTCGCGGCCGGAGCCGCGGTCTGAAAGCCTGTGTCCAAACCCCGGTCGGATCAGCGCGCGGCGTCATGGGGGTCCCCCCTGGTCCTTAAGACCTTGGGAGAGGAGCTACTAGGACGTTTCGGCAACGCGGCTGAGGGTCCCCCCTGCTCGCAGAGCTAGGGGGAGTGCGTGCCAGACGCCGCACGCCCGGCCGGGGATACGACACAGGCTCTGAGCCCCCGGCGCCGGGGTCGGTCACGCCCCCGTCGTCACCGACCGCGGGTCGAAGCCGAACGGCAGCTCCAGGCGGTGGGTGCGCATCAGCGCGTCGTCGGAGAGGAGTTCGCCGGTCGGCCCGTCGGCGGCGATCACGCCCTCGCTGAGGATCAGGGCACGGGGGCACAGTTCGAGGGCGTACGGCAGGTCGTGCGTGACCATCAGGACGGTGACGTCCAGCGAGCGCAGGATGTCGGCGAGTTCGCGCCGGGAGGCCGGGTCCAGGTTGGAGGAGGGCTCGTCCAGGACGAGGATCTCCGGCTCCATCGCGAGCACGGTCGCCACGGCCACCCGGCGGCGCTGCCCGAAGGAGAGGTGGTGCGGCGGGCGGTCCGCGAACTCCGCCATGCCGACCCGCTCCAGGGCCGTGCGCACCCGTGTCTCCAGCTCGTCGCCCTTCAGCCCGGCCGCCGCGGGCCCGAAGGCCACGTCCTCGCGCACGGTCGGCATGAAGAGCTGGTCGTCGGGGTCCTGGAAGACGATGCCGACCATCCGCCGGATCTCGGCCATGTGCCGCTTGCCGACCGGCAGCCCGGCCACGGTCACCGTCCCGGCACCGCCGGTCAGGATGCCGTTGAGATGCAGCACGAGCGTGGTCTTGCCGGCGCCGTTCGGGCCGAGCAGCGCCACGCGCTCGCCGCGCCCGATGGCGAAGTCGACCCCGAAGAGGGCCTGGTGGCCGTCGGGGTAGGCGAAGGCGAGCCCGGCCACTTCCAGGGAGGGCGGGACGTCGGCGGTACGGGCATCGGAGGCGGTCACAGGGTCCATCCCAGCAGACATACGACGAGGGCGGCGAACGGGAGGGCCAGCGCGTACGACCACTGCGCCCGGTCCGCGCTCACCTCGTCGATCACCGGCATGGATCCGGCGTACCCCCGGCTCACCATGGCGAGGTGCACCCGCTCGCCGCGTTCGTAGGAGCGGATGAACAGGGCGCCGGCGGACTTGGCGAGGACGCCCCAGTGCCGTACGCCGCGGGCCTCGAAGCCGCGGGACTCGCGGGCGATGCGCATGCGGCGCATCTCGTCGGTGATGACGTCGCCGTAGCGGATCATGAAGGAGGCGATCTGCACGAGAAGCGGCGGCAGTTTGAGCCGCTGGAGGCCGAGGAGCAGTTCGCGCAGTTCGGTGGTGGAGGCGAGCAGGACCGAGGCGGCGACGCCCAGGGTGCCCTTGGCCAGTACGTTCCAGGCGCCCCACAGGCCGTTGACGCTCAGCAACAGGCCGAGGACGTCGACCCGCTCGCCCTCGGCCACGAACGGCATCAGCACCGCGAAGGCGACGAACGGGATCTCGATCAGCAGCCGCTTCAGCAGGAAGCCCGCGGGGATCCGCGCCCGGTACGCCACGGCCGCGAGGAGCACGGCGTACAGCGCGAAGGCCCACATCGCCTCGCGCGGGGTGGAGACGACGACGATCACGAAGGCGAAGGCGGCGGCGAGCTTGGTGTGCGGCGGCAGGGCGTGCACCGGCGAGTGCCCGTGCCGGTAGAGCCGATGGGCGTGGCCCGCGCCCATCAGACGGAGTCGGATTCGGGCACGGAGGGCACGGAGGCCGGCGAGCTGTCGCCGCCGCGGCGCCTGCGCACGGCCCAGAAGACGGCGCTGCCCGCGACTACGGTGACGCCGACGCCGATCACGCCCGCGAGGCCGCCGGAGAGCCGGGCGTCGGAGACGTCCTTGACGCCGTAGTCGGCGAGCGGCGAGTCGGCCGCGGCGTGCTCCTCGGCCTTCTTGTCGATGCCCTTGTCGGCGGCGACCTTCTCCAGGCCGTCGGGGCTGGCGGAGGCGTAGAAGCTGACGAACCCGGCGAGCACCAGGGAGGTGACCAGGCCGGTGATCCACACCTTGCGGTGCGAGGTGCGGGCGGGGGCCGGGGCGGTGACCGGCTCGGGGGCGTCGACCAGCTCGCCGTTCACCCGCAGCCGGAGGTTCTGCTTCAGGCCGCGCGCCCCGTACACGAGGTCGGGCCGTACGGCGATGACGGCGCCCACCGTGAGGGCGGTGATCACGGCCTCGCCGATGCCGATGAGGACGTGGACGCCGATCATGGCGGTGGCGACCTTGGAGAGGGAGACGTCGGTGGTGCCGCCGACGGCGTAGATGAGGGTGAAGGCAACCGCGGCGGCCGGGACGGACAGCAGCGCGGAGACGAAGGCGGCGACGGTGACGGAGCGCCGCCCCCGCGGGAGCACCTTGACCAGGCCGCGGAAGACCGCGTAGCCGACGACCGTGGTGACGATCGCCATGTCCGTGATGTTCACGCCGAGGGCGGTCAGACCGCCGTCCGCGAAGAGGATGCCCTGCATGAGCAGCACCACGGACACACAGAGGACCCCGGTACAGGGGCCGACGAGTATCGCGGCGAGGGCACCGCCGAGCAGATGTCCACTGGTCCCGGCCGCGACCGGGAAGTTCAGCATCTGTACGGCGAAGATGAAGGCGGCGACCAGACCGGCGAGCGGCGCGGTGCGCTCGTCCAGCTCGCGGCGGGCCCCCTTGAGGCTCACGGCGACGGCACCGGCGGCGACCACGCCGGTGACCGCGGAGACCGGGACATTGATGAATCCGTCAGGCACATGCACGTACCGAGAATAACGCCTACCTGCGAATGACTTGCAAGAGCGAGTGAACCCCCAATTAAGTTCTCAATTACTCGCGCGTTTCCCGGTCAGGTGGCCTATTGACTGAGGCCACCTGACCGGGATGCGGACCCGGCAATCTGTGCCACATTGGGAAGTCAGAGCGGATTCACAGCTTCTGCTTGGGTTACGCAGCGTGAGGAGCGGGCCGATGTCCGTCGTCGAACAGTACGCGCGAGCTCATCTCGTCACGGACTCCCAGGACGGCGAGCGCGCCGTCCCGGTCGTCCTCAGCTACGACCCCGTGGCCGACCCCGCCCGCGTCCGCGTGTGCCTGCCCGGCCCGCACCGCTGGACCTTCACCCGTGACCTGCTGGAACGCGGTCTGCTCGCGCCCGCCAGCGCGGGCCGGGTGAGCGTCTGGCCGTGCGGCCGGGTCCGGGCGGTCGTGGAGTTCCACTCCGCCCACGGCGTGGCGGTCGTCCAGTTCGACGCCACGACGCTGATCCGCTTCCTGCGCTCCACGTACGCGGCCACGGCCACGACTCCGGCCACGACCCCGGCCCCTGCTGCCGCACCGGTGCGGCAGTAGGGGCCGGGTCCTCGAAGCGCCGGGCGGGCCGTCAGACGCGGGCCAGTGCCCGGTCCTCGTCCCCGTCCTTCGGGCCGTCCGCGTCGTGGGCGCGCAGGCCCTCGCCCTCGACGTCGACGTTCGGGATCGCGCGGTCCAGCCACTTCGGCAGCCACCAGGCGCGCTTGCCGAGCAGGGCGAGCACCGCCGGGACGATCGCCATGCGGACCACGAAGGCGTCGAAGAAGACGGCGATGGCGAGGCCGAAGCCGATCATCTTGATCATCGACTCGCTGGAGCCGATGAAGCCGGCGAAGACGGCGATCATGATGACGGCGGCGGCGGTGACCACCCGGGCCCCGTGCCGGAAGCCGGTCACGATCGCCTGGCCCGGCCGCTCGCCGTGGACGTACGCCTCCCGCATCCGGGTCACGAGGAAAACCTCGTAGTCCATCGCGAGGCCGAAGACCACGCCGACCATGAAGATCGGCATCATCGACATGATCGGGCCGGTCTCCTCGACGCCCATGAGGCCGGACAGCCAGCCCCACTGGAAGACCGCGACGACGGCGCCGAGCGCGGCGAGCACCGAGAGCAGGAAGCCGAGGGCCGCCTTGAGCGGGACCAGGATCGAGCGGAAGACCACGATCAGCAGCAGGAAGGCGAGACCGACCACCAGCGCCAGGTACGGCAGCAGCGCGTCGTTCATCTTCTGCGAGAAGTCGATGTTCATCGCGGTCGAGCCGGTGACCAGGACCTTCGCGTCCGTGTCGGACGTGATGGTGCCGCCCGCGCCGCGGATGGCGTGCACGATGTTCTCGGTCTCGGTCGAGGACGGCTTGGAGTCCGGGATGACGCTGATCATGGCCGTGTCACCGGCCTTGTTGTAGGTCGCCGGGGTGACGCTGACGACGCCCTTGATGTCCTTGACGGTGTCCGACACCGTGGTGACGGCGCCCTTGGGGTCGTCGCTGGACTTGGCGTCGACCACGACCATCAGCGGGCCGTTGAAACCGGGCCCGAACCCTTCCGAGAGCAGGTCGTAGGCGCGGCGCTGCGTCGTGGACGTCGGCTGCGAGCCGTCGTCGGGCAGGCCCAGCTCCAGCGAGGCGGCCGGTATGGCGACGGCGCCCAGGCCGACGACGCCGAGGAGCAGCACGGTCAGGGGACGGCGGACGACGAACCGGGCCCAGCGGGTGCCCATGTTGGGCCGCTCCCCGTCCGCTGCGGCCTGCGCCTTCTTGCTGTTGCCGCCGAGCAGCCGGCTCTTCCTGCCCGCGGGCTGCACCTTGCGGCCCGCGTAGCCGAGCAGCGCCGGGACCATGGTGAGGGCGATGAGGACGGCGATGACGACCGTGCCCGCGGCGGCGGCGCCCATCTTGGTGAGCATCGGAATGTTGACGACGGACAGGCCGACCAGCGCGATCACGACGGTGAGACCGGCGAAGACCACGGCGGACCCCGCGGTGCCGACGGCCCGTCCGGCCGCGTCCTCGCGTTGGCGGCCCTCGGCCAGCTCGGCCCGGTAGCGGGAGACGATGAAGAGGGCGTAGTCGATGCCGACCGCGAGGCCGATCATCATCGCGAGGATGGAGGTGGTGGAGCCGAGGTCGAGCGCCTTGGCCAGCGCGGTGATCGTCGAGACGCCGATGCCGACGCCGATCAGCGCGGTCAGCAGCGGCAGCCCGGCCGCGATCAGCGACCCGAAGGTGATCACCAGGACGACGGCCGCCACGACGATGCCGATGACCTCGGTGGACCCGGTCTCGGGCATGGCCTGGAGCGCGTCACCGCCGATCTCGACCGTGAGCCCGGTGTCCCGCGTGTCCTGCGCAACCTTCTCCAGCGCGTCGGTGGTGGCCTCCTTCAGCTCCACGCCGGAGACCTTGTACGACACCTGGGCGTACGCGATCGTGCCGTCCTGGCTGATGGACTTGGCCTTGAAGGGGTCGGTGACGGAGACGACCTCGGAACCGTCGCCGAGCTCCGAGACGGCCTTCTCGACGGCGGACTTGTTCGCCGCGTCCGCCATCTTCTGGCCGTCGGGCGCCTGGAAGACGACCCGGGCGGTCGCGCCGTCGGCGCTGGACCCGGGGAAACGTTCCTCCAGCAGGTCGAAGGCCTTCTGCGCCTCGGTGCCGGGGATCGAGAAGGAACTGTCGCCCGCGGTGGGGGCCGAAGCGGCCCCGACGCCGGCGAGCGCGAGCAGGGCCACCCATATCAGGGCGACGAAATGCCGTCGCCTGAAGGCGAGTCGGCCGAGTTTGTAGAGGAACGTGGCCACGAGTTCGTACTCCCGGTCAGGTCGTGGAACGGCAGGGGCTGGTGCGGACGCCCGGTGGGTGCGGGGCGACGGCAGGGAGGGTCAGCCCGACGACGTGAGCGGTCGCGTCAGGTGGGTCGGCAGAGGGGGGTGAGGGAGGGCAGGTACGGGGGTCAACAGCCGAGGGCGGGGAGCACCACGGCGTCGATGTACGAACGGAGGAATTCCTGCGACGGCGGCAGTTCGTCGATCAGCGCACGGGTCGCGAAGGCACCGATGATCATGTGCATCAGGTACTCCTTCGCCGGGTTGTCCGCACGGACCTCACCGCGGTCGACGGCACGCTGGATCATCCGGCGCAGCTCGCGCAGCTCCGGCTCGATGATCCATTCCCGGAACGCCCGGAGCAGGTCGGGGTGCGAGTGGAAGGCATTGGCCAGACCCCGCATCAGCGCGGAGTCCTGTTCCATGTCGCAGTCGTCCTGCCGGAACGTGAGCGCGTGGAAGTCGCCCCGCAGGGACCCGGTGTCCACTCCGGCGAGCGCGACCGGCTTCTGGTTCCGCATCGCCTTGACGACCAGTTCGGCCTTGCCGCCCCACTGGCGGTAGAGGGTGGCCTTGCTGGAACGCGTACGGGCGGCGACGGCGTCCATGGTCAGCGCGTCGTAACCGACTTCCCGGAGCAGGTCGAGCACGGCCGCGTACAGCTCGGCCTCGCGCTCGGGGGTGATCCGACTGCGGCGCACCGTTGCGGCATCAGCCATCGCACTCACCTTCCTGCTCCCATACGTCCGGACAGCACCTTATCGGAGGCGCCGCCGCGAACGAAACTGTTTCGTACACGTAGAGAGTAACCCCATCCCCTAGCGAAACGAAACAGTTTCGTACGTGGGCTGCGTCACGGATCTCCGAGTCAGGCAACGGGGACGTTTCGGCGTCCGCCAGGGGCGCGCGCCCCGAAGGGGCGCGGGGAACTGCGCGACCAGCCACGACGGCGCCGCAGTCACCTGACGGCAGACCGCGGCACCCCAGTGGAGAGCATTGGAGTTGCCGCCCCGGTCCCCCGGGCCAAGCATGGACAAGTGAGCGCCGATCACCAGAAAAACCCCGGGTACCTGCGATTCCCGCACCTCCGCGGGAACCGCCTTTGCTTCGCCGCCGAGGACGACCTCTGGCTGGCCCCCCTGGACAGCCCGGAACGGGCCTGGCGGCTGACCGTCGACCGGACCAAGGTCGGCCACCCGCGGTTCTCGCCCGACGGCAGCCGGATCGCGTACACGAGCTGGCGCAGTCTCGTCCCGGAGATCCATCTGGTGCCGGTGGACGGCGGGCCCGGCACCCGGCTCACCTACTGGGGCAGCGCGGACACCCAGGTCTGCGGCTGGTCGCCGCCCGAGCGGGACGGGCACTGCGACATCCTCGCCGTCGCCTCGCACGGCCAGCCCTTCTCCCACTTCACCTGGGCCTACGACGTCCCCACCGACGGCGGGGACGGACGCCGGCTGCCCTGGGGCCCGGTCTCCGACATCCAGGTCGCCGACATCGCGGGCGAACGGAAGACCCTGCTGCTCACCGGCACGCCGCCGCACGAACCCGCCTCGTGGAAGCGGTACCGGGGCGGCGCCACGGGACGCCTGTGGCTGCACGGACAGCGGCTCCTGCCCGACCTCGGCGGCCACCTGCACTCCCCCATGTTCGTGGCCGGACGCATCGCCTTCCTCTCCGACCACGAGGGCGTCGGCAACCTCTACTCGTGCGCGTACGACGGCTCCGACCTGCGCCGCCACACCGACCACGACGCCTTCTACGCCCGGCACGCCTCCAGCGACGGCACCCGCGTCGTCTACCAGTGCGCCGGCGACCTGTGGCTCGTCGACGACCTGTCCCCCGGCTCGGTCCCGCACCGTCTGGACGTCCGCCTGTGCGGGCCTCGCGCGGGCCGGCGCACGTATCAGGTGCCCGCCGCCCAGCACGTCGACGGCATCTCGGTGGACGAGACGGGCCGCGCCAGCGCCGTCGTCGTACGCGGCAGCCTGTACTGGCTCACCCACCGCGACGGCCCGGCCCGCACCCTCACGGACACCCCGGGCGTACGGGTCAGGCTCCCGGAGATGCTGGGCTCGACCGGGCAGGTCGCGCACCTCACCGACGCGGACGGCGAGGACGCCGTGGAGATCGCCGGGCTGCCGCGCGCCACCGGCGAGCGCGCGCCGCGCCGGCTCGCCTCCGGCGCGCTGGGCCGGGTCCTGGAGATGGTGTCGGACCCGTCCGGCGAGCGCCTCGCCCTCGCCTCGCACGACGGACGGCTGCTGCTGATCAGTACGGCGGCGGAGCCCGGCGGCGAGGACGCGTCCGGCACCGGTACCGAAGCCGAAGCCGCGGGCGGCGGTGAGGTCGTAGAGCTGATCCGGTCCGTCAACGGGCCCGTGCGGGACCTGGCGTTCTCCCCCGACGGGGCCTGGCTGACCTGGTCGCACCCGGGCGTCGGCCGCACCCTGCGGTCGATCAAGATGGCCCGGATCAGGGACCGGACGGTCGTCGACGTCACCAACGGCCGCTTCGAGGACGAGAACCCGGTCTTCACCCGGGACGGCCGCTATCTGGCCTTCCTGTCCTGGCGCGGCTTCGACCCGGTCTACGACGTGCACACCGGCGACCTGTCCTTCCCGCTGGGCTGCCGCCCCTACCTCGTACCGCTCTCCTCGGCCACCCCTTCGCCGTTCGCGCTGAACCCGGACGGGCGCCCGGTGGCCGGCGGGCTCGACCCGGCCCCGGAGGAACCCGACGACGGCGCCACGGCGTGCGTAGAGGCCGAGGGCCTGGAGAACCGGGTGACCCCGTTCCCGGTCACCGCCTCCAAGTACTCGGCGCTGCACCCGGTGGCCGGCGGCGGTCTGGTCTGGCTGCGCTGGCCGATCTCCGGGGCGCTCGGCGAGACCTTCGCCAACCCGGACGACATGACGGGCCGGCCCACCCTGGAACACTTCGACATCGCCAAGGCCAAGAAGCGCGAACTCGTCTCCCACCTGGACTGGTTCACGGTCAGCGGCGACGGCAGCCGGCTCGTCGTGGTCGACGAGGGCGACCTGCGCGCCGTCCCCGCCACCGAGCCCGGCGACGGCGACAGCACGGTCTGGATCGACCTGCGCCGCATCCTGCACGAGGTCGACCCGCCCGCCGAGTGGCGCCAGTCGTACGCGGAGGCGGGCCGGCTGATCCGCGCCTACTACTGGGACCCGGACATGTGCGGGATCGACTGGGACGCGGTCCTTCGCCAGTACCGGCCGCTGCTCGACCGGATCGCCTCCCCGGACGAGTTCGCCGATCTGCTGCGCGAGGTGCTCGGCGAACTCGGCACGTCCCACGCCTATGTCTCCGCCGCCCGCCGCAACGAGGGCCCGCCGCACTACCAGCGCTGGCAGGGCCTGCTCGGCGCCGACTTCGTCTGCCGGGACGGCGCCTGGCTGGTGAAGCGGATCCTGCCCGGCGACTCCTCCGACTCCAAGGCCCGCTCCCCGCTGGCCGGTTCGGGCATCCGCGAGGGCGCGGTGCTCACCCATGTGGACGGCCGCCCCGTCGACCCGGTGCGGGGACCGTTCCCGCTGCTCGCGGGCGCGGGCGGGACGACGGTCGAGCTGACCTTCCGGCCCGCGGAGGGCCCCGGGCCCGCCCGCCGGGTCGCGGTGGTGCCGCTGATCGACGAACGGCCGCTGCGCTACCAGGACTGGGTCACCAAGCGGCGCGCCGTCGTGCACGAGCTGAGCCACGGCCACTGCGGCTATCTGCACATCCCCGACATGGGCGGCTCCGGCTGGGCCCAGTTCAACCGCGACCTGCGCATGGAGGTGTCCCGGCCCGCCCTCCTCGTCGACGTGCGCGGCAACGCGGGCGGCCACATCAGCGAACTCGTCGTCGAGAAGCTCACCCGGAAGATCATCGGCTGGGACCTGACCCGCGACGCGCAGCCGGTGTCGTACGCCTCGACCGCGCCCCGGGGTCCGGTCGTCGCCCTCGCGGACGAGTCCACCGCCTCGGACGGCGACATGATCACGGCCGCGTTCAAGCTGCTGGAGCTGGGGCCCGTGGTCGGCCAGCGCACCTGGGGCGGGGTCGTCGGCATGACCGGGCGGCACCGGCTCGGCGACGGCACGGTCATCACGGTGCCGATGAACGCGGCCTGGTTCGACGCCTACGGCTGGTCCGTGGAGAACCACGGCGTCGCGCCCGACCTGGAGATCCTGCGTACGCCGCTGGACTGGGCCGAGGGCCGCCACGCGCAGCTCGACGACGCCGTGCGGCTCGCCTGCGACCTGCTGCGCACCCACCCGCCCGCGTCGCCGCCCGACCTCTCCGACGCCCCGGACCGCACCCGGCCGGAGCTGCCGCCGCGCTCCTGAGCCCACGGCCCCACACATGGCGAACGGGGCGCGCTCCGTGTCGGAGGGCGCCCCGTCCGGGGTGAAGTCGTGCGTGCTCCGTCAGGCCTCGTAGTCCTGGTCGAAGCGGTCCTGCGCGTCCTGCTGCGCCTGGCTCGCGCGGTCCTGGCCACGCTCGCGGGCCTGCTGGCCGCGGTCACGGGCCTGGTCGCCCTGCTGGCCGGCCTTCTGCTTGGCCTGCTGCTTGAGCTGGTCGGCCTTGTCCTGGAACTGGTCCTTCATACCCATGGAGTTCACTCCTGTAGGGGGTGTTTGATCGAGCGAGACCAGACTTGCACGCGGGGACATACCGCGCATTTCGACCAGTTACGGACCGTGAGCCGAGCCGTGTCCACCGGTTCAGGACCGGGCGCGCCGCCGCCCCTCATCGGTGTAGGACCGGGCGCGCCGCCGCCCCTCATCGGTTCAGGACCGGGCGCGCCGCCGCCCCTCCTCGTCCGCCGCGCCGCCCGCGCCCACCAGCCCCTTGGAGACCCCCTCCAGCCGCGGTGCGAACCGGCGCATCTCGCGCTGGCCCACCACCCCGATGACGGCCGGGAGGTAACCCCGGATGCCCTGCATGCCGCGCAGCCACCACTGGGCGTACACATGGCTGGAGCGCCGCTCGATCCCGGCGACGATCCGGTCGATCGCGGGACCCAGCGGATACGTCTTGTTGGACGGCCACGGCAGCCGCTGCCGCAGCTCGCGCATCACGTCGTCCTGGTCGGCGCCCCGCACCATGTCCGTGTCGGTCCAGGACAGATAGGCCACCCCGACCCGGACACCCTGGTGGCCGACCTCCGCGCGCAGGCTGTGCGCGTACGCCTCCACGCCCGACTTGGACGCGCAGTACGCGCTCATCATGGGCGCGGGCGTGATCGCGGCCAGGGACGCTATCTGGAGCAGATAGCCGCGGCTCTCCCTCAGCACCGGCAGGAAGGCGCGCGCCGTCACCGCCGAGCCGATCAGATTGACCTCGATGACCCGGCGCCAGGCGACGGGGTCGGAGTCCGCGAACGGACCGCCGTTGGCGACCCCGGCGTTGGCGACGACGATGTCGACCTTCCCGAACCGCCGCTTCACCTCCGCGGCGACCCGGGCCATCGCCTCGTGGTCGGTCACGTCGGCGTACCAGTGGTCGCTCTCGCTGTGCAGCCGCTCCGAGACCTGCTTCAGCTCGTCCGCCTCCAGGCCGACCAGCGCCACCTTGGCGCCGCGCGCCGAGAGCTTGCGGGCGAGGAGTTCCCCGACACCGCGCGCCGCTCCCGTGACGACCGCGACCTGTCCCTCCAGGCTCACCCTGCTCATGCGCCCGCCTCCTTCAAGTCCGAGTGCTCTGAACTCCGTTCACGTGCAGGTACGTACTCGGCGGCCAGCTCCCGGATGCGGGCCGTCACCAGCTCGGGCGCCTCCACCGGTGTCATGTGCCCGAGTCCGGGCAGTTCGGTGAGGCCGACGCAGTGCGGCAGCCGGGCCGCGAGGGCCCGCGCGTGCACCGGCGGCGTCATCCGGTCCGCCGTACCGACCACGACGGCGGCCGGCACCCGCAGCTCCCGTATCCCGTGATCGAGGTCGAGCAGGTCGAGCACGTGCGACCAGGAGCGGCGCACCTGCCGCGGGCAGGCGTGCACGATGTGCGCGCACGCCTCGACCATGCCCGGCGCCGAACCGGGGCCCATGGTCGCGTACTTGAGGATCCGCTTGGCGGCCGGCGTGACGGGCCCGAGCGGCACCCGCGACCCCAGCACGGACCTGGTGAGCCTGGTCCGCAGCCACCCGGCCCGAAGCGGGATCACCAGCGACTCGGCCACCAGCCGCGAGCTGCCCGTACTGCACAGCAGCACCGCCGCCGCGTGCTCCCGGAAACCGGGCCGCCCGGCCGCGGCCAGCAGCGTCATGCCGCCCATGGAGTGGCCCGCGAGCACGGCCTTCTCACCGGGCGCGAGCGTCGCGGCGAGCACCGCCTCCAGGTCGTCGGCGAGCGCGTCGGTGCTGCATACCCGGTTCGCCGGACTGCGCCCGTGCCCGCGCTGGTCGTAGGCGATCACCCGGTGCCCGGCCGCCAGTTCGCGGATCTGCGCCGCCCAGAAGGCGGTCGAGCAGGTCCAGCCGTGGGCGAGGACGACGGCGGGCGCGCCCTTCGGCCCGTGCACCTCGGCGTGCAGCCGCGCGCCGTCGGCGGACTTGACGGTCAGCACCTCGCGCGGCACGGGCGGCGCGTACGGCCCCTCGGCCACGTGCATCAGCCTGCTCACGCCTCGGCCTCCACCTTCCGCGCCGCACCGTCGTCCACCGTGGCCCCGGGCGGCCGTACGACCTCGTACTCGCCGAGGTCCACCCGGCGCGTGGCACCCCGGAACTCGGTCGTCGTGCCCGGCCAGATGGTGGTGTTGCGGCCGCTGGGGTCGAGGTACCAGCTCGTGCAGCCGCCGGTGCTCCAGACCGTGCGCTCCATGCGCTTCTGGACCTTGGCGTTCCAGGCGTCGACGGCGGCGGGCCGGGCGTCGAGCGCCACGCGTCCGCCGAGGACGTCGAGCTGGCGCACGTAGTCGGCGAGGTAGTTGAGCTGGGACTCGATCATCAGGATCATGCTGGAGTTCCCGAGGCCGGTGTTCGGGCCGATGATCGTCATCCAGTTGGGGAAGCCGGCCGCGGTGGCGCCGCGCAGCGACTTCATGCCGCTCCGCCAGACCTCCGCCAGCGTCCGCCCGTCCGCGCCGACGACCCGCTCGGCGATCGGCATGTCGGTGACGTGGAAGCCGGTGCCGAAGACGATCACGTCGGCCTCGGCGGTGGAGCCGTCGGCGCCGACGAGCGTCGAGCCCTCGATACGGTCGAGCCCGCTGGCGACGACGTCGACATTGGGCTGCGCGAGCGCCGGATAGTAGGCGTTGGAGAGCAGGATGCGCTTGCACCCGATGCGGTAGTCGGGGGTGAGCTTGGCCCGCAGCGCCGGATCCTTGATCGCCCGCGCGATGTTCCGCTTGGCGAGCTGCTCGACGAGCCCCAGCTCGTCGGGCCGCTTGGTGAACGCCTGGACCTGCAATTCCCTGATCCCCCACAGCAGTCCGCGGCGCGCCTGCGTGGTGAACGGCAGCCGGCGGTGCAGCCAGCGCTCCGCCCCGGTGATGGCGCGGTCCATGCGCGGCATCACCCACGCCGGGGTGCGCTGGAAGAGCGTCAGCCGCTCGACGTCGGGCTGGATCGCGGGCACGATCTGGATCGCCGAGGCGCCGGTGCCGATCATGGCGACCCGCCTGCCCCGCAGGTCGTAGCCGTGGTCCCAGCGGGCCGAGTGGAAGACCTTGCCGGGGAAGGTGTCCAGGCCCGGCACGTCCGGGACCTTCGGGTCGGACAGCGGCCCGGCGGCGGAGACGACGAGATCGGCGGTGAGCGACCCGCTCGCCGTCTCGATCTCCCAGTGCAGCCGCTCGTTGTCCCAGCGCATCATCTTCACTTCGGAGTCGAAGCGCAGGTGCGGCCGGAGTCCGTAGAGGTCCGTGACGCGCTCCAGGTAGGCGCGGATGTGCTCCTGCCCGGAGAAGGTGCGCGGCCAGTCGGGGTTGGGCGCGAAGGAGAACGAGTAGAGGTGGGACGGCACGTCGCACGCGCACCCGGGGTAGCTGTTGTCCCGCCAGGTGCCGCCCACGCTGCCGGCCCGTTCCAGGACGACGAAGTCGGTCACGCCCTCGCGGCGCAGCCGCACGGCGGCCCCGAGCCCGCCGAACCCCGACCCGACCACCGCCACCCGTACATGCTCGTGCTCGGTCATCCCGACGCCTCCTTGCCGCACGACTCTGCCAGTGAACACTGGCGCAATTGGAGGGTAGAGCAGCTCCGTACTGATGGGTAGGGGTCGGGAGAAGGAAAGTTACCGTCGGTACGACATAGGCTCGGCCCGTGGCGGACAAGCGGGAGTACCGGATGGAGGAGCTGGCCAGGGAGGCCGGCATTACGGTGCGCACCCTGCGCTTCTACCGGGAGCGCAAGCTCATCCCGCCACCCCGGCGCGAGGGCCGCATCGCCTGGTACGACGACGACCACCTGGCCCGCCTGCGCACCATCGCCGCCCTGCTGGAACGCGGCCACACCCTCAGCGGCATCGCCGAACTCGCCGAGGCCTTCGACCACGGCCGCGACGTCGGCGACCTCCTCGGCCTCGGCGCCCCCTCCGAGGAGACCCCGGTCCGCCTCTCCCCCGAGGAACTGGCGGACGTCTTCGCGGGCCAGGACACCCCGGAGAACCTCGAAGCGGCGATGGACCTGGGCTACCTGGGCATCGACGGCACGGAGATCGTCCACATCAGCCGCCGCCTGCTGGAGACCTCGGCGACCCTGGTCCGCGAGGGCATCCCCCTCGCCGACATCCTCGCCGCCGCCCGCCGCGTCCGCGAACACGCCGACGCCATGGCCGCCCTCTTCGCCGACCTGGTCCTCACGGAGAACCGCACCCCGTCCGACGTCGAACGCCTCCGCCCCCTGGCCAAGAGCGTGGTGGAGGCGGAGCTCTCCCTGGCGATGGACCGGCGGCTACGGGACCGGAACCCGTAGCCGGACCACCGACTCCCGGCTCACACGCCGTAGACGACGGTGACGGGCGCGTGGTCGGACCACCGCTCCTCGTGCGTGGCGGCCCGCTCCACGAACCCCTTCACGGCCTTGCCCGCGAGCCCGGCCGTCGAGACATGGAGGTCGATCCTCCATCCGCTGTCATTGTCGAAGGCCCGCCCCCGGTACGACCACCACGAGTACGGGCCCTCGACGCCGGGGTGGAGGGCCCGTACGACGTCCACGTAGCCGTCCTCGAAGACCGAGCCCAGCCAGTCCCGCTCCTCCGGCAGGAAGCCGGAGTTCCTGCGGTTGGCGCGCCAGTTCTTGAGGTCGGCCTCCTGGTGGGCGATGTTCCAGTCGCCGCAGACCAGGACCTCGCGCCCGTCGGCGGCGGCCCGCTCCCGCAGCCCATGGAGATAGGTGCGGAACTCCGCCATGAAGCGGATCTTCTCGTCCTGCCGCTCGGTCCCGACCTCGCCGGAGGGAAGGTAGAGGCTCGCGACCGTGACGCCGGGCAGGTCCGCCTCGACGTAACGTCCGCTGCCGTCGAACTCGGCGGAGCCGAAGCCGACCCGGACCCGGTCGGGCTCGCGCCGTGTGAAGAGGGACACACCGGCCCTGCCCTTCGCGGCGGCCGGCGCGTGCAGCACGTGCCACCCCTCGGGCGCCCGCACCGCCTCCGGAAGCTGCGCCGGTTCGGCCCGTACCTCCTGGAGGCACACGACGTCGGCGTCCGTCCCGGCGAGCCACTCCACGAAGCCCTTCTTGGCGGCGGCTCGCAGGCCATTCACGTTCACAGAGGTAACAGTCAGCACCCGGGCACGATACTTAA
Source organism: Streptomyces sp. NPDC059785 (assembly GCF_042732375.1). Lineage (NCBI taxonomy): Bacteria > Bacillati > Actinomycetota > Actinomycetes > Kitasatosporales > Streptomycetaceae > Streptomyces > Streptomyces sp. NPDC059785. The sequence continues at coordinate 20,153 of NZ_JBHWHV010000062.1, forward strand.
TCCGTCACCCGTTCCCACCGCATAGAAGTACGATGACACGCATGAATATACGCCCGGTCTCCTTCGACCACCCCGACGCCGTGAAACTCAACGACCTGGTGCAGCTCGAATACGCCGAGCGCTACGGGGACGAGGGCGACATCACACCGCTCGACCCGACGATGTTCGCCCCGCCGGCCGGCCTGTACCTGATCGCGTACGACGAGCGGGACCGCCCGATGGCCACGGGCGGCTGGCGCACCCAGGACGCGGGCGACGAGGGATACGAGGACGGCGACGCCGAGCTGAAGCGGATGTTCGTGCTCACCGAGGCCCGCGGCCTGGGGCTGGCCCGCCGCATCCTGGCCGCCCTGGAGGCCGACGCCCGCGCGGCCGGCCGCCGCCGCATGGTCCTGGAGACCGGCACCAAGCAGCCGGAGGCCATGGCCCTGTACGCCTCCAGCGGCTACGAGCCCTGCGCCAAGTTCGGCCTCTACCGCCACCACGACGGAAGCCGCTGCTACGCCAAGAACCTGTAGCGGCCCCGGATGCACGAGAACCCCGTCGGACGGATCCGACGGGGCTCTCAATTGCAGTGGACCTGAGGGGATTTGAACCCCTGGCCCCCTCGATGCGAACGAGGTGCGCTACCGGACTGCGCCACAGGCCCTTGCAACGAGTGAAACTCTAGCATCCCCATCCGGGTGCTCGGAAATCCGTTCCTGGCTGGTCAGCGCCGGGCTCCGGATCGGCCGTCACTCGTTGGCCGCGCGCGGCCGTCCGCCGTCCTCGTACTGGTCGAACAGCGGGGTCCGGCCGCGCTCGCGGGCGCGGCGGGCGGAGGCCGCTCGGCGGGCGTCGCTGCGTCCGTCGTCACCGGCCGGGTCCGCCCGCTCCTCCACGACGGGCTCCGCCTCCGGCGCCTTGGGCTCCGCGGCGCTGGACCGCGCCGAGCTCCAGGCGTCCGGGTCGCCCAGGTCGACGCTGGGCGTCGCGCGCGGGGCGACCGGCGCGGTGACGTACGTCGGCAGCGGCACCGGGACGGGGTCCCAGCTGTCGCCGTGGCCCGGCCGCCGCTGGCGCTCGCGCTGCTGGTCGACCCACTCCGCGTGGTCGGTCTGCTCGACCAGGGCGCGGCGGTCGGCCGCGAGGGCGGAGAGTCCGGGGTCGACTTCCGGCTCGGGGGAGTCGTCCGGCTCCTCGACGCCGGGGTCGGGCGTGGGCCTGCGCCGGGGCTGCCGCTCGCGCAGCCGCTGCGCCGCCGCCTCGGCCCGCCGCCGGTCCATGACGTAGGTGAAGCGCCGCCGCTCCTGGGAGCGCAGATAGGCGATGTAGGCGCTGAGCAGGACGGCGGGCGCGGCGGGCGCCCAGAGGAAGGCGAGCCCGCCGACCGCGGCGACGACGGCGCCGAGCGTGAAGGCGAGGAAGAGCACGGTGGTGGTGCGCCGTCGGCGCGCCAGCACCTTGGAGCGCCGGGCGCGTGCCGCGGCCTCCGCCGCGGCGGCCCGTCGCGCGGGCTGCGAGGCCGGGGCGGACGGCGCGGACCGGGAGGCGGACGCGGACTGGGCGGCGGACGGTCGCGGTGCGGACTGTCCGGCCGCCCGGGACGCGGCCGCCCTGGAGGCGTCGGCCCGGGAGGCGTCGCCCCGGGGGGCGGGTCTGCCGGTGGTCCGGGCGGGCGCCTCGCGCGAGGCGGGCGCTTCACGCTGGGCGGGCGCTTCCCCGGGGACCCGTGCCTGCGCCTGCGGCCGCTGCCGGTCCTGGGCGGCCTGCGCCCGGGACCGCTGTCTGGCCTGCTCCTGCGGGCCGGGGCCGGCCGGCGGCACGGCGAAGGCCCGGACGTCCACCGAGTCGGTGACGCCGTCCGGGTCGGCGCTGGGCTCCTCCTCGTCGGTGGAGCGCGCCTGCAGGTCCTTGGCGTACCGGCGCTCCATCCCCGCCCGTCCGGACAGCAGCCGGATGGCGGTGCTGAAGCGTTCCGTCGGACGGGCTTCGTTCAGCTCGTCCTGCCTACGGAGCCACATCGGCACCAAGTAGGCGGCCCAGGCCCCGACGATGACTGCGTAGATGAGGCCGCTGCTGCTCACGCCTCACACGGTAGAGGGGTTTGCATGAGGCCATCTGCCAATTGAGCCGGTGTGTCGCACGATCTGGCTGATATTTCGAGCTTTTTTTGTGACCGATGTGATCACCAGGCCACCGCAACCGCGAAATTAACGCCCCGGGACGGTCGCCACCCGATCAATTTCGAACACCTATTTCATTTGCCCAGTCCGCGGAACAACCGAATCCGGCCGCGCCCCCGGTCAGGCCCCGAGGGGCACCGTCCAGGGGCGCGGGAGTGCACATCTGCGGCTCCGCCGCGGGGGCGCGACCAGCCACGACACCGCCGCGGACGACCGCCACGCGTAACCGGCGGAGCCCCTACGTGTTCTGGCGCGGGTTCCGCGCCCGCTCCCGCTGCCAGCGGGTGAGCAGTCCTTCGGGCACCTCTTCGGCGGTGAGTGCGAAGACCAGATGGTCACGCCAGGCTCCGTCGATGTGAAGATATCGCGGACGCAGCCCTTCCTCGCGGAATCCGAGTTTCTCCACGACTCTGCGGCTCGGCCCGTTCTCGGGGCGAATACAGACTTCGATGCGGTGCAGTCCGACGGTGCGGAAGCAGTGGTCCACCGCGAGCGCGACGGACGTCGGCATGACACCCCGTCCGGCCACGGCCTCGTCCACCCAGTAGCCGATGTGCCCCGAGCACATCGAGCCCCAGGTGATCCCGGCGACCGTCAACTGCCCGGCGAGCCGCCCCTGGTACTCGATCACGAAGGGCAGCATCCGGCCCGCACTGGCTTCGGCGCGCAGGTGCCTGACCATCTGCCGGTACGTCGGCCGGTGCGCCGTCGGGCCGCTCGCCGTGGGCGGCGGGATGGTCGCCTCCCAGGGCCGCAGCCAGTCCCGGTTGCGCCGGTTGACCTCGCGCCAGGCCCGCTGGTCGCGCACCTTTATCGGCCGCAGGACGACCTCGCCGTCCGTCAGCTCCACGGGCCAGGATGGGCTGTTCAGCTCGCACCCCCACTGCCGCTGTTCCCCGGGTGGTCACCGCCGCGGATCTGGTCGACGGCGTGTCTGAGCAGCGGCTCCAGGACGGCCAGGCCGTCGCGTACGCCGCCGGTGGAGCCGGGCAGGTTCACGATCAGCGTCCGCCCGGCGACCCCCGCGAGGCCCCGGGAGAGCGCCGACGTCGGCACCTTCTCCCGGCCGTAGGCACGGATCGCCTCGGCGATGCCCGGCACCTCGCGGTCGATGACGCTCCGGGTGGCCTCGGGGGTGCGGTCGGTGGGCGAGATGCCGGTGCCGCCGGTGGTCACGACGACGTCGTACCCGGCCTCGACGCCGGCCCGCAGCTCCGCCTCGACCGGATCGCCGTCCGGGACCACCCGCGGGCCGTCCGCCGCGAAGCCGTACGACTGAAGCGCCGCGGTGATCAGGGGGCCGCCCCGGTCCTGGTAGACCCCGGCGGCGGCGCGGTTGGAGGCCGTGACGACGAGCGCGCGGTACGGCCGGGGCGTCATGCCCGGCTCCCGTCGCCCGACTCACGGCTCCCGTCGCCCGACTCACGGCTCACGTCAGCCGACCCACGGCTTCCGTCGCCCGGCCCACGGCTCACGCCGCCCGGCTCCCGGCGCCAGTCGCCCGACTTGCCGCCGGTCTTCTCCTCAACCCGCACGTCCGTGATGACCGCCCCCTTGTCGACCGCCTTGACCATGTCGATCACCGTGAGCGCCGCGACGCCGACCGCGGTGAGCGCCTCCATCTCGACGCCCGTACGGTCCGTGGTCTTCACCGTGGCGCGGATCTCCACCGCGTCGTCGGCGACCGACAGATCAACCTTGACACCCGACACAGACAACGGGTGGCACAGCGGGATCAGCTCGGGGGTGCGCTTGGCGCCCATGATGCCCGCGATGCGCGCGGTGGCGAGGGCGTCGCCCTTGGGGACGCCCTCGCCGCGCAGCAGCTCGACCACACGGGGTGAGACCAGGACCCGGCCGCTGGCGCGGGCGGTGCGCGCGGTCACGTCCTTGCCGGATACGTCGACCATCCGGGCCGCGCCCGCGTCGTCGATGTGTGTCAGTCGGTCCTGCGTACTCATCTGCTGTGGCGCTCCCGGTCAGGGCCCGTCGCGGTGCGGCGCGTGGCCTGTTGTGCGCGCAACGGTACCGCCAAGCCCGGGCGGTCAGCCGAGCAGGACCACCTCGACCTCCGTGCCGGGCTCGACGGAGGTGACCTCTTCGGGGACGACGATCAGCGAGTCGGCGTGGGCGAGCGCGGCGATCAGGTGGGATCCGGCGCCGCCGACGGGCGTCACCTCGCCGTCCGCGTACGTGCCGCGCAGGAACTGCCGGCGGCCCTCCGGAGAGGTCAGCGCCTTGCCGGTGCGCAGGGTGGCCCGGGTGGTGGGCCGGTGCACGTCCGTCAGGCCCGCCATGGTGCGGATCGCGGGGCGGACGAACAGCTCGAAGGAGACGTACGAGGAGACCGGGTTGCCCGGGAGGGCGAGCAGCGGGGTGTGGTCGGGGCCGATGCCGCCGAAGCCCTGGGGCTTGCCGGGCTGCATGGCGAGCTTGCGGAAGTCGACGCCGCTGCCCGCCTCGTCCTCGTCGCCGACCGAGGACAGGGCCTCCTTGACCACGTCGTACGCCCCGACGCTGACGCCGCCGGTGGTGACCAGCAGGTCCGCGCGGATGAGCTGGTCCTCGATGGTGGCGCGGAGCGTCTCGGCGTCGTCGGCGACCGCGCCCACGCGGTAGGCGATCGCCCCGGCGTCCGCCGCGGCGGCGGTGAGGGCGAAGCTGTTGGAGTCGTAGATCTGGCCGGAGCCCAGCTCCTCGTCGGGCTGGACGAGCTCGCTGCCGGTGGAGAGGACGACCACGCGCGGGCGCGGGCGCACGCGTACCGTGCCGCGGCCGATGGCGGCGAGCAGGCCGATCTGCGGCGGGCCGAGGACCGTGCCGGCCGTCAGGGCCCGGTCACCGGCCCTGACGTCGCTGCCCTCCGCGCGCACGTGCGCGCGCTCCTCGGCCGGGCGGTGGACCCGCACCTGGCCCGAGGCGCCCTCGGGGGACGCGCTGTGGGCCCGCATCCCGGAGACGGCGCCCTTGCCCAGGCCGCCGTCGGTCCACTCCACGGGGACGACCGCCTCGGCGCCGGGCGGCAGCGGGGCGCCGGTCATGATGCGCGCCGCCTCGCCGGGCCCCACGTACGGCGGCTCGGCCTGGCCCGCGGCCACGTCGCCGACGACGGTCAGGACGGCCGGGAACTCCTCGCTGGCGCCCGCGACATCGGCGACCCGGACCGCGTACCCGTCCATCGAGCTGTTGTCGAACGGCGGCAGGGAGACCGGCACCGTGACGTCCTCCACCAGGACGCAGCCCTGGGCGTCGAGGAGCTGCAACTCGATCGGATCGAGGGGGCGGACGGCGGAGAGGATGTCCTCCAGGTGCTCGGTCACCGACCAGATGTGGTCCTGGCCGGTGACACGGGTCGCGGGGCTGGTCAAATTGCTACATCTCCTCGGTGACGTAACTGCGAAGCCAGGTCCGGAAGTCCGGGCCCAGGTCTTCACGTTCGCACGCGAGTCTGACAATGGCACGCAGGTAGTCGCCGCGGTCGCCGGTGTCATAGCGGCGGCCCTTGAAGACCACGCCGTGCACCGGGCCGCCGATCTTCTCGTCCGCGGCGAGCTGCTGGAGGGCGTCGGTGAGCTGGATCTCGCCGCCGCGGCCGGGCTCGGTCTTGCGCAGGATGTCGAAGATGCCGGGGTCGAGCACGTAGCGGCCGATGACCGCGTAGTTGCTGGGTGCGTCCGCCGCGTCCGGCTTCTCGATCAGGTCCGTCACCTTGACGATGTCGTCGTCGCCGGTGGCCTCGACGGCGGCGCACCCGTAGAGGTGGATCTGCTCGGGGGCGACCTCCATGAGGGCGACGACGCTGCCGCCGTGCTGCTCCTGGGCCTCGACCATGCGGGCGAGCAGGGGGTCGCGCGGGTCGATCAGGTCGTCGCCGAGGAGGACGGCGAAGGGCTCGCTGCCGACGTGCGGGGCGGCGCACAGGACCGCGTGGCCGAGCCCCTTGGGGTCGCCCTGGCGGACGTAGTGCATGGTGGCCAGGTCGCTGGACTCCTGGACCTTGGCGAGCCGGCTCGCGTCGCCCTTCTTCTGGAGGGCGGACTCGAGCTCGTAGTTGCGGTCGAAGTGGTCCTCCAGGGGACGCTTGTTACGACCGGTGATCATGAGGACGTCGTCGAGCCCCGCGGATACGGCCTCTTCGACCACGTACTGGATCGCGGGCTTGTCGACGACCGGCAGCATCTCCTTGGGAGTGGCTTTGGTGGCCGGCAGGAACCGGGTGCCGAGGCCTGCTGCGGGGATGACAGCCTTGCTGATCCTGGGGTGTGACTCGCTCATGCCCGCAACCATATCCGGTGGCTATGTGCGGAATCTGTGGCTCCGGTTAATTCGTTCTCATTTGAGCGCATTACGAGAATACGGGAGTCACCTGTGAGCCATCTCGGTCCCCGAGCGGAGCCTGACAAGCGAACGTTGCGACGGGAACTCCTCGCGGTGAGGAACAGGTTGACGGCCGGTGACGTGCGGGAATCGGCCGCCGCCCTGGCCGTCCACGCGCTCCGGCTGCCCGAACTGGCGCACGCGCGCACGGTGGCGGCGTACGTCTCCGTGGGCGGTGAGCCGGGTACCGCGGCCGTCCTGGACGCGCTGCGCGCGCGGGGCGTGCGCGTACTCCTGCCCCGGCTGCTGCCGGACGACGATCTGGACTGGGGGAGGTACGACGGCGTGGATGCGCTCGTCGAGCGCCGGGGGGGCGGGCGGATGGCCCTCCTGGAGCCGTCGGGCGAGCCGCTCGGCCCGGCGGCCGTCCTGGAGGCCGACGCCGTGCTGCTGCCCGGCCTCGCGGTCGACGCGCGCGGCACGCGCCTGGGCCGCGGCGGCGGCTCGTACGACCGGGTGCTGGCCCGGCTGGAGGCCACGGGCGCCGGTCCGGCCCTGGTGGTGCTGCTGTACGACGCCGAGGTCGTCGAGCGGATCCCCGGGGAGCCGCACGACCGGCCGGTGCACGCGGTGGTGACGCCCTCGGGGGTGCGCCGGTTCCGCTGACGGCGGGAGAACGGAAGTGGCCCTCCCCGCGCGCGTGGAGGGCCACTTTCACGATCCGCCGGGCGTCACGGCTTCAGCAGCAGCGTGTCGCTCGTGCTCTTGTCGACGGCCTTGTCCGAGAACGACCAGGACAACAGCTCGCCCTTGACCCACTTCTCCGTCTGGTCGGTGTAGTGGGCGCTGTAGGCGTGTCCCGAGGCGCCGGTGAGGTTGATCCACTTCGACTTGTCGAGGTCCCCGAGGTTCACCACCATGCGCATCGACGGGACCCAGACGACGTTGTAGCCCCCGGCCGCGTTCCAGCCGGTCGCGTTGACCGTCGCCTCGCCGCCGCTGAGCTTCCAGGGACCGCGGTTGAGCGCGTACTTCAGCAGGCTCGGGCCCTCGGTGCCGAGGGTCTGGTTCTTCAGGAACAGACGGTGCAGCCGGCCCCAGGACCAGGTGTCGATGTCCTTGCCCAGCTTGGCCGTCAGCTCCCAGCGGGCGTCCTTCATGGCCCGCCCGAGCAGCTCGTCACGGGTGTCCGTGGCCTTGTCGGTGCGCGACTTGGGCGACTGCCACCAGTCGTTGTCCTCGTCGTCGATGATCTTGCGGACCACCTCGAACCAGCGGTCGCCGCCGTCCGGCTGCGCCTGGTCCGCGTCGCGCTCGCCGCACTCGCGCACCTTCTGGTCCTCGTCCGCGGGCCCGGTGGTGTCCACCCGGTCCACCGACAGGCACTGGCCCTTGACCCGCAGCTCCTTGGGGAGCTTGTTGCCGAAGGCGAGCTTGAGGATGTTGCGCCAGGTCGCGTTGAAGTAAGCGGCCGCCGCTGAGTCGGCGTCCTGGGTGTAGTCCCAGCCCTCCAGAAGCTTCTGGGCCTGGCGGACGTCCGGGTCGGAGACGTCGATGTCGAGCAGCTTGGGCACCAGCAGCTTGGCGATCTCGCTGCTGTTGTCGAGCTGCATCTGGCGCATGTCGTCGGTCGAGATCTTGCCGCCGCCCTTGATCTTCGACTCGATCAGGTCGGTGATCCGCTGGCTGCGCGCGCCGTAGCCCCAGTCCGTGGTGAGCGTGTAGGGGTACTTGTCCTCGTCGACGACGGCCTGGTTGGCGGTCACGATGTAGCCGCGCTTGGGGTTGTACTCGTAGGGCAGCTCGTCCTGGTCGATGTAGCCGGTCCAGCGGTACTTGGAGTCCCAGCCCGGCGACGGCAGCGAGCCGTCGCCCTTGCCGCGCGTGGGGATCCGGCCCGGGAGCTGGTAGCCGATGTTGCCGTCGGTGTCGGCGTAGACCAGGTTCTGCGAGGGGACCTCGAAGGACTCGGACGCCTTGCGGAACTCGGTCCAGTCCGACGCCTTGTCCAGCTCGAAGACGGCGTCCATGGTGTTGCCCGCCTCGAGCGCGGTCCAGCGCAGCGAGATGCCGTAGCCGTCGCCGCGGTCGGGCGCCGCGGTGTCGACGGTGGCCTTCTTGCCGACCTTGACGAGCTCGTCGTCGCGGTCCGAGAGCAGCGGCCCGTTGCCGGTCTCCCGCACGACGATCGTCTTGGACTTGCCGCCCGCGACGTCGATCTTCTCCTTGCGGGTCGTGAACGGCACCACCTTGCCGTCGTACTGGTAGCCGTCCCCGGTGAGCTTCTCCAGGTAGAGGTCGGAGACGTCGACCCCGGAGTTGGTCAGGCCCCAGGCGATGTCCTGGTTGTGGCCGATGACGACGCCGGGCATCCCGGCGAAGGTGTAGCCCGCGACGTCGTACTGGCACTTGGCGTTCACGCTGCGGCAGTGCAGGCCCATCTGGTACCAGACCGACGGCAGCGAGGCGGACAGGTGCGGGTCGTTGGCGAGCAGCGGCTTGCCGGTGATGGTGTGGTCGCCGTCGACGACCCAGGAGTTCGAGCCGATGCCGTTGCCGTTCACGCCGACGGCCGTGGGGACGTCGTCCAGGACGTCGTAGAGGCCCGAGAGCTGGCTCTGGAAGCCGCTGGGCGCCTCGGTGCCGCCGGCCAGCCCCGTGCCCGCCGCGGAGCCCGTGGAGGAGGACGAGGAGCTCTGCGACCAGGTCTGGGTGACCTCGTCGTACTGGCCCTCCTGGACGATCGTCTTGTTCCGGCTGTACGGGTAGTCCGGGTACAGGTCGGCGATCTGCTTCGGGCCGAGGCGGCTGGTCATCAGGGAGCGGTCGATCTCGTCCTGCATGTTGCCGCGCAGGTCCCAGGCCATCGCCTTGAGCCAGGCCACCGAGTCGACCGGGGTCCACTTCTCGGGCTTGTAGTCGTTGGTGAAGCCCAGGGCCGCGTACTCCAGGGAGAGGTCCGCGCCGTCCTTGCCCTTGAGGTAGGCGTTGACCCCCTTGGCGTACGCCTGGAGGTATTTCTTCGTGGAGTCCGACAGCTTGGTGTCGTACTCCTTCTGCGCCACGCGGTGCCAGCCGAGGGTGCGCAGGAATTCGTCGTTCTTCACCTGTCCCTTGCCGAACATCTCGGACAGCCGGCCCGAGGTCATGTGGCGGCGCACGTCCATCTCGTAGAACCGGTCCTGCGCCTGGACGTAGCCCTGCGCCATGAACAGGTCCTCGTCGGAGGAGGCGTAGATCTGCGGGATGCCGTAGCCGTCCCGCTTCACGTCGACCGGCCCCGACAGGCCGCTGAGCTCGATCGAGCCCTTGGTCTGCGGCAGGGAGGCGCGGACGGTGCTGATGGTCCAGTAGGCGCCGTAGGCGACGCCGCCGACGATGGCCAGCACCAGAACGATCACGATCAGACGGGCTCTGCGCCCCTTCTTCCTGCCGGACTTGCCGGGCTTTTGGCCGGAAGAGGCGGTGGTGTTGGGGGGCATCGCTGTCCTTGCTGTCCTTACGCGAGCGGCAGGCCGGGCTGTGACTTCGAATGAGCGCTGGAGCAACTGTAGGCGCAGGGCCCGCCGCGCCTTGACGCGGAGTCGGGATCCCGGGGGTATGAGCGTTCGATCTTGCCCCACGAGCGTCAAGAAAACGTCAAGAGTTAGGTAAGGTAACGAAGTACTTGGGTTCCGTGACCGATATCAGGAACGAAGTGCTCGGGTTGCAAAGTCCGTGAGCTCGCGCTGATCGCGTGCGTCAAGGAAGGGAACGGCCGCTGACTGTCCACCACCTCAACCAGCTCCTGCTCATCTGCTCGCTCGTCCTGCTCGTCGCCGTGGCGGCGGTCCGCATCTCGTCCCGCAGCGGCCTGCCCAGCCTGCTCGTCTATCTGGGGATAGGCGTCGCCATGGGCCAGGACGGCCTCGGCGACATCCACTTCGACAGCGCCGAGATGACCCAGGTCATCGGGTACGCGGCCCTGGTCGTGATCCTCGCCGAGGGCGGCCTGGGCACGAAGTGGAAAGAGGTCGGGCCGGTGCTGCCGGCGGCCTCCGCGCTGGCGCTCGCCGGTGTCGCGGTGAGCGTCGGGGTGACGGCCGCCGGCGCGCACTACGTGGTCGGGCTCGAATGGCGGCAGGCGCTCATCGTCGGAGCGGTGGTGTCCTCGACGGACGCGGCGGCGGTCTTCTCGGTCCTGCGGCGCATCCCGCTGCCCGCGCGCGTGACGGGCATGCTCGAGGCCGAATCGGGGTTCAACGACGCCCCGGTGGTCATCCTGGTCGTCGCGTTCTCCACGGCGGGCCCGGTGGAGCACTGGTACGTGCTGCTCGGCGAGATAGCCCTGGAGCTCGCCATCGGCGCCGCCATCGGTCTCGCGGTCGGCTGGCTCGGCGCGTTCGGGCTGCGGCACGTGGCGCTGCCCGCCTCCGGCCTCTACCCGATCGCCGTCATGGCCATCGCCGTCACCGCGTACGCCGCCGGGGCGCTCGCCCACGGCAGCGGCTTCCTCGCCGTCTACCTCGCCTCGATGCTGCTCGGCAACGCCAAGCTGCCGCACTGGCCGGCCACCCGCGGCTTCGCCGAGGGTCTCGGCTGGATCGCCCAGATCGGCATGTTCGTCCTGCTCGGCCTGCTCGTCACCCCGCACGAGATGGCCGACGACATCTGGCCCGCCCTCGTCATCGGTCTGGTGCTGACCGTGGTGGCACGCCCCCTGAGCGTCTTCGCCACGCTGCTGCCGTTCCGACTCCCCTGGCAGGAGAAGGCCCTGATGTCCTGGGCCGGACTGCGCGGCGCCGTGCCCATCATCCTGGCGACCATCCCGATGGTGAACGGGGTGACGGGCAGTGAGCGGGTTTTCAACATCGTCTTCGTCCTGGTCGTCGTCTACACCCTCATCCAGGGACCCACGCTTCCCTGGCTGGCCCGGAAGCTGCGCCTGGACACCTCCGCCGGAACCGCCGACCTGGGGATCGAATCGGCGCCCCTGGAGCGCCTGCGCGGGCATCTGCTGTCCGTGGGCATCCCGGAGGGGTCCCGCATGCACGGCGTCGAGGTGAGCGAACTGCGGCTGCCCGCGGGCGCCGCCGTCACGCTCGTCGTCCGCGAGGGCACGTCCTTCGTGCCGCTGCCGACCACCGTCCTGCGGCACGGTGACGAACTGCTCGTGGTGGCCACCGACCCGGTCAGGGACGCGGCCGAGAAGCGGCTGCGCGCGGTCGGGCAGGGCGGCAAGCTCGCCGGCTGGCTGGGCACGTCGGACGACGGGACGGATCGCGGGGCGGGGCAGCGGGCCGGGCGATGAGGGTCCCTGGGAGGGCCGGTTCGCCCGGCTCCGCCGGCTCGCACCCCTGTACGATCGGTGCGCACCCTGATCGAACCAACTCTGCCTGACGCAGAGCTGGCGCGACCGTATGGCGGCCGGGACGTCCTCCCTCATCGGGCGCCGGTATCTACCGCAGTTCCGCGCAAGAGGACAGCTCTCGGCGCCCCCCGCACGGGCGCGCTACCAGGCGGCAGAAAGGCATGGGCCGTGGCGTCCACGGTCACCTCCCGCCCCGGGTACGGACAGCTGCTGCGCACACGCGGCGCCTGGACGTTCCTGCTCCCCGGCTTCGCCGCACGGCAGCCGTTCGCGATGCTCACCATCTCCATCGTGCTCCTGGTGCAGCACACCAGCGGCTCCTACGGGGCCGCGGGCGCCGTCGCCGCCGTGACCGGCGTCGCCATGGCGCTGTTCGCCCCCTACAGCGGACGGCTCGCCGACCGCTACGGCCAGCGCGCCGTCCTGCTGCCCGGGGTGCTCGTGCACGCCCTGGCGGGCCTCGCGCTGACGGCTCTGGCGCTGTCGGACGCGCCCCTGTGGGCGCTGTTCGCGGCCGCCGTGCCCACCGGCGCCTCGGTGCCGCAGGTCGGCCCGATGGTCCGCGCCCGCTGGGGCGTCAAGCTCGCGGACTCCCCGCTGATGACGACCGCGGCGGCCTTCGAGTCCGTCACCGACGAGCTCACCTTCGTCTTCGGACCCCTGCTCGCCACCGCCCTGTGCACCGCCGTGAACCCTGCCGCCGGGCTGCTGACCGAGGCCGCGCTGACCCTGGTGGGCGGACTGCTCTTCGCCGCGCAGAAGAGCACGCAGCCCGCGGTGGCCGCCCGGCGCTGTGCGGAGGCGGAGCCCGAAGGGCGGCTCCAGGGCGCCGGAGACACGGAGCACGCGCGCGTGGAGCACGCCTTGGCACTGGCCGTCCCCGGGGTGCGGGTCCTGATCGCGACCTTCCTGGGCATCGGCTCGGTCTTCGGCGGCATGCAGGTCTCGCTCGCCGCCTTCACCGAGTCCATCGGCGAACCCGGCCTGAACGGCGTCCTGTACGGGATCTTCGCCGCGGGCAACATGCTCTCCGGGATCGTCTGCGGCGCCATCGCCTGGAAGGCGGCCCCGCGGCGGCGGCTCGTCCTCGGGTACACCGCGCTCGCACTGACCGCCTCCGGACTGTGGGCCGCCCACTCCGTCGTCGTGCTCGCCGGTGTCGGCCTGCTGGTCGGCATGTGCATCGCGCCCGCCCTGATCACCGGCTACACCCTGGTCGAGGCCCTCGTCCCGGCGGCCGTCCGCACCGAGGCCTTCACCTGGCTGACCGGCGCGGTGGCACTGGGCCAGGCGGCGGCCGTCACGGCCGCCGGACAGCTCGAGGACCGCCTGTGGGACGGCGCCGGTTTCCTGGTCCCGATGGCCGGTACGGTGCTTGCGCTGGCGACCCTCCTGACCCTCTCGTCACACCTGTCACCGCCCTCGCGGAGCCGGACGGTGGCACGTGGCGTCGGTCACCGCTCTCCGGTGGCAGTGGACTGATCCCCGGGAATAGGTCACTATGGACCGTCGTTAGCACTCATTGAGTGAGAGTGCCAGGAGGAAGACCAGTGCCGACCTACCAGTACCAGTGCACCGAGTGTGGCGAGGGCCTCGAGGCGGTGCAGAAGTTCACCGACGACGCTCTGACCGAGTGCCCCAACTGCGGTGGCCGCCTGAAGAAGGTGTTCTCGGCCGTCGGCATTGTGTTCAAGGGCTCCGGGTTCTACCGGAACGACAGCCGCGGCTCCTCGTCGAGCAGCAGCCCGGCGTCGTCCTCGAAGTCGAGTTCGTCGTCCGACTCCAAGTCGTCGACCACGTCCTCGTCGTCCTCTTCGTCGTCCTCGGACTCGAAGTCGTCCTCGGCGGGTTCCTCGTCGGCCGGCAGCTCCGCCGCGTAGACCGCGTACCGCGTACGCACCGGCCCGTACCCGGCAGCCAGTGCTCGCTCTGAAGGCCCCGCCGTCCCGGACGGCGGGGCCTTCGGCGTTCTCCGGGTCCGGCTGTTCTCCGGGTCCGGCTAGGGTGCGCTCCATGGCGAACATGGTGAACGAGAACGCGCAGGACCCCGCCCAGAAGCAGGCTCCGGCGGCCGAGATCGGGGTCATCGGCGGCTCGGGGCTCTACTCGTTCCTGGACGACGTGACCGAGATACAGGTCGACACCCCCTACGGACCGCCCAGCGACTCCCTCTTCCTCGGCGAGGTCGCGGGCCGGCGCGTCGCGTTCCTCCCCCGCCACGGCCGCGGCCACCACCTGCCGCCGCACCGCATCAACTACCGCGCCAACCTCTGGGCCCTGCGCTCCGTCGGCGTACGGCAGGTGCTCGGCCCCTGCGCCGTCGGCGGCCTGCGGCCCGAGTACGGTCCTGGCACCCTCCTCGTCCCGGACCAGCTCGTCGACCGTACGAAGGCCAGGACCCAGACGTACTTCGACGGGCTGCCGCTGCCCGGCGGCCGGGTGCCGAACGTCGTGCACGTGTCGCTGGCCGACCCCTACTGCCCCGCCGGGCGCGCGGCGGCCCTCGCGGCCGCGCGCGGACGGGACTGGGAACCGGTGGACGGCGGCACGCTCGTGGTCGTCGAGGGCCCGCGGTTCTCGACCCGGGCCGAGTCCCTCTGGCACCAGGCGCAGGGCTGGTCGGTGGTGGGCATGACCGGTCACCCCGAGGCCACGCTCGCCCGTGAACTGGAACTCTGCTACACGTCGTTGACCCTCGTCACCGACCTCGACGCGGGCGCCGAGACCGGCGAGGGCGTCTCGCACGAGGACGTGCTGAAGGTGTTCGCGGCCAACGTCGACCGGTTGCGCGGGGTGCTCTTCGAGGCGATCGCGGGACTGCCGGCGAACGGGGCGCGGGACTGCCTGTGCACGACGGCGCTGGGCGGGATGGACCCGGGGTTCGAGCTGCCCTGAGGCGGGGCGGGCTGCGAGCTGCCCGAGGCCGGGCGGGCCAGGCGGGCCGGGCGGGCGGGCGGGCCAGGCAGACCGGGCAGGCAGGCAGGCCGGGCGGGCGGGCCAGGCAGGCGGGCCAGGCAGGCGGGCCAGGCAGACCGGCCAGGCGGGCCAGGCAGGCGGGCCAGGCAGACCGGCCAGGCAGACCGGCCAGGCGGGCCAGGCAGGCGGGCCAGGCAGGCGGGCCAGGCGGGCCGGGCAGGCGGGCCGGGCAGGCCGGGCGGAACTTCCCGTTCGGGGGACGGAGTTGTCCACAACCCGTGGGTAATCCACGGGCTCCGGCGGACTTCGCCGCCGTGCCTCATCGTGGGATCGCAAGCCGTTCCGGCCGGTCTCTCGTCGCAGGTGGTGGCACTCATGGCACAGCGGATCCCCTCTCCTCCCGCTTCTCCTTCTCCTCCTTCTCTTCCCTCTCCTCCCTCGTGGGCGGAGCGTCCGACTTCCGCTGGCCCGCTCGGCCCGGACGCCCCGCCCACGTGCGAGGTGCCGCACTTCCCTCCCGTCCGGGTGCGCGGCGGGCACGGCCGGCTGCGGCGGTTGCTGCGGCACCGCAGGCGGGCCGTCGCCGCGGGTCTCGCGGTCACCGCTGCCGCGCTCGTCGCGGCGGGGCCCGGTGACGCCGGGCGGGCCCGGGGTCATCCGGCGCCGCCCGGTCCCGCCGCCACCGCTGCCGCGGCCGCGCCCGCCCCGGCCGCCGGACGTGCGCGGAGCGCGGTCCGGACGGTGACCGCGCCGGTGCGGATCGCCGACGGGGCCACGGTCCGGCTGCTGCGGCCGGGCGACCGGGTGGACGTCGTCGCGGCGGACAGCGGCGGCGGGACACGGGTCGTCGCGTCGGGCGCGCGTGTGACCGAGGTGCCGGACGTCGGCGCCGTGGAGACGGGTGCGCTGGTGGTGCTCGCGGTCCCCCGCGCCACGGCGGCCCGGCTGGTCGGGGCCAGCACTTCCGCACGGCTGGCGGTGACGCTGTGCTGACCTGCGATGCGCTGTCAAGTCCCTCGATCGAGGGGTCCGATTGGACAGGTCGGGCGGGCCCTGACGTAGGTTGCGGAACTGTTCGATCTACGACGTGCGCGAAGGGGCCTTGTGGTGAGCGAGAAGAAGGAGCCGGGCGTCTGGGATGGCTTCAAAGCCTTCTTGATGCGTGGCAACGTCGTCGACCTGGCAGTCGCGGTCGTCATCGGCGCGGCCTTCACCAACATCGTGAACTCACTGGTGAAGGGCATCATCAACCCGCTGGTGGGCGCGTTCGGCACCAAGGATCTCGACAAGTACCACTCGTGCCTGCAAGCGCCCTGCGCCATGTCGGCGGACGGCACGGTCCAGAAGGGCATCCCCATCATGTGGGGCTCGGTGCTCAGCGCGACGCTCAGCTTCCTGATCACCGCGGCCGTCGTCTACTTCCTCATGGTTCTGCCCATGTCCAAGTATCTGGCCATGCAGCAGGCCCGCCGGAAGGCGAAGGAAAGCACCTCCGAGGTGATCGAGGTGACCGAGCTGGCGGTGCTCAAGGAGATCCGCGACGCGCTGCTGGCCCAGCAGCGCGAGGCGGGCGGCCGCGACCGGGAGTAGCGCGCCGGCGTCCTGCCGTGGCGGCCGCCGAGGCTCCGGCCCGGAGCCGGCGTCAGAGGTGGTGCGGCGGCTTCTCGTCGAGGAAGCGCTTCAGGTCGGCCGCGCTGTCACCGTCGCCGTCGGTCCGCTCGCCCCAGCCGCGGTCCGTGTCGTCCGAGGACTGCCGGCTCAGCGGGTCGTCGAAGACCAGTGCGGCCTTGGGGTTCTCCGGGCGCCCGGCACCGGAGGACGTCGGCCGCGGCGCGGGATCGGGGGTGCTGCTCATGCGTCCAGGGTACGTCCCGCCCCCGTACGAGCGTTTCTGGATCTTTTCTGCTGTGCTTGGCGGTATGACGACCAGTTCCTCCTCCGAACCCGAACCCACCCGCACTCCGGAAGCGGCCGACCGCGGACCGCTGCGCCGGATGACCGCTCGCGCCAAGGGCGAGGCACACCGGGTCGCGTCGCCGCTGGAGCTGTTCTTCGACCTCTGTTTCGTCGTGGCCGTCGCCCAGGGCGGGGTCCAGCTCGTGCACGCCGTCGCCGAGGGGCACGCGGGCACGGGGATCATGTACTACGCGATGATCTTCTTCGCGATCTGGTGGGCCTGGATGAACTTCACCTGGTTCGCCTCGGCGTACGACAACGACGACGCGCTGTACCGGTTCGTCACGCTGCTCCAGATCGCCGGTGTGCTGGTGCTCGCGGCCGGAGTGTCGAGAGCCTTCCAGGACCACGACTTCCTGTTCGTCTGGCTCGGCTACGTGATCATGCGGCTGGCCATGATCACCCAGTGGCTGCGCGCGGCCCGGTCCGCCGGTGGCGCCGAGAGACGGATGGCGCTTCGGTACGCGGGCGGTGTGCTGCTGTGCCAGGTCGGCTGGCTCGGACTGATCGTGCTGCCGCAGTCCGCGCGGCCGTGGCTGTTCCTGGTGATGGTCCTCGTCGAGCTGGCCGTCCCGGTGTTCGCGGAGCGGCACGTGCCCTCCGCCTGGCACCCGCATCACATCGCCGAGCGCTACGGCCTGTTCACCATCATCGTGCTCGGCGAGACGATCGCGGCCGCCACGGTCGCCGTGAAGTCGGCGGCGGACAAGCACGAGGAGCTGGGCGCGCTGCTGCCGATCGCCGTGGGCGGGCTGCTGATCGTGTTCGCCGCCTGGTGGGTCTACTTCGTGGTGCCGGGGCACGAGCACCTGCGGTCCCAGCGGCAGGCGTTCCTGTGGGGATACGGCCACTACCTGATCTTCGCGTCGGCCGCGGCGATCGGCGCGGGGCTCGAGGTCGCGGTCGAGCAGGCGATCGGCGAGGCGCACATCTCGCGGCTCGCCGCCTCCGCCGCGGTGGCCCTGCCGACCGCGCTGTTCTTCCTCACCGTGTGGGCGCTGCACTCGCGCCACTACAAGGCCGGTATCGCGGAGCAGCTCATCCTGCCGACCACCTCCCTGCTGATCATCGTGTGCCCGTTCCTCGGGGAACAGGCGGTGCTCGTCGCGGGCATCGTGGCCGCACTGGCGGTGGTGGTCGGCGTCACCCTGACGGCACGCAGGACGGTGAAGGCATGACACAGGGCGGGGCGCTCGACGCGCTGACGGATGTCGCGGGGCTGCGGGTGGGGCACGCGACCCGCACCGGCGGCGGCTGGCTCACCGGCACCACCGTGGTGCTGGCACCCGAGGGCGGGGCGACCGCGGCCGTGGACGTGCGCGGCGGCGGGCCCGGCACCAAGGAGACCGACGCGCTGGACCCGCGCAACGTGGTGCAGAAGGTCGAGGCCTTCGTGCTGACCGGCGGCAGCGCCTACGGCCTGGACTCGGCGTCGGGCGTGATGGCCTGGCTGGAGGAGCGGGGCCGCGGGGTGCGGGTGGGCCCGGACCCGACGCACGTGGTGCCGGTCGTGCCGGCCGCCTGCGTCTTCGACCTCGGCCGCGGCGGCGACTTCCGGGCCCGCCCGGACGCGGCCACCGGCCGGGCGGCGGTCGAGGCCGCCGCCGCGAGCGAGCCGGGCGCGCCGGTGACCGAGGGATGCGTCGGCGCGGGCACCGGAGCGGCGATCGGGGCGCTGAAGGGCGGCATCGGTACCGCGAGCGTGCGGCTCGGCTCGGGGATCACGGTGGCCGCGCTGGTCGTGGCCAACGCGGCGGGCTCCGCGGTGGAGCCGGGAACGGGGGCGCTGTACGGGGAGTTGCTGCAAGGCCGTACGGCGTGCCCGCCGGCGGAGGTGCACGCCGCGGCGCGGCGGCGGCTGGCCCAGACCGCGGCGGGCAACGGTTCGCCGCCGCTGAACACCACGCTCGCCGTCGTCGCCACCGACACCGCGCTGACGCGGGCCCAGGCGCAGAAGCTGGCGGGCACGGCGCACGACGGCATCGCGCGGGCCGTACGGCCGGTGCATCTGCTCCATGACGGGGACACCGTCTTCGCGCTGGCGACGGGTGACGGGCCGCCGCTGCCCGGGCAGCCGCTCGCGCTCAACGAGGTGCTCGCGGCGGGCGCGGACGTCGTGACCCGGGCGATCGTGCGGGCGGTGCGGGCGGCGGAGCCGGTGGCGGGGCCGGGCGGGAGCTGGCCGTCGTACGAGGAGTTGTACGGGAACGGTGGGGGGAGGTGACGCGAGGGGTGGTCGGGTGAACGGTTGAGTGGGCGATTGTCCCGGTTCTGTCACGTGACGGTGATCGGCGGGGGACGGAGGGAACCTCCGGGTGCCGTGGGCCGCTCTTCCCCCGCGCAGGGGAGCGGAACACTCACCACACGACAACCTGGAGCAGCCCGTGACAACGCCGGACATTCACGCGCGGCGCGTACTGGGGGCCTGTGCCGCCCTGATGGTCGGCGCCCTCACCCTCACTGCCTGCGGCGGCGACGCCACCGCGGACAACGGAGAAGGCAAGGACGGCAAGGCGTCCGCGCCGGAGATCGCGATCTCGGCGAAGGACGGTTCGACGAACGCGTCCATCAACGCGACCGGCGTGAAGGTCAGCGACGGCAAGCTGACCGAGGTGAAGATGACCGTGGCCGAGACCGGGGCGGCCGTGCCCGGGGCGCTGTCCGGGAACGACACCGTGTGGAAGCCGGAGGAGCAGCTGGAGCGGGGGACGAAGTACCGGATAGCGGCGACGGCGAAGGACGGGGACGGGCACACGGCCGCGGCCAACTCCATCTTCACGACGGTCTCGACGGGCAACAGCTTCATCGGTACGTACACGCCGGACGGCGGCGCCAAGGTCGGGGTCGGGATGCCGGTCTCGTTCACCTTCGACAAGGCGATCAGCGAGAAGAAGGCCGTGCAGTCGCACATCACGGTGACGTCCGACAGCGGCCAGCAGGTGGAGGGGCACTGGTTCGGGACGCAGCGGCTCGACTTCAGGCCGGAGGAGTACTGGAAGGCCGGTTCCAAGGTCACGATGAAGATCGACCTGGACGGTGTGGAGGGCGCGGACGGCGTCTACGGCGTGCAGGACAAGACCGTCACCTTCACCGTGGGCCGCTCGCAGGTCTCCACGGTGGACGTGAACACGCAGACGATGACGGTGGTGCGGGACGGTGAGACCGTCAGGACGATCCCGATCTCGGCGGGCAGCCCGCAGAACACCACGTACAACGGCCAGATGGTGATCTCGGAGAAGTTCACGCAGACGCGGATGGACGGGTCGACGGTCGGTTACGGCGGGGAGTACGACATCCCGGACGTGCCGCACGCGATGCGGCTGACGTCGTCGGGGACGTTCATCCACGGCAACTACTGGTACAGCCGGGGCAACCCGCCCTTCGGGCGGGAGGGCACGAGCCACGGCTGCGTGGGACTGGCCGACGTGCAGGGCGCGCAGGGCGACACGACGGCCAAGTGGTTCTTCGACAACTCGCTCATCGGGGACGTCGTCACGGTGAAGAACTCCCCCGACAAGACGGTCTCGCCGGACAACGGGCTCAACGGCTGGAACATGTCGTGGAGCGAGTGGACCGCGGGAAGTGCCGCCTGACGAGGGCTTTTTGACGCTACGGCGGGTCGCGCGGGAACCTCTCGCGCGGCCCGCCCGTTTTCTGTCCGTACGTTTTCTCGGTTCGCGGACATGATGTCCGACCGAGGGGCTACGGTATGCACCCACAAGGTGACATGCAGCAACGCCGGGAGAAGCCTTGAGCGTTCCGTACGACACAACAGCGTACGAACCACCCGAGTCGCCCGAGTCTCCGGAGGAGCACCTCGCGCGACTCCTCGGTCGCGCCCTGAACTCATTCGACCTGCCGGACGAGACGATACAGCTTCTCGACTGCGCGCTGGCCCAGGACAGTTCGCTGCACTCCGCGCACCACAGCGCGGGCCTGCACCGGGAGACGTACCGGCACACGTGGCTGCTCGCCGACGGCTCGGCGGTCACGCTGTGGGAGCTGGTCCACAACACCGCGCCCGGCAGCGAGGCCCAGCACGAGGTGTACGCGGACGAGGAGGAGCTGCGCGCCGCGACGTCCCGGCTGCCGCTGCCGGCGGACGCCCCTGACTTCGAGCTGCCCGTGACGGTGCAGCTGTCGCCGCTCCCCCAGCCCCGCCACGTCTACGTCCCGGACGACTCCGCGGACCACGCGCGCCGGCTGCTGCGGCGCGCGGAGAACACCGACCTGCCGGAGCCGCCGCTGACCGCGCTCCTGCAACGCGAGGCGTTCGCCCACCAGATCACCCAGGCGTTCGGCCGCCCCGGCCGCCGGGTCGGCCCGTGCTTCTCGCTGTACGAGCACGCGTTCCTGCTGCGGGACGGACGCGAGATCTCCCTCTGGGAGGTGGAGCACACGGCGACGCCGGACCGACGGCACATGTGCGAGGTGTACGCGACGGAGGAGGCGGCCCGCGACGCGATGGAGCGCCGGGCGGCCCGCTGCGGCTGACACTCACGCCGATGCCGATGCCGTAAGGATGCCGGGTCCGGTCCCGGCTACCGGCGGTGGCTGTCGCTGAACTGCCGGATCAGGGCGGCGAAGGCGGCGCGTTCCTGGGAACTGAGTTCGACCGACTCGGCGGCGGGGCCGACGCGGCGCTGGCGGGGCAGCGCCCGAAGGGTCTCGCTGCGGCGCCGCGCCACCTCCTCAGGCCGACCGGGTGTCTCCTCCGACCGGTCGGAAGTGGCCCCCTTTCGGTCGGAAGTGGCCTCCGTCGGCCGGCCGCGGCGCAGCAGGCGCACGGCTCCGGCGACCCAGAGGGCGGTCCCCAGCAGGACGACGGCCACCACGGTCACCTGAAGGATCGACACATGCTCAGCCATGCGCCCCAGTGAACACCACGGTCCGGGACTTCGACCCCGGACCGTGATGTATCTCGCAGAAGCGGTTAAGCGTTCCTGAACCGCTCACAGCCGCCGCAAAGCGGGCGGCTGTTCGCGTCGGCTATGAGCGCCGACTGTTCATGCCTCAGGCCGCGACCGGCTCCTTGGTCCCGGCGTCGGCGGCCGTCCGGCCGTCGGCCGCTCCGGCACCGGCGCCCTGGGGCCCCTGCTTGCGCAGGCCCTTCAGGACGACGACCAGGGTGGCGGTGACCGCGACGCCGGCGGCGATCGCGACCAGGTAGAGGAACGGGTTGCCGATCAGCGGCACCACGAAGACGCCGCCGTGCGGGGCGCGCAGCGTCGCGCCGAACGCCATCGACAGGGCCCCGGTGATCGCGCCGCCCACCATCGAGGAGGGGATCACGCGCAGCGGGTCGGCCGCGGCGAACGGGATCGCGCCCTCGGAGATGAAGGAGATGCCGAGCACCCAGGCGGCCTTGCCGTTCTCGCGCTCGGTCCGCGTGAAGAGCCTGCCGCGCACGGTCGTCGCCAGGGCCATCGCCAGCGGCGGGACCATACCGGCGGCCATCACCGCGGCCATGATCTTCATCGCGGAGTCGCTGGGCTCGGCGACGGCGATGCCCGCGGTGGCGAAGGCGTAGGCGACCTTGTTGACCGGGCCGCCGAGGTCGAAGCACATCATCAGGCCGAGCAGGGCGCCGAGCAGGACGGCGTTGGCGCCGCTGAGGCCGCTCAGCCAGTCGGTCATGCCCTTCTGCGCGGAGGCGATGGGCTTGCCGATCACGACGAACATCAGGAACCCGACGACCGCCGAGGAGATCAGCGGGATCACCACCACCGGCATGATGCCGCGCAGCGCCGCCGGGATGCGGACCCGCTGGATCGCCATCACCACACCACCGGCGATCAGACCGGCCGCCAGGCCGCCGAGGAAACCGGCGTTGATGGTGAGCGAGATCGCGCCGCCGACGAAGCCCGGGACGAGGCCGGGGCGGTCGGCCATGCCGTAGGCGATGTAGCCGGCCAGGACGGGGACGAGGAAGCCGAAGGCGACGTTGCCGATCTGGAAGAGCAGGGCGCCCCAGCTGTCGGCCTGCGTCCACACGAAGTGGTCCATGACCGAGGGTGCCTTGTTGATCTGGTAGCCGCCGATCGCGAAGCCGAGGGCGATCAGCAGACCGCCCGCGGCGACGAACGGGACCATGTAACTGACGCCCGACATCAGCCACTTACGGAGCTTGGTCCCGTAACCCTCGCCGGATTCGCCGGACCGGTCGACGGGGGTGTCCGGCGCGGAACCGGAGGTTACCTCGCCGCGTGCCGCCTTCTCGCGGACCTCGGTGATCAGCTCGCCGGGGCGGTTGATGCCCGCCTTCACGCCGACGTCGACGGTCGGCTTGCCGGCGAAGCGGTCCTTGTCGCGTACGGGCACGTCGTGCGCGAAGACCACGCCGTCGGCGGCGGCGATCACGGCCGGGTCGAGCCGGGTGAACCCGGCCGAACCCTGCGTCTCGACGACGAGTTCGACGCCCGCCTCGCGGCCGGCCTTCTCCAGCGACTCGGCCGCCATGTAGGTGTGGGCGATACCGGTGGGGCAGGAGGTGACGGCGACGATCCGGAACGGGGGGCGGTCCTCGTTCGCGGCAGGAGCGGGGGCGCCCTCGGCAGGAGCGTCCTCAGCGGAGGCGTCTTCGGCGGAGGCGTCTTCGGCGGGGACGTCTTCAGCGGGGACGTCTTCAGCGGGAGCCTGCGCCGCACCGAGCGCTTCCTCGGTCGGCTTCTCGCCGCGGATCAGCGCCGCCGCGGTCGCCGCGTCGTCCACGGCGCGCAGCGCCGCGGTGAACTCCTCGTTCATGAGCTGCCGGGCCAGCGACGAGAGGATCGTGAGGTGGGCGTCGTCGGCTCCGGCGGGAGCGGCGATCAGGAAGATCAGGTCGGCGGGTCCGTCCGGCGCCCCGAAGTCGACCCCGGCGGCGCTGCGTCCGAAGGCGAGCGTCGGCTCGGTGACGTGCGCGCTGCGGCAGTGCGGGATGCCGATGCCGCCGTCGAGGCCGGTCGGCATCTGCGCCTCGCGGGCCGCCACGTCGGCGAGGAAACCGTCGAGGTCGGTCACCCGCCCCAGGGCCACCATGCGTTCGGCGAGGGCACGTGCCGCCGCCTCCTTGGTCTCGGCGGACAGGTCGAGGTCGACCAGGTCCGCGGTGATCATCTCGCTCATCGCGGGCTCCTTCGCACGCGTATCGCCCGGGGGAACTCGTGGGCTGGGGTCTCGGGGAGGGGGACGGGGACGGGGACGGTAACGGGGACGGGGACGGGAACAGGGAGGATGGTGCCGGGGGGTGTCATGACGCCGGCTCCGTGAGGGCGCGGTCGGCGGGGACCTCGTGGGTGACGGTCACCGCGGCGGGGTCCAGGTCGGCGGGGCGCGGCATGACGCTGCCGGGGAGTTGTACGGCGGCGGCGCCGTGCGCGACGGCGGAGGCGAGCGCCTCGGGGCCGTTGCCGCCGGCGATCAGGAAACCGGCGAGGGAGGAGTCACCGGCGCCGACGTTGCTGCGTACGGCGTCGACCCGGGCGCTGCCGAACCAGGTGCCCGAGGCGTCGACGAGCAGTTGGCCGTCCGCGCCGAGGCTCGCCAGTACGGCACCGGCGCCCAGCTCGCGCAGTTCCTCGGCGGCCTTGACCGCGTCGCCGACGGTGGCGAGCGGGCGGCCGACGGCTCCGGCGAGCTCCTCGGCGTTGGGCTTGACGAGGTCGGGCCGTTCGCGGAGGGCGGCGAGCAGCGCGGGGCCCGAGGTGTCCAGGGCGATCCGGGCGCCCGCCGCGTGGGCGCGGGCGACCAGCTCCGCGTACCAGGAGGGCGCGAGGCCGCGGGGCAGGCTGCCGCAGCAGGTGATCCAGCGGGTGTCGCCGGCGCGGTACTGGCGGCGGACCGTGTCCAGGAGCAGTTCGGCCTCGGCGGCGGTGAGTTCGGGGCCGGGCGCGTTGATCTTCGTGAGGGTGCCGTCCGGCTCGGCGACCGAGATGTTGGAGCGGGTCGCCCCGGCGACGGGGACGGGCGCGACCTCGATGCCCTGCGCGTCGAGCAGTTCGGCGACGAGGGCGCCGGGGGCGCCGCCCAGCGGCAGTACGGCGACGGTGCGCCGGCCGGCGGCGGCGACCGCCCGTGAGACGTTCACGCCCTTGCCGCCCGGGTCCATCCGTTCGCCGGTGGCCCGGATGACCTCGCCGCGGCCGAGCGACGGCACCTCGTACGTACGGTCGAGGGAGGGGTTGGGGGTGACGGTGAGGATCATCGGTACTCGTTCTTCCTGGACATGCGGCACTTCGGTCCGGACATGCGGCACTTCGGTCTGGATACGCAGCGCTTCGATCTAGACATGCAGCACTTCCGTGCCGCCGCGCTCGATGGCGGCGGTGTCCTCGGGGCTCAGTCCGCTGTCGGTGATCAGCAGGTCCACGTCGCTCAGGGCGCCGAAGCGGGCGAAGTGTTCCTGGCCGTGCTTGGAGGAGTCGGCGAGCAGCACCACCCGGCGGGCGGCCTGCACCGCCGCCCGCTTCACGGCGGCTTCGGCGAGGTCGGGGGTGGTCAGCCCGTGGTCGACGGAGAAACCGTTGGCCGCCACGAAGAGCACGTCCGCGCGGATCTCGCCGTACGCGCGCAGGGCCCAGGCGTCGACGGCGGCGCGCGTACGGTGCCGGACGCGGCCGCCGACGAGGTGGAGCTGGATGCCGGGGTGGTCGGCGAGGCGGGCGGCGATCGGCAGGCTGTGGGTGACGGCGGTCAGCTCCGCCTCCAGCGGGAGGGCACCGGCGAGCCGGGCGACCGTGCTGCCCGCGTCGAGGATGACCGTGCCCTCGACCGGCAGCTCCGCCGTGGCAGCCTGGGCGATGCGGTCCTTCTCGTCGGCCGCGGTCGACTCACGTTCGGCGAGGTCGGGCTCGAAGTCCAGGCGCCCGGCCGGGATCGCGCCGCCGTGGACACGGCGGACGAGACCGGCGCGGTCGAGCGCCTTCAGGTCCCGGCGGATCGTCTCCGCGGTGACCTGGAACTCCTCGGCCAGGGAGACGACGTCCACCCGGCCGCCGTCACGGGCCAGCCGGAGGATCTCCTGCTGCCGCTCCGGTGCGTACATGTCCGTTCGCCTCCGACTGATGCCCGAACCTGTGGTTTCAGTCGGAGGCTACGCCCGGAATTCCACAAAGTAAACAGGTTCGGGCGCGAAGTGGGCATGAACGGGCTTCGCGGAACGAGGCAGAACAAGGCGGAACAAGGAGGGGTGAGGGTACGGGGGCCCGGTGCGGGCGCCCGGCTACGCGTCCCCGCCCCGCCCTCCGCGTGCTACGCGTCCCCGCCCTCCACGTGCTGGGCGGGCCGCTTCGGCAGGGCGAACATCAGCAGGAAGATCAGGCCCAGTACGCCGGCCACCCAGCCGAGCGCGTGCTCGAAGGCGGTCGCGAAGGCCGGTCCCACCTCGGCGGGGGTCAGCCGGTCGCCGATCGAGCCGAAGAAGACCACGGAGACGAGCCCCAGACCGAGCGCGTTGCCCATCTGCTGCACGGTGTTGATGAGACCGGACGCCGAACCGGAGTGCTCACGCGGCACCTCCGACAGCACCGCGTCCGTCAGCGGAGCCACGATCAGCCCCATGCCCACGCCCATCACCGTGAGCGGCAGCGCCATCTGCCAGGCGGCCAGGGACATGCCGTACCGGTCGGACTCCCAGATGTAGAGCAGCACACCGGCCGCCATGGTCAGCGCGCCCGCCTGGAGCACCTTGCGTCCGAAGCGCGGGACCAGTGTCTGCACGGACAGCCCGGCCGCCGCCGAGACGGCGATCGAGAACGGTACACCGGTCAGCCCGGCCCGCAGCGGGCTCCAGCCGAGGCCGGTCTGCATGTAGAGCGTCCACACGAGGAAGAAGATGCCGAGGCCGATCCCGAAGACCGTCTGCACGGCGATGCCCGCCGCGAAGCTCTTCACCCTGAACAGCTCCAGCTCCACCAGCGGCGAACCGTCCCGCGCCGCCTTCCGCCGCTCGTACGCCACCAGCGCCGCGAAGACGACGAGGGCACCGGCCATCGACGCGTACCCCCACAGCGGCCAGCCCAGCTCGCGGCCCCGGGTGAGCGGGTAGAGCAGCATCAGCAGACCGAGGGTGACGAGGACGACGCCGGCCAGGTCCAGGCGGAGGGCCCGCGGCGCCCTGGACTCGCTGATGAACCTCCGCCCGAGGAGCAGCCCGGCCACGCCCACCGGCAGGTTGATGAGGAAGATCGGGCGCCATTCCAGGCCGAACAGGTTCCACTCGGTGAGCAGCGCGCCGAGCAGCGGCCCCGACACGGCACCGAGGCCCACGATCGCGCCGAACAGCCCGAAGACCTTGCCGCGCTCGTGCGCGGGGAAGGTGGCGTGCACGATCGACAGGACCTGCGGCACCATCATCGCGGCCATCGCGCCCTGGAGGACGCGCGAGGCGACGAGCATCTCCGGGTTCACGGCGAAGCCGCACAGGGCGGACGCGAGCGTGAAACCGCCGATACCGATCAGGAAGAGCCGCTTGCGGCCGTGGATGTCACCGAGCCGGCCACCGGTGATCAGCCCGGCGGCGAAGGCCAGCGCGTAGCCCGCGGTGATCCACTGGATCTGGCTGAACGAGGCGCCCGCGTCCCGCTGGATCGACGGGATCGCTATGTTCACGATCGTCACGTCGACCAGGTCCATGAAGGCCGCGGTCATCACGATGGCGAGGGCGAACCAGCGCCGGCGGTCGGGCCCGGCGGCCATGGCGGTTGTGGTGCTCCGGCCACTGTCGGGTGTGGTCGTGCTGCCGTGCTCCGTCGTGCTGTCGAGAGGTGGCGCGGGGGTCTCGGTCGATGTCATGCGAGCAAGCTAGGACCGCAGTAGGTCAGATCGTGTCCTAGTCCTACGGCACCCTGTCGGCATGACGTCCGAGGTGACCGCCGTATGACCACGTCCGAGGTGACCGCCGTATGACCACCGATACGCCCGCCCGGCTTCTTCAGCTGCTGTCGCTGCTCCAGACCCCGCGCGAGTGGCCCGGCAGTGAGCTGTCCGCGCGGCTCGGGGTCTCGCGCCGTACCGTCCGCCGGGACATCGACCGGCTGCGCGAGCTGGGCTACCCGGTGCAGGCGACCAAGGGTTCCGACGGCGGGTACCGGCTGGTCGCGGGCAAGGCGATGCCCCCGCTGGTGCTCGACGACGAGGAGGCCGTGGCGATCGCGGTGGGGCTGCGAGCCGGGGCGGGGCACGCCGTCGAGGGCGTCGACGAGGCGTCCGTACGTGCTCTGGCCAAGCTGGAGCAGGTGCTGCCGGCCCGGCTGCGGCACCGGGTGTCCGTGCTCCAGGCCGCCACCACCCCGCTGACCGCCGGGGACGGCGCGAGCATCGCCCCGGAGACGCTGACCGTGATGGCCTCCGCGGTGGCGGGACGGGAACGGCTGCGGTTCGCGTACCGCTCCGGTGACGGGACGCCCTCGCGGCGGCTGACCGAGCCGTACCGGCTGGTCTCCACCGGCCGCCGCTGGTACCTCGTCGCCTACGACCTGGACCGCGAGGACTGGCGCACCTTCCGGGTCGACCGGGTGGCCGAGCCCTTCGCGACCGGGGCGCGCTTCGCGCCGCGCGAGCTGCCGACGGGGAGCGCGGCCGAGTATCTGCGCCAGTCGATGTTCGGCCGGCAGGAGACGTACGCGTTCGACGTGACCTTCGCGGCGCCCGCCGAGTTCGTCGCGGCGCGGCTGCCGGCCTGGCTGGGCACGCCGGAACCGCTCGGCGAGCACAGTTGCCGGCTGCGCGGCGGCTCGGCCGACTCCCTGGAGTGGCTGGCGGTGCGGCTGGCGCTGGTGGACTGCGAGTTCACCGTGCGCCGGCCGCCGGAGCTGACCGGGTACCTGCGCGACCTGGGCGAGCGCCTGCTCCGGGCGACGGACGGGAGCAGAAGTGAGGGCGGCGGGAGCGGGAGTCCGGCGGCGTGAATGGAGCCGAGCCCCGGCGCCAGGGGGGAGGCGACGGAGCTCGGCTCTGGAAGAGTCCCAACGCCGGGGGGGAGTGCGTCAGGACTCGGCTCTTGGGACACCCGTCTCGGGTTGTCCGCTCTTCGGTTGTCCGCTCTTCGGTTGTCGTCCGGCCGTCCGGGCGTGACGGCGCGGATCTCTGGCTCGGGGCGAGCCCGAAGGTTTACGCAGCTTCGAATCCGAAGGTCTCCGCAGGTTCCGCAGTACGGGCTCGGAGTTCTTGTGCCCCGAGCCCGGTCGGTTGAAGCAGCTTGACCCGGTCATGTCCGGCGAACGGACGGCGAGTGGCGCGCACGCGTTGCTCACGCGTCACATCCGCACCGCGCCGTCACGTCACCGTCATGCCGCCGCGTCGAACCCGGTGTCGCGGGCCAGCTTCTTCAGCTCCAGCAAGGCGTGCTTCTCGATCTGGCGGATGCGCTCGCGCGTGAGGCCGTGCTCCTTGCCGACCTCGGTGAGCGTGCGCTCGCGGCCGTCCTCGATGCCGTACCGCATCTTGATGATGGAGGCCGTGCGCTGGTCGAGGCGGCCGATCAGGTCGTCCAGCTCCTCGCTGCGCAGCAGCGTCAGTACGGACTGCTCCGGCGACACCGCGGAGGTGTCCTCCAAGAGGTCGCCGAACTGGGTCTCGCCCTCGTCGTCCACCGCCATGTTCAGCGAGACCGGGTCGCGGGCCCAGTCGAGGACGTCGACCACACGCTCCGGGTTCGAGCCCAGCTCCGCGGCGATCTCCGCGGGCTCCGGCTCACGCCCGTGCTCGCGGTTGAACTCGCGCTGCACCCGGCGGATGCGGCCCAGCTCCTCGACCAGGTGGACGGGGAGACGGATGGTGCGCGACTGGTCCGCGATCGAGCGCGTGATGGCCTGACGGATCCACCACGTGGCGTACGTCGAGAACTTGAAGCCCTTGCGGTAGTCGAACTTCTCGACCGCGCGCACCAGGCCCGCGTTGCCCTCCTGGATGAGGTCGAGCAGGGGCAGGCCACTGCGCGGGTAACGCCGGGCCACGGCGACGACCAGGCGGAGGTTCGAACGGATGAAGACGTCCTTCGCCCGCTCGGAGTCGGCGACGAGCGCTTCGAGCTCCTCGCGGGTCGCCTCCGCCTTGGCGTCGTCGACCTCTCCGTCGAGGATCTGCTGCGCGAACACACCCGCCTCGATGATCTGGGACAGCTCGACTTCCTTGGCGGCGTCGAGCAACGGCGTACGCGCGATCTCGTCGAGATACATGCCGACCAGGTCGCGGTCGGCGATCTCGCCGCCTACGGCGCGAACACTGCTTGCCGCGTCGGTCTCGCCGGCGGCGGACTTACGACGGGCGACGGCACGGGTTGCCATGCGTGCTCCCTTGCGATGGTGGGCTGGCGGGTGGTCCTGGACGCTCGGTTCACCCTCCCGAGTGCCCGGCATCCGTAGGAAACAACGACTGGAATCCGGACAGAATTCCCATGCCGTCCTTCATTTTTCGTGATCATGCAGTACCCTGTGCCGCCACACAGGGAGGCCGGATGCCCACGGAGCGTACAGAGACGCAGGTCAGACCGGGAGTCGAGGCCGACCTCGAAGCCCTCACGGACCTCTACAACCACTACGTACGTGAGACACCGATCACATTCGACACGGCCGTCTTCACCCCCGAGGAGCGCCGCCCGTGGCTGCTCTCCCATCCTGTAGACGGCCCGCACCGCCTGATGGTTGCCACCGGGCCGGACCGTGCGCCGGACCACACGCCGGGCGCGTCCGGCGAGCGGCTGCTCGGGTATGCCACGTCCAGCGCCTTCCGGGCGAAGCCGGCGTACGCGACCTCCGTGGAGGTGACGGTCTACCTCGCGCCGGACGCCGGCGGCCGCGGCATCGGCACCCTGCTCTACAGGGCCCTCTTCGACGCGCTCGCGGGCGAGGACGTCCACCGCGCCTACGCGGGCATCGCGCAGCCCAACGAAGCGTCCGTGCGGCTGCACGAACGCTTCGGGTTCCGGCACGTCGGCACGTACCGGGAGGTGGGCCGCAAGTTCGGCCGCTACTGGGACGTCGCCTGGTACGAGAAGGATCTTTGAGGCGCGCGGGAGTACGTCCCGGAAGTACGCCGCCCCGGCCGGTCAGCCGAGCTGTACCGACCGCTTCGCCAGGCCCAGCCAGAAGCCGTCGATCACCGTGCGCTGCGTGGACAGCTCGTCGTGGGCGGCGCCGAGGGTCACGAACAGCGGGGCGAAGTGCTCGGTGCGGGGGTGTGCGAGGCGGCCGGCGGGAGCCTTGTTCTCGAAGTCGAGGAGTGCGTCCAGGTCCTGGGCGTCCAGGGCACGCCGCCCCCAGTCGTCGAACTCGGCCATCACCGAGGACACGTGCCCCTCGGGGCTGAGCGCGCGCAGGTTGTGCGTGAAGAAGCCCGAGCCCACGATCAGTACGCCCTCGTCGCGCAGCGGGGCCAGCTTGCGGCCGATCTCCATGAGCGCGACCGGGTCGAGCGTCGGCATGGAGATTTGCAGGACCGGGATGTCGGCCTCCGGGAACATCTCCACCAGCGGCACGTAGGCGCCGTGGTCCAGGCCGCGGTCCGGGATGTCCTGCACGGGCGTGCCGGGCGCGCGCAGCAGCTTGCGTACGGACTCGGCGAGCGCGGGCGCGCCCGGGGCCTCGTACCGCACCTGGTAGTAGTGCTCGGGGAAGCCCCAGAAGTCGTAGACCAGGGGCACGGTGCGTACGGCGCCGAGGGCGAGCGGCGCCTCCTCCCAGTGGGCGGAGACGACGAGGATCGCCGTGGGGCGCGGCAGGTCCGCGGACCAGGCGGCCAGCTGGCCGGGCCAGACGGGGTCGTCGGCCAGCGGCGGGGCGCCGTGGCTCAGGTACAGGGCGGGCATGCGCTCCCGTGGGGCGCGCTCCTCGGCGACAGCTCGCGCGGCGACGGACATGACGGCCACTCCCTCCGGCGTTCGGTTCCCGCGTCCCCGGGTAGGTGAATCATGGTTACTTGAACTCTCAAGCTACGCCGAACAGCGTACTCCCTGGTTGTTTAAAATTCAAGAAGGGTGCTCGTACAGTGGAAAGCATGAACACGGCACCCGCTGAAGAGCCGCGCTGGCTCAATGACGAGGAACAGCGCATCTGGCGCGCGTACATGCACGCCACGACCCTCCTCGAGGACCATCTCGACCGACAGCTCCAGCGCGACGCCGGCATGCCGCACATCTACTACGGCCTGCTCGTGACGCTCGGCGAGGCTCCTCGCAGACGGCTGCGGATGACCGAGCTGGCCAAGAAGGCGAAGATCACCCGCTCCCGGCTCTCCCACGCGATCGCCCGTCTGGAGAAGAACGGCTGGGTACGGCGCGAGGACTGTCCCTCCGACAAGCGGGGGCAGTTCGCGGTGCTGACGGACGACGGTTACGAGGTGCTGCGGCGGACCGCGCCCGGCCATGTCTCGGCGGTGCGCCAGGCGCTCTTCGACCGGCTCAGCGACGAGCAGCAGACGGCGCTCGGCGAGGCGATGCGCATCGTCGCCGAGGGCCTCCAGCCGAAGGACGCGGGGGCCGACCTGCCCTGGCTGCGGTAGCTCCGCCCCTGCGCGCATGCGTCCGCCCCGGTCCCGCTGAGCGGAACCGGGGCGGACCTGGAAGGCGTACGGGCGAGGCGTCCCCACCCCGCGCCCGTACACGAAGTACCGGAGTACGGTCGGGCCGGGTCAGTGGGCGATGACCGGCACCTTCACCTCGTCCTCGATGCCCTCGACACCATCGTCCGCGCTGCCGCCGGAGGCGGCCGAAAGGTTCGGCTTTCCGGTGTTGATGAGGGTGACGGCGATGGCGGAGGCGGCCACGAGGATGCCGACGGCGAACCAGATCGCGCTGGTGTAGCCGTGGACCAGACCCTCCATCTGGACCAGCTGCTGCTGCGGCGCGGAGGCGGCACCGGCGATGTGGTCCTTGATGTAGCTCGTGGTGGCCGAGGCGGCGATCGTGTTCAGCAGCGCCGTACCGATCGCGCCGCCCACCTGCTGCGAGGTGTTGACCATCGCGGAGGCGACACCGGCGTCACGCGGCTGGACACCGTGCGTGGCGAGCGACATGGCCGGCATGAACGCCGTACCCATGCCGAGGCCGAGCAGCAGCATGCCGGGCAGCAGCAGGGACGCGTACGAGGAGTCGACCTTGAGCTGGGTCAGCAGGCCCATGCCGATGGCGCCGACCAGGAAGCCGGGGCCCATCAGCAGCCGGGGCGCGACCCGGGTCATCAGCCGGGCACCGATCTGGGTGGAACCGGTGATCATGCCCGCGACCATGGGCAGGAACGCGAAGCCGCTCTTGACCGGCGAGTAGCCCTTCACGACCTGGAGGTAGTAGGTCAGGAAGAGGAACAGGCCGAACATGCCGATGATGGCGAGGCCGAGCGAGAGGTAGACGCCGCCGCGGTTGCGGTCGGTGATCACGCGCAGCGGCAGCAGCGGCGACTTGAGCCGGGACTCCACCAGCGCGAACGCCGCGAGCAGCACCACCGAGGCGACGAACATGCCGATCGTCAGGGAGTCGCTCCAGCCGTTGGACTCGGCGCGGGTGAAGCCGTAGACGAGCGCGACCAGGCCGAGGGTGGACAGGATCACGCCGGGGATGTCGAGCGGGGAGCGGTTGCGGCCGCCCTCGGGCTCACGGACGACGAACCAGGCACCGAGCGCGGCGACCACGGCGAACGGCACGTTCACGAAGAAGGTCCAGCGCCAGTCCAGGTACTCGGTGAGGAAGCCGCCGAGCAGCAGGCCGACGGCGCTGCCGCCACCGGCGATCGCACCGTAGATGCCGAACGCCTTGGCGCGCTCCTTGGCGTCCGTGAACATCACGGCGAGCAGGGAGAGCGCGGCGGGCGCGAGCAGCGCGCCGAACACGCCCTGGAGGGCGCGGGCGCCGAACATCATCGCCTGGTTGGTGGCCGCGCCACCGAGGGCGGAGGCCAGGGCGAAGCCGGCCAGACCGACGACGAAGGCGCGCTTGCGGCCCCACAGGTCGGCTATGCGGCCGCCGAACAGCAGCAGACCGCCGAAGGCGAGGGCGTAGGCCGTGACGACCCACTGCCGGTTGCCGTCGGAGATGCCCAGGTCCGTCTGGGCGGAGGGCAGGGCGATGTTCACGATGGTCGCGTCGAGGACGACCATGAGCTGGGCGAGCGCGATGAAGACGAGCGCCTTCCAGCGGTTGTTGTCGGGGGCCGGGACCGCCGGAGGGGCGGTGGCCTTGGCTGTTGCAGACATGGGGGTACCCACTTCGGTACTTCGCAGGAGAACGACGGACGTGTGAGGAAGGAGGAAAGGACGGGCCTGTAAGTAAAGGAAGATTCGTAGATGGTGACGGGCGCGAGGCTCGCAACTCATCGGTGGTGCCGGTCAGTCGACTGCGCGGGCAGTCATCTGAGGGCCACTCGGGTCATCGGGGTGCCACTCGGGTCATCGGGGTGCCGCTCGGGTCATCGGGCTTGCCGGAGGTCCTCCACGGTCACGGCCGCTCCGGGCAGTACGGAACGGGCCGGGGCCCGCATACCGTCCAGGAACAGCTGAAGATGCCGGTGCATGAAGCGGTCGATGCCCCGGCAGACGGTGCCGGGCAGCGGCCGGGTGAGCTGACCGAGCGCCACCAGCAGATCACCGGACGCGACATCGGGCCGCAACTGCCCAGCGTCCCGGGCCCGTTGCATGAGCAGCTCGACCAGTTCCGTGATCCGGTCGCGCGCGGCGACGAGCTCGGGGTGGTCCTGGTCGAAGCGTTCCGAGAGCATCGGGCACAGGGCACCGATCCGCTCGTCGGCCGCGGCGTGCGCGAAGCCGCTCAGCGCCTCGAAGGCGTCGCCGCCCTCGGCCGCGAGAGCCGCCTCGATCCGCTCCGACGTGCGGTCCATGACCGCGCACACGACCTCACGGACCAGCGTGTCGCGGTCGGGGAAGTTCCGGTACACCGTGGCGTTGCCGACGCCGGCCCGGCGGGCGATCTCGTCGAACGGCACTTCCGGGCCGTACTCGACGATCATCTCGCGGGCGGCGGCGACGATCCGCTCCCGGTTGCGCAGAGCGTCGGCGCGCGGCCGGGGCGCTCGGCGGCACGGGGTGGCGGTGTCCACGGTGGTCTCCATGAGTGAGCTGGTGGGCTGAGCGGGGCCTCGGTGGGACCTCGGCGAGGCCCCGGTGAGGCTTTCTCGAAGGCTTGCTGTCCGTGGTGCGTGATCCGGGGAATCGATCCCCGTTTCGCTCGGACACAGGGCTAAACGGGGAAACGATCCCCAGTTATTTCCCGCGCCTTCCGTGACCTGCATCACATCGCCGGAAGCATCCGGTTCCGGGAGCGGCGCACCGCCCCTCACCTCCCCGATTTCCCACGTTCGGTCCTCCCAGCGAGCGCCGCCGCCCGCCGCGGCCGAGGGTGATCGAGAGGGTGCAGCCGGCGACCGGGGGCTGCCGGGAGGCGAAGGGCCCACGCATGCAGGCGAGCAGCCGTCGGATACGCCCGCGCCGTGTGGCCGCCCTCGCCTCGGTGACCGCCCTGACACTGGCGGCCAGCACCTCCGCGGGCACCGGGCACCTCACGGCGGGCAGGACCTCGGCGGGCTCCATCGCACTGGCCCGCTCCACGGCGCTCGGCCCCTGCATGATCAGCGGCGCGGAGGACGTACAGATGTCGGAGGGCGTCCCGACCCCCGCCGGCTACGCCCGCTCCACCGGCACCGTCCGGGCCCTCAATCTGATGGTCGACTTCACCGACGCGCCCGGTGAGGGCGAGGCCCTCGACCGCCTGGAGGAGTTCTTCCCGAAGACCCGGGAATGGTTCCGCACCAGCTCCTACGGCCGCCTCGACTACCGCCCGGAAGCCCCCGTCAGACACTGGCTGCGGATGCCCAGGACGTTCAAGGAGTACGGGATAGAGCGGGGCGCCCCCTTCGACCCCGCCTACCGAGACCTGGTCCAGGACATCGTCGCCACCGCCGACCCCGAGGTCGACTTCCGCTCGTACGACATCCTCAACGTGCTGGTCACCCCGAACGCGGGGCCCTCCGCGCTGGACACCGTCCTGTCGGTGACGTTCGCCGGCAACGCGGACGCCCCGGTCGCGGACGGCGTGCCGGTCTCCAACGCGTCCTTCGTCTACAGCCGCCAGGACGACGGCTCCGGCTCCTACGGCGACACCGGCTACCGGGTGCTGCCCCACGAGAACGGCCACACCTTCGGCCTGCCCGACCTCTACACCCAGGACGGCGGCGGCGCGGTCGGCCACTGGGACATCATGAGCGAGGACTGGGGCGCCGGGAACGACCTGCTCGGCTGGCACAAGTGGAAGCTCGGCTGGCTGGACGACGCGCAGGTCCGCTGCGCCGCGACGCCCGGCACGAAGGAGTACACGCTGACGCCGCTGGCCACGCCCGGCGGCACGAAGCTCGTCTTCATACCGCTCGGCACGAAGACCGGTTACGCGCTGGAACTGCGTACCGGCGCGGGCAACGACGAGGCCGTCTGCCGCCCCGGCATCCTCGTCTACAAGGTCGACGCGGACGTGGACACCGGCAACGGGCCCGTCAACGTCTTCGACTCCCAGCGCCACAGCGGCGGCTGCACCCGCAGCCCCAACGTCCACGCCGAACTCTCCGACGCCCCCTTCCGACCCGGCGAGTCCTTCCGGGACCCGAAGACGGGCGTACGGGTCAGGATCGCGTCGGCGGACCTGGCGGGGAACTACCGGGTGCGTGTGACGCGGCGCTGAGGCGGGCCGTCGCGCGGCCCGGTTCACACGGCCCTGGCACGTGGCCGTGGCCGCTCGCCCCGTGGCCGTGGCCACTCGCCCCGGCGTCGCCGACCTGCTGGCACGGGCGGGCAAGCATTACGGTGTCTCATCTGAGATCCGCAACGGAGAGCCCATGCCATCGAATGTGTCGCCGGCAGTCGGCGGCGGGGCCGGCACCAGGGCCGGCACCGCGACCAGCACCGACGTGCCGGCCGAGGCCGTCGCGCCGCTCATGCGCGGCATCTCCGTGCTGCGCCGGCTGACCGACGCCGACGGAGTGGCCAGCCTCAGCGGACTCGAGCGGGCCACCGGCCTGGCGCGGTCCACGGTCGACCGGATCACGGCCACGCTGGCGCGCATGGGCTACGTACGCCTCGACGGCCGGGACGCCGTACTCGCGCCGCGTCTGATGGAACTCGGCAACGCCTACCTGGCCGCCCTGCGCCTGCCCCGGCTCCTCGACTCCCACGCCGACGCGCTCGCCGACGAGCTGGACGAGTCGGTGTCGCTGGCCGTCGGCGACCTCGACGGGGTGCGGTTCATCCACCAGGCCACCCGGCGGCGCGCGATGTCGCTCAGTTTCCGGATCGGCGACCTGCTGCCGGCGGAACGTACGGCTCCGGGCCCGCTGTTCGCCACCGAGTGGGACGAGCGGGACTGGTCCCGCTGGCGGACCCGGCGGGCCGGCGACCCGGAGGACCGCCGGTTCCCGGCGGTCCCGGCGCGTAGCCGCCCGCTCGATGACGGGAGCGGTGATGACGGGAGCGGTGATGACGCCGGTCGCAGCACCGGTGACGGCGACGGTGACGGCGATTTCGAGCGGCGTACGGCCGAGGCGCGGGAGACCGGCTGGGCGCTGGACGACCAGCTCATCGAACAGGGTCTGGTCGCCCTCTCCGTACCCGTGCGCGACCCGCGCTCCGGCCGGATCGCCTGCGTCGTGAGCGTGGTCAGCCACACCAGCCGGCACACCGCCGGCGACCTGCGGGACAGCGTGCTGCCGAGGCTGCGGACGGCGGTGGCGGCGATGGAGGAGGAACTGCGCGCGGAGCTGAACGGGGGATTGAACGCGGAGCTGAACGAGGGATTGAACGCGGAGCTGGACGAGTCTTCGCGCGGGTCACGGCCCGCCGGTCCCGCCCCCCGCACGGGCCTCGCCCTCTGGACCGGCGCCTCGAAGCAGGAACTCGGCCGGGAGTTCATCGAGTCACTGGCCCGGGGCCTGACCGTGTTCACCGCCTTCGGCGAGGGGCGCCCGGAGCTGACCCTGACGCAGGTCGCCCAGGCCACCGGGCTCGCCCGCGCCACGGCCCGCCGCGCCCTGATCACCCTCGAACACCTCGGTTACGTGGCCACACACGACCGCGTCTTCCGGCTCACCCCGCGGGTCCTGGGCCTCGGCTTCCCGCCGCTGTCCCGCCTGTCCCTCGCCCAGATAGCGGACCCGCACCTCACCACGCTCTCCCAGCGGCTCCAGGACTCGGCCTCGCTGGCGGTACTGGCCGGAGACGACGTCCAGTACACGGCTCGGGCCGCCACGCGCGGCATCATGAGCATCAACGTGACCGTCGGCACGCGACTGCCCGCGTACGCGACGTCGCTTGGGCGCGTGATCCTCGCCGACCGCCCGGACCACCCACTCCCCGCGCTCCCCCGCCTGACCCCTCGCACACTCACGGACCAAGACCAGTTGAAGGCGGTCCTGGAACGCGTACGGCAGGACGGTTACGCCCTCGTCGACGGGGAGTTGGAGGAGGGCCTGCGCTCCATCGCCGCCCCGGTACGCGACCGGGACGGCCGTGTCGTGGCCGCCGTGAACGTCGCCATGCACAGCAGCCGCCGCACCCCCGAACGCTGCGTCACCGAGGTCCTCCCGGAACTCCGCCGCGCGACGCAGGACATCGAGACGGACCTGCACGTGGCGGGCCGGTTCAGCAGGGTGCCGTACGTGTGACGGGCGGGCTGCGGCGCGAGCCTAGGGCGTGTTGCGAAAGTCCCGTCGTTCGCCCGAAGGGCGGGCCGCGCGGCGTCAGGTGCGTGCTCTCGGCGTGCCGGGCGGAAGCCCTCGTA
>NZ_JBHWHV010000063.1:0-58263 GCF_042732375.1 Streptomyces sp. NPDC059785
GTGCACATCTGTGCACCCGGCGGGCTCTCCGCGCTGCCCGTTGGTCAGGGCAGGGTAAGGATCTCGGCGCCGGTGTCGGTGACGACCAGCGTGTGCTCGAACTGGGCCGTCCGCCTGCGGTCCTTCGTCACGACCGTCCAGCCGTCGTCCCACATGTCGTACTCGTGCGTGCCGAGGGTCAGCATGGGCTCGATGGTGAAGGTCATGCCGGGCTGCATCACGGTCGTCGCGTGCGGGCTGTCGTAGTGCGGGATGATCAGCCCGGAGTGGAACGAGGAGTTGATGCCGTGACCGGTGAAGTCCCGGACGACCCCGTACCCGAACCGCTTCGCGTACGACTCGATGACCCGCCCGATGACGTTGATCTGCCGGCCGGGCTTGACGGCCTTGATCGCGCGGTCGAGGGACTCCCGGGTCCGCTCGACAAGGAGCCGACTCTCGTCATCCACATCCCCCACCAGATAGGTGGCGTTGTTGTCACCGTGCACACCGCCGATGTACGCCGTCACATCGAGGTTGATGATGTCGCCGTCGCGCAGCACGGTGGAGTCCGGGATGCCGTGGCAGATGACCTCGTTGAGCGATGTGCACAGCGACTTGGGGAACGAGCGGTAGCCCAGGGTCGACGGGTAGGCCCCGTGGTCGCACATGTACTCGTGCGCCACCCGGTCCAGCTCGTCCGTCGTGACCCCGGGCGCGATCAGCTCGGCCGCCGCCGCCATCGCCCGCGCGGCGATCCGGCCCGCGGTCCGCATCGCCTCGACGGTCTCCGGAGTCTGCACCTCGGGCCCGGTGTACGGGGTGGGCGCGGGCTTGCCCACGTACTCGGGACGCCTGATGTTTCCCGGCACGGAACGGGTGGGAGAGAGCTCCCCTGGTACGAGCAGCGACTGGCCAGACATGCCTGCGAGTCTAACCAGCGGGCATGAGCGACCATGAACACGGAAAGGAGCCGGTCATGGCCCTGTTCAAGAAGCGCACCGTCGGCAAGCCGGGCGAGTGGTACTACTGCCTGGAGCACAAGAAGGTCGAGGAAGGCCCGGAGTGCCCGGCGAAAGACCGCTTCGGCCCTTACGCCAGCCGCGAGGAGGCGACCCACGCGATGGAGACGGCGCGGGAACGCAACCTGGAGTGGGAGAACGACCCGAAGTGGCACGACGCGTCGGCCCGGCGGGGCGAGGAGGACTGACCGGGGGTTCTCGGCGTCTTAGGCCGGGTCGGCGTGCCCGCATCGTGACGTTCTCGACCCCGCACATCGGGCCGGGTGCTGCCGCTCCGACGGCTCGGCCGGCCCCAACCTGTGTGCGGCCGCTGCTGCCTGGCCAACGGCGCCGAGTGAGACGGGAAACTGAGACGGACGGCGTTGTGCGCTCCCCAGCGTCTTCGCTGCTGAAGGAGAACGTCATGGCGTTGGTGCGCAAAGGATCACGACGGATCGTTGTCGATGGCACGGCGTACCGCTGGCGGCTGCGGGGCAGGCCGACGTACTCCCAGGGGCTGGCCTGGTCGCCCTGCGCGTTCGGCGTCGAGCACGCGGACGCACAGGGCATGACGCTCGTGGTCGCCACCGACCAGCCACACCCGGGCAACTGGATCGGTCGCGAGGCTGGGCCTGTACGGCCGTCACGTGTCGCCGCGGCCGTTCGGCTTGCCTTGCGCGAAGGCTGGACTCCGACGGTTCAGGGCTCCGCGTTCCATCTCGACCTGTCCGCCGGTTTCACACCTTCGTACTGAGCGGTCGTGACATCCTCGCTGCCAGCACCGGTGCGTACTTGTCAGCTGCGCTGGTCGTGCCGGGTGACTCGGACGGAGCCGTTCACCTGCGTTCATGGGCAGTCGGTCGTGGGAGCGGCTATCGCCTTCGGCGTACGCAAGTTCCGCAGCCGCACCGCATGCTCGTTCGTCCGTGCGTCATACGTCATCAGCTTCGGCAGGCACAGGGCGAGCAGGCCCACCGCCCCCACGCACAGCGCCCCGCCCGACCAGATCGACGTGCGGACGCCGGTCCAGGCGGCCATCGTGCCCGCGCGGACCTGGCCGAGTTGGGGGCCGGCCGAGTAGGACAGCAGCTCGATGCCGGCCAGGCGGCCCCGTAGCTCGTCCGGGATCGTCTGGTTCCACATCGCCGCCCGGAAGATGCCGCTCACCATGTCGAAGCCGCCGGACAGGGTGAGGAAGAGCAGGACCAGCCAGACGTCGTGCACCGCGCCCGCCGCCACCATCGCGGCGCCCCAGCAGGCGGCGGCCACGGCCACCGTCCGGCCGTGCCGGTGGACCCGCGAGGTCCAGCCGCTGGTCAGGCTCACCAGCAGCGCCCCCGCGGGCAGCGCCGCGTACATCAGCCCGAGGGACCACGGCGCATCCAGCTCGTCCGCGAGGAACGGCAGCACCGCGAGCGGCATCGCGAAGAACATCGCCGCGAGGTCGATGGCGTACGTGCCGAGCAGCTCCTTGCGGTGCCAGGCGTACCGCGCGCCCTCCGCGATCGACCTGAGCGACGGCTTCGCGGCCTCGTGCGCGGCGGGGGAGGCGGCGAGGCCGACGGCCAGTACGGCGGAGACCGCGAACGTCAGCAGGTCCACCGCGTACGCCGAGGCCAGCCCCGCGTACGCCACGACGATCCCCGCCGCGGCGGGCCCCGCGACCCCGCCGACCGTCCAGCGCAGCGAGTTCAGCGCGGCCGCCGCCGGCAGGTGCTCGTGCGCCACGATCCGCGGCAGGATCGAATCGAGCGCCGGCCGCTGCACCGAGAGCAGGGCGGAGGAGAGCGCCGCCACCGCGTACAGCGGCCATACCGCCGGGTGCGGCAGCAGCGCGTTCAGCAGGAGCACGGCGCACAGCAGACCCTGTCCCGACTCGGTGCCGAGGATCAGCTTCCGCTTGTCCAGGGCGTCGGCGAGCGCCCCTCCGTACAGCCCGAAGACGATCATCGGTACGAGTTCCACGGCGCCGATCGCGCCCACCGCCACCGCCGATCCGGTCAGCTCCTTCATCTGTACCGGCAGCGCGACCAGGGTCAGGAAGCTCCCGAAATTCGTGATCAGCCCCGCCACCCACATCCGCCGGAAGTCGGCGGACGTCCGCCAGGGCGCGAGATCCGGCAGCACCGTGAGCAAGCGGGCACGGGCGCGTGCGCGGGCGCGAGGCCCGGGAGCGGTGAGGGTGTCGGGGGCGTCGTCGGTCACGAGCGGTCATGCTCCGCGCGGGCCGCCGCACCGGGCAACCCCTTTTCCGGCGGCCGGGAGGACCACCATCGGTGGCTACCGGCGACAACCGGCAGCCGTCGCTACCACCGCGCCGGCGGCGGAGACGTCAGCTGGTCCGCCAGGCGGGACAGCCGGTCGCGCAGACGCCGCCGCCCCCGCGGCGCGGGCAGCGCGTTCTCCCCCGCCGCCGCGCTGACCAGGTGCTGGACCGTGTCGAGGTCGACCTCCGCGCCGGGCGGCAGGGACAGCGACTCATGGGCGGTGGCCCGCAGCTCGCGGTCGCCCTCGGCCATCGCGAGGACCGTCGCGCCGGCCAGCCGGGCGTCGTGGATCCGCTCAAGCAGCGGCGCCCCGGGCGCCGACGGCGACACCACGAGCAGCGTCTCGCCGCGCCGCGCCGCCTCGATCCGGCCCAGGCCGACGGCCAGGTGGGCCGGGTCCGCGGCCCGCGTCTCGTGCCGTACCAGCGTCGGCGACAGCTCGGGGGTGCCCGACCAGGCCGCCTCGTCGACCAGATGGGCCGCCAGGTGCCAGGGCTCGTAGTCGGACGTGCCCACCAGGAGCAGACCGCCCCCGTGCGACACCACCGAACTCCTCAGCGCCCCGGCGAAGCGGCGGGTGGCCCCCAGCCACTCCGTCCCGGCCAGCACCTCACGCAGCATCGCGACCCGTACGGCATCCATGGGACGCCACTCTGCAACAAACGGACACTCGTCGAACGGAGTTCACCACGCATTCACCCGTGTTGGGCAAGGGCACGCACCACCCGCGAAGCAGGAGGCACCGTGACCACAGCGACAGACACAGAGGCGAGCGTTCCGTTCCGCGCCGGACAGGAGGGCTACGCCAGCTTCCGGATCCCGGCCGTCGTCGCCACCCGCGCGGGCACGCTGCTCGCCTTCTGCGAGGGCCGCGTCGACTCCGCGGCGGACCACGGCAACATCGACATCGTGCTCAAGCGGTCCACGGACGGCGGCCTGACCTGGGGGCCGCTCGCGACCGCCGCGACGAACAACCACCACCTCGCGGGCAACCCGGCGCCCGTCGTCCTCGACACCGGCCGGATCCTCCTCGTGTACTGCCGCAGCACGGCGACCGCCACCGAGGACGCCATCCTGCGCGGCGAGGTCTCCGCCGCCGACGGCCGCCGGGTCTGGGTGCGCTACAGCGACGACGACGGGGTCACCTGGTCGAGCTCCGTGGAGATCACCGGCACGGTGAAGAAGGCGGACTGGCGGTGGTACGCCACCACGCCGGGCCACGCCGTTCAGCTCACCTCGGGGCGCGTCGTCGTCGCGGGCAACCACACCGTGCCGCCCACCGGCACCGACACCGGCAAGGAGGCCAAGTACAACAGCGGGCACTGCCTGCTCAGCGACGACCGGGGCGCGAGCTGGTACCTCGGCTACCTCGACGAGAACACCGACGGATACGTCAACGTGAACGAGACGACGGCGGCCGAACTGCCCGACGGGCGCGTGTACTTCAACACCCGCAACGACTCGCCCTCGCCCGGCAACCGCGCCGACGCGTACTCCCTCGACGGCGGCCGGACCCTGGTCAAGCCCTTCCGCCCGCAGGCAGGGCTGGTCACCCCCGTCGTCGAGGGCAGCCTGCTCCAGATCCGCGACCCCGACGTGCTGCTCTACTCGGGCCCCGCCGCCCCGGACGCGCGCGCCCTGATGACCGTGCGCGCCTCCGACGACGACGGCACCACCTGGCGGACCGCGTACCCGGTCGACGGGCTGCCGGCCGGCTACTCCGACCTGGTCCGGATCGACCCGGACACCGTCGGGCTGCTCTACGAGACCGGCGACTTCGACACCTACGAGACGATCACCTTCCGCCGCATCCCCGTGACGGCGCTCACCTGACCCGTCGGGTGCCGTCGGACGGCGGTCCGCGCACGTAGAGTCGGCCCATGACCTCCAGTGACAGTGCGAACAGCGACAGCCGCGGCAGCGCGAAGAAGGCGGCAGCCAAGGATCCCTGGGATCTTCCCGACGTCTCCGGTCTCGTCGTCGGCGTGATCGGCGGCACCGGGCCGCAGGGCAAGGGACTGGCCTACCGGCTCGCCAAGGCCGGTCAGAAGGTGATCGTCGGCTCGCGCGCCGCGGACCGCGCCGAGAGCACCGCGGCGGAACTCGGACACGGCGTCGAGGGCGCCGAGAACGCCGAGTGCGCCCGGCGCAGCGACGTGGTGATCGTGGCGGTGCCGTGGGAAGGGCACGCCAAGACGCTGGAGTCGCTGCGCGAGGACCTCGAGGGCAAGCTCGTCGTCGACTGCGTCAACCCGCTCGGCTTCGACAAGAAGGGTGCGTACGCCCTGAAGGTGGAGGAGGGCAGTGCCGCCGAGCAGGCCGCCGCCCTGCTGCCCGGCTCGCGGGTCACCGCCGCCTTCCACCACCTGTCCGCGGTCCTCCTTGAGGACCCGGAGATCGCCGAGATCGACACCGACGTGATGGTCCTCGGCGAGGAGCGCGCGGACGTGGAGACCGTCCAGGCGCTGGCCGGGCGCATCCCCGGTATGCGCGGCATCTTCGCGGGCCGGCTGCGAGGCGCCCACCAGGTCGAGGCGCTGGTCGCCAACCTGATCTCGGTGA
Organism: Streptomyces sp. NPDC059785; assembly: GCF_042732375.1. Classification (NCBI taxonomy): domain Bacteria; kingdom Bacillati; phylum Actinomycetota; class Actinomycetes; order Kitasatosporales; family Streptomycetaceae; genus Streptomyces; species Streptomyces sp. NPDC059785. The sequence continues at coordinate 5,810 of NZ_JBHWHV010000063.1, forward strand.
ACCGCCGCTACAAGGCCCACGCGGGCCTGCGGCTGACGGACGTCGAGCCGACGGACGGCTAGCCGGGGCGCGCCCGTAATGGGGCATGGGGGACACTGGAAGCCGTACCGATCCGTCCGGACGGCCCGTACAAGATCCGTACGCGATCCGTCCGGTCCGTCCGTCCCGTCAGGAGCCGCTCCCCATGCCCCGCCTCGCCCTCTACGCGCTCGCCGTCTGCGTCCTGTCCGTCGCCGCGGCCGTCGTCTCCTTCGTCCAGGGGAGCTGGCTGGGCATCGTCTGGGTGCTGATCGCGGGCCTGTCGTCCAACATGACCTGGTACTACGCGCGCCGGAACCGGGCGCGCCAGGGCTCCGTCAGCGACTCCGCCACCGGCTGAGTCACCGGCCGGGCGTGCAGAACTCGCTCGTGCCCTCCCAGAACCGGTACAGGTCCTGGCCGCAGTAGCGCTGGAGGTCGTCGATCCCGAGCCCGCCCAGCAGGGCGTAGACCGCGTCGAAGAACACCTGGTTCACCTCCGGGATCCACAGCACCGCGAACACCGCGAGCAGACCGAACGGGGCGAACGGCTCCACCTGCCGGCGCACCTTGTACGACAGCCACGGCTCGATCACCCCGTAGCCGTCCAGGCCCGGGACCGGCAGGAAGTTCAGGATCGCGGCGGTGACCTGGAGCAGCGCCAGGAACGCCAGCGCGTACTGGAACTCGGCGGGCACGCCGTCCAGCACGTCGAGCCAGAACGGCGCCGTGCACACCACGGCGAACAGGACGTTGGTCAGCGGCCCCGCCGCCGAGATCAGGCTGTGCTTCCAGCGGCCCCGGATGCGGTTCCGCTCGATGAAGACCGCGCCGCCCGGCAGACCGATCCCGCCCATGATCACGAAGAGCACCGGCAGGACGATGCTGAGCAGCGCGTGCGTGTACTTCAGCGGGTTGAGCGTCAGATAGCCCTTGGCGCCGATCGAGATGTCACCGCTGTGCAGGGCCGTGCGCGCGTGCGCGTACTCGTGCAGGCACAGGGAGACGATCCAGCCCGACGTCACGAACAGGAACACGGCGACGCCGGGCTGCTCGGCGAAGCCGGTCCAGACGGCCCACCCGGTGACCGCCATGACGGCCGCGATCCCGATGAATACGGGGCTGATCCTCCGGTCGCTGCGGCGGGAGGCGGCGGTGGTCATGGGACTCCTCGTGCTGTGAAGAACTGCTCGTCGGGCCGGTCGGCCTGCCCGACCGTACCCGCCACAACCCGAAAACGTCTCGCGGCCGCCTGCGAGTTCCGGGGAGGGTGGGCCACACACTCCCGACCGCAGCGGCAAGAATGGACCACGTGCGCTACCGGATTCTCGGCACCACCCAGGCACTCCGCCCCGACGGCACGCTCGTACCGGTCGGCGGGGCACGGCTGCGCGCCCTGCTCACGGTGCTGGCCCTGCGGCCGGGACGCACCGTGCCCGCGGCGCTCCTCGTCGACGAGGTGTGGGGCGGCGACCCGCCCGCCGACGCGACGGGGGCGCTCCAGGCGCTGGTCGGCCGGTTGCGCCGGGCGCTCGGCGCGGACGCGGTCGACTCGGCCGAGGGCGGCTACCGGCTCGCCGCCGCCCCCGACGACATCGACCTGCACCGCTTCGACCGGCTCGCGGGCGAAGGCACCCGGGCGCTGGCCGACGGCGACGCCGCGAAGGCGGCCGGCGCCCTGGACGACGCCCTCGCCCTGTGGCACGGCCCGGCCCTCGCCGACCTGCCCGACCGCACCGCCGAGTCGGCCCGCTGGGAGACCCGGCGCCTGGACGTCCAGCGCGCCCGCCTCAGCGCCGCCCTCGCCCTCGGCCGGGCCGAGCAGGCGCTGCCCGAGCTGACCGCGCTGTGCGACCTGCACCCGCTGGACGAGCCGCTCCAGGCGCTGCGGCTGCGGGCCCTGCGCGACGCCGGGCGGTCCGCCGAGGCGCTCGCCGCCTACGACTCCGTACGCCGACTCCTCGCCGACCGGCTCGGCTCCGACCCGGGACCCGAACTGCGGGCGCTGCACGGCGAGTTGCTGGGCGGGAAGTGGGCGCCCGCCGCACCCGCCCCGCAGCGGCCCACCGCTCCCGCCGCGCAGGCGTCCACCGCACCCGCCCCGCAGCCGCCCGCCGCTCTCGCCGCGCAGGCGTCCACCGCACCCGCCCCGCAGCCGCCCGCCGCTCTCGCCGCGCAGGCCGAGGACCGTACCTCCGCCCCGCAGGCCGCGGAGCGCGCCCCCGAGGAGCCCGCCGCCGCGCCGCCCGGGAATCTGCGCGCCCGGCTGACCTCCTTCGTCGGCCGGGAGACCGACATCGACGCGATCCGCGGCGATCTCGCGGCGGCCCGCCTGGTGACCCTGCTCGGACCCGGCGGCGCGGGCAAGACCCGGCTCTCGCAGGAGGCCGCGGAGGCGGCGGCCGGTACCGCGCGGGACGGCGTGTGGCTCGCCGAACTGGCTCCCGTGGACGACCCGGACGCCGTCCCCGAGGCCGTACTGACCGCGCTCGGCGCCCGGCAGACCGTGCTGCGCGGCGCGGGCGCCGAGGAGATGCGGGCGGTCGCCGACCGCTCCGACGACCCCCTCACCCGGCTCGCCGAGCACTGCGCCAGACGCCGCATGCTGCTCATCCTGGACAACTGCGAGCACGTGGTGGACGCCGCCGCTCAACTCGTCGCGCACCTGCTGGAGCGCTGCCCCGGGCTGACCGTGCTCGCCACCAGCCGCGAACCCCTCGGCGTACCGGGGGAGTTGCTGCGTCCGGTGGAGCCGTTGCCCGAGCCGGTGGCGCTGCGGCTGCTCGCCGACCGCGGCGCCGCCGCCAGGCCCGGCTTCCGGATCGAGGCCTCCGGAGAAGACCGGGAGGCCGCCGCCGAGATCTGCCGGCGGCTCGACGGACTGCCGCTGGCCATCGAACTCGCCGCCGCCCGGCTGCGGATGCTCACCCCGCGCCAGATCGCCGACCGGCTCGACGACCGCTTCCGGCTGCTGACCTCCGGCAGCCGCACCGTGCTGCCGCGCCAGCAGACCCTGCGGGCCGTCGTCGACTGGTCGTGGGAACTGCTCGACGAGGACGAGCGCGACGTGCTGCGGGGCCTGTCGGTCTTCTCCGGCGGCTGCGACCTGGCCGCCGCCGAGGCCGTGTGCGGCCCGGCCGCCCTGGAGTCGCTTGGCTCGCTCGTCGACAAGTCCCTGGTGGTGGCGGCCCCCTCCGGCGACGGCGGCATGCGCTACCGGCTCCTGGAGACCGTCGCCGAGTACGCGGGCGAGCGCCTGGACGAGTCGGGGCGCCGCCCCGCCGCCGAGCGCGCCCACCTCACGTACTACCGGGAGCTCGCCCGCACCACCGACCCCGAACTGCGCGGCCCCCGCCAGCTCGCCGCCATCGGGCTGATAGAGCGCGAGTACGAGAACATCCGCACCGCGCTGCGCCGCGCCGTCGCCGAGCGCGACGAGCAGGAGGCGGTCTGCCTGGTCCTGTCCCTGCACTGGTACTGGCAGTCCCGCGACCTGCGCCTGGAGGCCCGCTCCTGGGCCCGCGAGGTGATGGCGCTCGGCCCCGACCCCTTCGAGTCCGAGGACCCGGTCCCGCCGCTGTACGAGAGCTGCACGGCCGAGCCGCCGCCGATGCGCCCCGAGGTCTTCGAGGAGGCCCGGCGCGGGGTGCACCTCGTCCATCTCGCCTGCATGGACATGGAGATGACGGTGTGGGACACCCCCGAGGGACAGCGCAAGCTGCGCGCCGTCGCCAGGACCTACCGCCCCGGACTGCCGCAGACCTGCCGCAGCCCCGGCTACCTGTGGTTCTACGCGGTGCTGCTCACCGGCGACCTGGAGCGGATGCGCCAGGTCATCGACGTCACCGTCGAGACCTGCCGGGAACTGGGCTACGAGTGGGAGCTGGCCGTCGCCCTCCAGATGCGCGCCAACATCCTCGCCAACCGCGCGGACCTGGCGGGCGACGCCTCCGGCGCCGCGGAGGAGTCCCTGGAGATCTTCACCAGGCTCGGCGACATCTGGGGAGCCGCGGAGGCGCTCGCGGCGCGGGGTGAGGCGCTCGAACGCGTGGGCGAGTTCGCCCGCGCCGCCGCCGACTACTCGGAGGCGATCACGTACGCCGAACGGCTCGGCGCCCGCGCCCAGGCGGCCGTGCTCAGCACCCGGCTGGCCAGCGCGCTCATCGAGTCCGGCGAGGTGGAACGGGGCGAGCGGCTGCTGCGTGACGTGGTCGCGGAGGCGCAGCGCGGGGTGCACGAGGCGATGCCCGCGGGGCGGCTCTTCCTGGCGATGTGGCTCGGCCGCACCGGGCGGGTCGAGGAGGCCCGCGAGCAGATGCGGCTGCTGCGCGAGGACTTCGAGGCGGTCAGCTTCGCCGCCTTCGACGGCTTCGTACAGGGTCTGGACGCGTGGCTGGACGCCATCGACGGGCAGTACGCGAGCGCACTGGCCAAGGTGCGCTCGGCGATGGAGCGGGCCAGGGACCCGCTGGCGCTGATGATCGCCCCGCACATGGCGTCCACGCACCTGGTCACCGCGGCGGTCGCCCTCACTGGCGTGGACGACGGCCGGCGGGTCCGCGACGCGGCCCGGCTCCTCGGCGCCGCCGACCGGCTGCTGCCGCCGGAGCACATCCAGGCTCCGAGCGAGCGGGAGGCCCGCGCCAGGGCCGAGACGGAGGTACGGGCGGCGCTCGACGGGACGGTGTTCGCGGCGGCGTACGCCGAGGGCGGCGGCCTCTCCCTGGAGGAGGCCACCGCCCTCGTATGACGTGAACCGGCGAGAACCCCGCCCGTACGTCAGTTCTTGGTGCGGAACTTGTGGATCGCGACCGGTGCCATCACCGCGGTGATGGCCGCCGACCAGCCGAGCGTGATCCACAGGTCGTGGGCGACCGGGCCGCCCAGCATCAGGCCGCGCGCCGCGTCGGCCAGCGTGGACAGCGGGTTGTAGTCCGTGAACGCCTGGAGCCAGCCCGGCATCGACTGGGTCGGCGCGAAGATCGACGAGCCGAACTGGAGCGGGAACAGCACCAGGAAGCCCATCGCCTGCACGGACTGCGCGTTCTTCAGGATCACGCCCAGGGTGAGGAACACCCACATGATCGACGAGGCGAAGACCGCGGACAGACCCACGGCCGCGAACAGGCCGCCCCAGTGGTTGATGTCGAAGCCGACGAGCACGGCGACGATCATCAGCACGGTGGTCGCGAACAGCATCCGCGCCAGCTCCACCGATATCTTCGCGAACAGCACCGAGCCGCGCCCGATGGGCAGCGACCGGAAACGGTCCATGACACCGGAGTTGAAGTCCTGGCTGAAGCCGGTGCCGACGCCCTGGGACAGCGTCATGCTCATCATCGCGATCATGCCGGGGATCACGTACTGGACGTAGCCGTCCTGTCCGCCGCCCAGGGCCTGGCCGATCGAGCCGCCGAAGACGTACACGAACAGCAGGGTGAAGACGACCGGCATCAGCAGCGCGTCGAACATCGACTCGGGGTCCTGCCGGATCCACAGCAGATTGCGCCGGATCAGCGCGCCGGTGTGGCGCAGATGGCCGCGCAGCGGTATGCGCGCGTCGGCCGTGGTGACGGGGGCCGTGGCAGTGGCGGCGCTCATACGGCGACCTCCTCGCGGGTCTCGGCGGGCACGGCGTCCTGCGGGGCACTGGCCTTGTGGCCGGTGAGGGACAGGAACACCTCGTCCAGGCTGGGCAGTTCGGTGTTGATGGAGGCGATGGTGATGCCGCGCGCGGTGACCGCGCCGACCACGGCGGTCAGCTGCTCGTCGCTGAGGATCGGCACCAGTACGGTGCCGGTCTCGGCGTCCACGGTCGAGCTGGCGAGACCGGTCAGGCCCAGCTCGTCGAGCATCGCGGCCAGCGGGCGCAGCTCCAGCGGGTCCAGCGGGCGCACCCGCAGGGTCCGGCCGCCGACCTTGGCCTTCAGCTCGTCGATACCGCCGTTGGCGATCACCTTGCCGCGGTCGACGACCGTCAGCTCGGAGGCGAGCTGCTCGGCCTCCTCCATGTACTGGGTGGTGAGCAGGACGGTGACACCGTCGCCGACCATGCGCTTGACCTCGGTCCACACCTCGTTACGGGTGCGCGGGTCGAGGCCCGTCGTCGGCTCGTCCAGGTAGAGGACGGCGGGTTCGCCGATCATGGAGGCGGCGAGGTCGAGCCGGCGGCGCATACCGCCGGAGTACGTCGACGCCGGGCGCTTGGCCGCGTCGGTGAGCGAGAACCGCTCGAGCAGTTCGTCGGCACGGCGCCGGGCGTCCTTGCGGGACAGGTCGAGCAGCCGGCCGATCATGTACAGGTTCTCCCAGCCCGGGAGCTTCTCGTCGACCGAGGCGTACTGGCCGGTCAGGCCTATCACCCTGCGCAACTGGCGGGGCTGGCGCAACACGTCGTAGCCGGCGACCGTCGCTTGTCCGGCGTCGGGCGTGATCAGGGTGGACAGGATGCGGACGAGGGTGGTCTTGCCCGCACCGTTCGGCCCGAGCACACCCCTCACGGTGCCCTCGTGCACATCGAGGTCCACGCCGTCCAGCGCCTTGGTCTCGCCGTAGTGCTTGACCAGACCCCGTACGGTGACGGCGCTCCGGGCGGCGTCGGGGTTCTTGTCGATTCGCGTCATGCAGACCAAGGTGCCAGCACCCACCGACAACGCACCGACAAGTCACCGACAGCGCGCCTACAGCCGTTGTCGGCAGCGCGCCTACAGCCGTCGCCGACCGCCTGCCACCGCTTACAACAACCGCCCCACGGATCGCCCGTGGCCCCGCCCTCCGCCGCCGTCAGCCGGCGGCGGAGTTCGCCTCCAGCAGGGTGCCGAGCCGTTCCACCAGCAGCGGCGCCTCGTGCCGCAGCGCCTCGACGTCGAGGCCCTCGTCACCGATCACGGTCAGCAGGGCGCGTTCGCCGATCGCGAGAATCACGACGTGCCCGGTCGCGCCCCGGGAGACCACCTCGCGCAGCGGCCCGGTGCCGGTCTGCTCGGCCATCCGGCGGCCGAGGCTCAGGTGCGCGGCGGCCAGGGCGGCGACCGACTCCGGGTGCGAGCTGTCCGTGTCGGCGACCACGAGCAGGCCGTCGCCCGTGGAGATCACGGACTCGGAGACGCCCAGGACGCGGTCCCGGAACGCGGTCAGCACCTCGGTCACGGGGTCGTTGGCGGAAGGAAGTGCGTTCATGGCCGCTCCTCGGTGCGGTTCTGCGCGCCCGGCGGCGGGGATGCCGCGGGGCGGGTGACGGTCGTGGCAGGTCGGTCGTCATTCACGGGCTCGGAGCGCGGCGGCCACCCGGCGCAGGGTGGCCAGGTCAGGAGCGTCCCGATCGAGATCGGACGGCGGTGCGGGTGCACCCGGATCCCACCCGGCGGTGCGCCGGGGGAGGGGAGCCGGGGGTACGGGGTCGGGCGGCGCGGCGGGTGCTGCGCGGGCGAGCGGTGTGGGGTCGGGCGGTGCGGCGGGTGCTGCGCGGGCGGGGGGTGCGGCGGGTGCTGCGCGGGCGGGCGGTGTGGGGACGGGGGGTGCGGGGACGGGTGGTGCGGCGGATGCTGCGCGGGCGGCCCGCCGGGCCCTGGCCAGGGCCAACAGCCGGCGCCTCGCCGTCCGACGGCGACGTGCACTCACCCAGCGCTCGCCTCTGCCGGACGGGACGGGTCGGACGGGTTCGGTGGGCTGACCGGACGCGATGGACCGGTCGGGCTCGCTGAATTGGCCGGGCTCGGCGGATTGACCGGGCTCGGCTGATCGGCGGGACGCGGTGGGCCGGCTGGACGCGACGGGTCGGCCGGGCGTGGCGGGCTGGTCGGGCGCGAAGGGCCAGCCGGACCCGGCAGATCGGCCGGACGCGGCGAAGCGGCCGGACGCGGCAGATTCGCCGGACGCGATGGATCGGCCGATCGCGACGGATCGGCCGGGTCCGGCGGATTAGCCGAACGCGGCGGATCGACCGGACCCGCCGGACTTGGCGGATCGGTGGGACCTGCCGTGTTGGCCGGGCCCGCCGGACTCAGCGGATCGGCCGGACCCGCCGAACGCGGCGAATCGGCCGGACCCGCCGGGCCCAGCGGATCGGCCGGACCTGCCGGGCCCAGCGGATCGGCCGGACCCGCCGAACTGACCTGACCCGCCCCCGAACTGACCGAGCTCGCTCCCGTACTGACCGAGCTCGCTCCCGTACTGACGGGGCCCGCTCCCGTACTGACCGAGCTCGCTCCCGTACTGACGGGGCCCGCTCCCGTACTGACCGAGCCCGCCCCCGTACTGACCGAGCTCGCTCCCGTACTGACCGAGCTCGCTCCCGTACTGACCGGCCCCGTCCCTGGCACGGCCGGTCCCGCCCCCGAACCGACCGGCCCCAGTGGATTGCTGCCCGGTCGGCGTCGTGGGAGCGGGGCCGTCGTCGGTGCGGGGGCCGGTTCGGTCGCCGTCGTGCCGGCGACGCGCGGTGCGATGCTGGGCAGCCCGCCGGCGGCGGTGCCGGGGCGGTCGAGCCGTAGCAGTCCCAGGTCGTCCATGCGCAGCAGGTCGAGCATGACCGCGTACAGCGAGCGGCCGAGGGCGAAGGCGATGTCGCGCGGGGTCCGGCGGCCGTTGACGCAGGCCAGGACCGCCGCGTGCCGGGGTTCGACGCGCACGGGGCGGCTGCCCGAGGCGACGACGCGGGTACGGGCGAACTCGGCGGCGGGGGCGCCCCGGCGCGCGGTCAGCAGCTGGATGCGACGGCTCGTCTCGGCGGTCAGCGGCCGTGGTTCGACACCGGGTCCGGCACCGGGGACCGGTACAGGCGCGCCGACCTCCCAGCCGGTGGTGGTGCCGAGCGCCATGGCGAACGCCCCGTCGTGGACCGCGGCGGTGCGCAGCAGGGCCAGTTCGGCCGCGCCTGCCAGACCGAGGGCGACGAGGGCCGCCCCGACGGGGTCGTCCGTCCCGGGGTCCGGGTGCTCCGCCGCGCGGGCCGCGGCGGCGGCCCAGGACGCCTCGGTCACCCGCCCGGACTTCAGCAGCAGCGACTCGACCCCGGGCGCGCCGGGCGTGTGCACGGCGACCACGAGGCCGTCCCGCACGTGCAGGCTGCCGCCCGGGGTGCCGGTGACGGTGACGGTGCCGCTCTCGCCGTGCTCGCGCAGCTGCTTGAGCACGGCGGCGACGTTGCGGGGTCCGCCGGTGCCGGTCATGCGAGCACGTCCGCGGCGAGCCGGTCGAGCCGCCGCAGGGCGAGCGCGAGGTTGGCCTGTTCCCGGTCGAGCACGGCGGTCAGCAGCAGGGGGTCGCCGGTGTGCGGCACGGACCGCAGGACCAGGTGGCGGCGCGCCCCGGTCAGCACCACGCTCTCCAGCGCACTGTCCGCGCCCGCGGCGCGCAGCCGTTCGCCGATCAGCAGGGCCAGTTCGGCGGCGGCGGTGGCGCCGTCCGGTCCGGTGTCGTCGCCGGCCCCGCCGTACGGCAGACCGGTCACCCCGTCCACGAGAGCGACCTGAGTGACCCCGGGTGTGTCGTGCAGGAGCCGGGTCAGGCTCGCATCGATCGAAGGCACCGGCATCTGTTGAGAACCCTTCCCCTGATGACAGAAATCACCGTAGTTTAATTCTCAAGCTGATCAATAGTGTTCTTGAGTGACTTTTTTGACGTCTTGTCACTTCTTGAACACCGCATTCCTACCGGCCGAGCAACAGGCGAAGGACGCACCATGAACATCGAGACTGCCCTCAAGGAAGCGATGGCCATCGACGGCGCGGTGGGCGTCGCACTGGTCGACTACGAGAGCGGCATGTCGCTCGGCACCGCGGGAGGCGGCCCGGACTTCGACCTGGAGGTCGCGGCGGCCGGCAACACGGAGGTCGTACGGGCCAAGGCCCGCACGCTGGCCGCGCTCGACATGGAGGACACGGTCGAGGACATCCTGATCACGCTGGGCAGCCAGTACCACCTCATCCGCCCGCTGGCCGACAGCAGCGGCTCGCTCTTCCTCTACCTGGCCCTCGACCGCGCACGGGCCAACCTCGCCCTGGCCCGCCACCGGCTGCGCACCCTCGAACAGGGGCTGGAGGTCTGACCGGCCCCCGGCCCGCCCGGAGACGGACAAGAGGGCAGCCCGCCGACGGGGGAAGATCGGCGGGCTGCCCGGTGGTGCGGCGGTGGCTCGGGGCGAGCGGCTGCTCAGTGCCTGTGGCCGCGCACAGGCACTCAGTGAATGTGGGCGGAGTGCTCCTCCGAGCTCAGGCACTCAGTGAATGCGGACCGAGTGCCTGAGCGCACAGGCACTCAGTGGACGGAGTGCTCCGCCGCCGCACGGGTTCTCAGTGAACGGAGTGTTCCTCCGTCGGGAACGTCCCGCCGACCACGTCCTCGGCGTAGGCCCGCGCGGCGTCACTGAGCACGGTGCGCAGATCGGCGTACTTCTTGACGAACTTCGGCACCCGGCCGCCGGTCAGCCCGAGCATGTCGGTCCACACCAGCACCTGGGCGTCCGTCTCGGAACCGGCGCCGATGCCGACCGTCGGGATGTGCAGCACCCGGGTCACCTCGGCAGCCAGCTCCGCCGGGACCAGCTCCAGGACGACGGCGAACGCGCCCGCGTCCTGCACTGCCTTGGCGTCCCGCAGCAGCTGCTGCGCGGCCTCCTCGCCGCGCCCCTGCACGCGGTAGCCCATGGCGTTCACGGACTGCGGGGTGAGCCCGATGTGGGCCATCACCGGGATGCCGGACTCGACCAGCAGCTCGATCTGCCGGTGCGAGCGCTCACCGCCCTCCAGCTTCACGGCGCCGACCCCGGCCTCCTTGACCAGCCGGGTCGCCGAGCGCAGGGCCTGGACGGGCCCTTCCTGGTACGACCCGAAGGGCAGGTCCCCGACGATCAGCGCACGGCTCGTACCCCGTACGACCGCCGCCGAGAGCATGGTCATTTCGTCGAGGGTGACGGGCACGGTCGACTCGTACCCCAGGTGGCAGTTGCCCGCCGAGTCGCCGACGAGCATGACCGGGATGCCGGCCTCGTCGAAGACGGACGCGGTCATCGCGTCGTACGCGGTGAGCATGGGCCACTTCTCGCCGCGCTCCTTGGCGGCGGTGATGTCGCGAACGGTGATGCGGCGCGTGCCCTTGCCGCCGTACAGCGCCTTGCTGCTGTCGGACTTCTGGCCCGTGTCCGGGCCCGGCGTGGGGGCAGCCGAAAGCTGCGTCATCGCAACGGCTCCTTCTGTGTGTCATCTCGAGGCGCCCTGACGGCGTCCCCGGATCACGTCCATGGTGGCACCACGTGCCGACCGTTGCCAGACCCTGTTCTCTTGCTCACTTCGCGCCGCCGCCCGCCTCCGTGAGCCCGCCGCCCGCCTTCGTAAGGTCTCCGTAAAGAAATACGATACGAGACGGTGCCGTATCGAATACCTCCTAGGGTGGGCGCCATGACAGATTCCGCTGCCCCCGCCGAACGGCGTGTGCCCGAGGCGGTGCACCGGCGCCGTTGGGCGATCCTCGGTGTGCTGATGCTCAGCCTGCTGATCGTCGTGCTCGACAACTCGATCCTGAACGTGGCGATCAAGACGATCTCCACCCCGGAACCCACCGGCCTGGGTGCCACCCAGAGCGAGCTGGAGTGGGCCATCAACGCCTACACGCTCGTCTTCGCGGGCCTGCTCTTCTCCGCGGGCCTGCTCGGCGACCGCCTCGGCCGCAAGAAGACGCTCCTCGCGGGTCTCGTCGTCTTCGGCGCCGGCTCGGCACTGGCCGCGGAGTCGGGCTCGCCGGTCCAGCTCATCGCGTTCCGCGCGGTCATGGGCCTCGGTGCCGCCTTCGTGATGCCGGCCACCCTGGCCGTGCTGATGAACGTCTTCGAGCGCGACGAGCAGCCCAAGGCCATCGGTATCTGGGCCGGCGGTGTCGGCCTCGCCATCGCCATCGGGCCGATCACCGGCGGCGTCCTGCTCGACCACTTCTGGTGGGGCTCGGTCTTCCTCATCAACGTGCCGATCGTCGTCGTCGCGCTCGCCCTGATGGTCTGGCTCGTCCCCGACTCCCGCGACCCGAACCCGGGCCGGATCGACCCGGCCGGCGTGGTCCTCTCCGTCGTCGGCCTGATCCTGCTCGTCTACGGCATCATCAAGGGCGGCCAGCTCGCCGACTTCACCGACACCACGGTCCTCGCGACCATCGCGGCGGGCCTCGCGGTGCTCGCCGCGTTCGTCGTGTACGAGAAGCGCAGCGACCACCCGTCGATCGACGTCACGTACTTCAAGAACAAGGTCTTCTCGGCGGCGATCGTCGCCATAGCGCTGGTCTTCTTCGCGATGATGGGCGTGACCTTCTTCTCGGTCTTCTACACCCAGAGCGTGCGCGGCTACTCGCCGCTGCAGACCGGCCTGCTGATGCTGCCGCTCGCGGCGGCCCAGCTCATCTTCGCGCCGCGCGCCCGGCTGGTCGTCGACCGCTTCGGCAACCGGGCCACGTGCACGGCGGGCCTGCTGCTCCTCGCCGCGATGCTGGCCGCCTTCGCCCTGCTGGACGAGTCCACGCCCATCTGGCTCCTGGAGGTCATGTTCTTCCTCATGGGCACGGGCATGGCGCACATCATGACGCCGACCAGCGTGGTCATCATGCAGGCGCTGCCCCGGGAGAAGGCGGGCTCCGCCTCGGCGCTCAGCAACACCTTCCGCCAGGTCGGCGGCGCCCTGGGCATCGCGGTGCTCGGCTCGGTCCTGTCCACCGCCTACCGGGACGGCATCGAGAACGACCTCGCCGTCCTGCCCGCCGGGCTGCGCCACACCGCGGGCGAGTCCATCGAGGCCACCCTCGGCGTGGCCGCGAAGCTCGGCCCCCGGGGCGAGGCCCTGGTCGCCCCCGCCAACGACGCGTTCCTGCACGCCATGCACGTCACGGCGCTGTGCGGCACGGTCGTCGCGGTGCTCGGCGCGCTGGTCGTCGTCCTGTTCCTGCCGGGCCGCCCGCCGGCCCCGCAAGAGGGCGAGGAAGAACCGGAGTTGGTACGAGCCGAGCAGTGACCGCACGTGTTCGCCCGCCGGGCACCGGGACACCGGACGCCCGGCGGCCGTGCGACGGGGGGAGAATCGACGGAGCAGGACGCAGAAACGGAGCCGATGTGACCCCCGCCGTCAGCAGTAACGGGGCCTCCCGGGGCCGCCCCCGCAGCGAGGCCGTGGAACGCTCGATCATCGAGGGCGTGATGGTGCTTCTGGAGGAGGGCGTGCCGCTCGCGGAGGTCTCGATCGAGCGGGTGGCCCGCACCGCGGGCGTCGGCAAGGCGACCATCTACCGCCGCTGGCGCGGCAAGGAGGAACTCTTCGTCGACGTCCTGCGCAGCGCCGAGCCCGCGGAACCGGAACTGCCGGGCACCTCCATGCGCGACGACCTCGTCGTCCTCCTGGAGGCGCTGCGCCGCCGCGGCCTGCTCAACCGCTCACCGGCCCTCCTGCACAACGTGTACGCCCAGATGAAGTCCAGCCCCAAGATCTGGGCCGCCTACCACGCGACCGTCATAGAACCCCGCCGCCGCCTCGCGTACGAGGTCCTGCGCCGGGGGCAGCAGAACGGCGAACTCCGTACCGACGTCGACCTCGGCCTCCTCAACGACCTCTTCGTCGGCCCCATGCTCGTACGGTCGTTCATGCGCCCCGAGACGGACCTCCCCGAGGACCTGGCCGAACGGATCGTGGACACGGTGTTGACGGGTGTAAGCCCGTGAACCCCTGACCGAAACCGGAAACGGTCTCCATCAACCCCACACTGGAGTATGCGCGTTTCGTCACAGAGTCGGGCCCCCGCACGCCACCGCGGAACTCCGAACGGGGCCTTCGTCGTCTGTGTCCCGTACGGCCGCCCCCGGGCGGCAGGAAGGGCACCGATCATCCCCTAGGGTCGTAGTCGCGGGAGTGACGGTGTGCACGGCAAGTTGTGAGGCGACGGTATGGCGCAGGCGTATGTGACGGAGACGGGCAGCGACCCGGGGCACGACCGCCGGGGATCCAGGCTGCACCGTCTGCGCGACGCCTGGAGCGGCCGCGGCATCTGGCGCCGCGGAATCATCCTCGCCGTGCTCGCGCTGCTCCTCGCCCTGTTCATGCTGCTGCACGCGCAGATCCCGAACCGCATCGGCAACTTCGGCAGCCTCACCGAGACGTTCCTGCCCTGGTTCGGTGTCTTCGTGCCGCTGCTGCTCGCCCTCGCCCTGCTGCGCAGGTCGGCGACCGCGCTGATCGCCCTGCTGGTGCCCGCGATCGTCTGGCTGAACCTCTTCGGCGGCCTGCTCACCGACAACTCCGGCAGCGGCGGCGACCTCACCGTGCTCACCCACAACGTCAACGCGCAGAACGCGGACCCGGAAGGCACCGCCCGCGACGTCGCGGCCTCGGGCGCGGACGTGGTGGCCCTGGAGGAACTGACCGCGACCGCGGTCCCCACCTACGAGAAAGCACTCGCGCAAACCTTCAAGTACCACTCGGTGCAGGGCACGGTCGGCCTGTGGAGCACCTACCCGCTCAAGTCGGTGAAGCCGGTCGACATCAAGCTGGGCTGGACCCGCGCGATGCGGGCGACCGTGGACACACCGGACGGTGACGTGGCGGTCTACGTGGCCCACCTGCCGTCGGTCCGGGTGAAGATGGAGGCCGGTTTCACGGCCCGCCAGCGAGACAAGAGCGCCGACGCGCTGGGCACGGCGATCGCCCACGAGACGGTTGGGAAAGTGGTCCTTCTCGGCGACCTGAACGGCACGATGAACGACCGCGCGCTGACCGCCGTCACCTCCCAGATGCGCTCCACGCAGGGCGCCGCGGGCAGCGGCTTCGGCTTCAGCTGGCCCGCGTCGTTCCCGATGGCCCGGATCGACCAGATCATGGTCAGGGACATCGAGCCGGTGAGCTCCTGGTCACTCCCCGCGACGAGCAGCGACCACCTCCCGGTCGCGGCCCGCGTAAAGCTCCGGGCAACGCCCTCGTAACCCCCTGGAATACTCACCCTGAGACAATTTGTTCCTCACCTGAACTAACCCTGCCCGTGCACACCGCAGTGCACGGGCACACCCGTGCGTCTGAAAGGCCCCTCATGCCCCTGGCCCTGCTCGCCCTTGCCGTGGGCGCCTTCGGCATCGGTACGACCGAGTTCGTGATGATGGGACTGCTCCCTGACGTCGCGGACGACCTGCACATCTCGATCCCCTCGGCCGGCCACCTGGTCTCGGCGTACGCGCTCGGCGTGGTGATCGGCGCCCCGCTCCTGGCAGCCCTGACGGCCCGCATGTCCCGCCGTAAGGTCCTCATCCTCCTCATGGCCCTCTTCGTCGTCGGCAACGCCCTCTCGGCCCTCGCCCCCGACGACCACTACCTGCTGGCGGCCCGCTTCGTCAGCGGTCTGCCGCACGGCGCGTTCTTCGGCGTGGGAGCGGTCGTCGCGACCGGCCTCGTCGCACCCGAGCGCAAGGCCCGCTCCGTCTCCCTGATGTTCCTGGGCCTGACGGTCGCCAACATCGCGGGCGTCCCCGTGGCCACGCTCATGGGCCAGCACCTCGGCTGGCGTGCCACGTTCCTCGGCGTCAGCGCGATCGGCCTGGTGGCGATAGCCTCTCTCGCCCTCCTGATCCCCAGGGACCACACCCACGCCCCGTCCTCCGACGGCCTGCGCGGCGAACTGGCGGCCCTGCGCTCCCTTCCCGTCTGGCTGGCCCTGGGCACGACGATCGCGGGCTTCGGCGCCCTGTTCTCCGCCTACAGCTACATCACGCCGATGCTGACCGACTCGGCCGGCTACGCCGAGGGCAGCGTCACCCTCCTCCTCGCCCTCTTCGGCGTCGGCGCGACGGCGGGCAACCTCCTGGGCGGCCGCCTGGCCGACCGCTCCCTGCGCGGCACCCTCTTCGGCGGCCTGGCCTCCCTGATGGTGGTCCTCGCGCTCTTCCCGCTCCTGATGTCGGCCCAGTGGAGCGCGGCACTGGGTGTCACGGCCCTGGGCGCGGCAGCCTTCATCACCGGCTCCCCCCTCCAGCTGATGGTCATGGAGAAGGCCGCGACGGCCCCCTCCCTGGCCTCCTCCGCCAACCAGGCCGCCTTCAACCTGGCCAACGCGGGCGGCGCCTGGATCGGCGGCCTGGCCCTGGCAGCGGGCTTCGGCACGACGTCCCCCGCGACGGCGGGCGCGGCACTGGCGGTCCTGGGCCTAATCGTCGCCACCGTCGCCTACACGGTGGACCGCCGAGCCACCCCCACGACCCGCTTGGTGGCCACGCACGTACCGAGCCAGACGGAACACGCACACCACTAGCGAAGGTGGGTCGGAGACGACGGCCTGCGGCCGCAATGGGACGGACGGGGCCGGGCCGGTCCGGGGCGTGGGAGACGACGGCCTGCGGCCGCAATGGGACGGAAGGGGCCGTGCCGGTACATCAAATGCCCGTCGATTGCGTGGTCACCGACGGAGTTGAGCCACTCATCTCCGGGGCGACCGCGTAAGCGACGGGCGGATGTACCGGCACGGCCCCGACCCACGACCGGAGCAGGCGCAAGGCGCGTCACCCGCACGGCCCCGCGGATGACGCAGAACCGCGCCCCCCACCCCACCGCACGGCGGGCGCCCCACGCTCCTGGCCCGCGACCCTGGCCGAGTACGCCACGTACCGGGACGAGGCGGTGGACCTGGTGAGGCTCCGCGAACGTTACCCGCTCCCGGACATCCCGATCCGAGTCCTCGCGACAGGCTCCAAACGCTGGCTGTCCCGCCAACGGGCCTTGGCCGAAACCCTGAACGGTACGTTCCACCCGATCACGGACGGCCGCGCGGGCCACCTCCCGATGAGGAACTGCCCCCAGGAGGTGGCACACGCGTTACTGGTGCCGAACCGTCAGGTCAACGGCGCCGATAGGAGTCGACGTACCCCGCGGCAGGAGACCCCACCCCGGTGACGTCGTCGTACCCCTTCACGGCCTTCAGCGAGCTGTCCTTGCCGAGGCTGCGCACGGAGGTGACGAGCCCGTCCGCGGCGTCGTACCCGTTGGCGAAGTCGACACGGGCGACGGCGAGCCCGGCCCCGGTCGGATCGTCGGTGACGTCGTGGTAGACCGCGCCCCCCTTGCCGCTGCTGACACCCTCACCGCTTCCGCTACCGCTTCCGATACCGCTGCCGCCACCACTGCCGCCACCACTGCCGTACCGGGCATAGATGGCAGGATTGGCGAACCCGAGGGCCTTCCCGCCCCGAGCCTCCTGGGCAAGCGCCTGCACGCCCGCGATCACGGGCGCGGCCAGCGAGGTCCCGCCGATCCGGTACTCGTCGTACCGCTGCGACCCGTCGGGGAAGGTCTGCGTCTGCCCGACCTTGAACCCGGTGTTGGGGTCGGCGATGGCGGAGATGTCAGGAACGACACGGTTGCCGGCCGCACTGTTGGCCTTGGCGAGCGAGTCGGGCACGACACCCTTCTGGTAGAAGGGCTCAGCCACCGTCCGGCTGGTACCACCACCGGCGCCCGAGGTGAACGCACCGGGGAAGTCGGTCCAGCTCTTGCCGTCGTCCGACAGAACAGCCCGCTCGGTCCCCCAGCCGGTCTCGAACAGATACTTGTCCTTCTTGCCGACAGCCAGAGAGGTCCCTCCCACGGCCGTCACCCAGGCGGAGTTGGCGGGCGTGTCGACCTGCTTGGTCCCGGTGTTGGCGACCTCGTCGCCGTTGTCGCCGGAGGAGAAGTAGAACCCGATCCCCTCGACCGCCCCGAACTGGAAGACCTGGTCATAGGCGGCGGCGATGTCAGGCGTCTCGTTGGCCTCGATGTCGCCCCAGGAGTTGGAGACGATGTCGGCGAGGTGCCCGTCGACGATCTTCCCGAGCGAGTCGAGCAGGTCGTCGTCGTAGCAGGAGGCGGCGCCGACGTAGGTGACGGACGCGGCGGGCGCGACCGCGTGCACGGCCTCGACGTCGAGGGTCTCCTCGCCGTACCAGCCGGCGGCCCCGCACTCCTCGGTCTTCGTGTAGTCACCGGGCAGCACCTGCCGCAACTGACCGCTGCGGTACGCCGCGTCACCGTGCTTCTTGGCGTAGGTCGCCGCGTCGTAGGCGATGGTCGGCGAGGCGTAGGCGTCGGTGATGGCGACGCGTACTCCCTTGCCGGTCCGGTCGCCCGCTCCGTAGGCGGCGCGCAACTGCTTGCCGCTGTACCCCTGCACGGCGTACGGGATCTTCTTCCCGTACGCGGCGGGCAGCGTGCTCGCGACGTTGGAGCCGTAGTACGACGAGAAGGGCCCGGAGTTCCGGTAGACGGCGTCGGGCGGCGGCAGCTGGTCCTGGTGGTCCGCCTTGTGCGGGGCGCTGTCGAGCCCGGTGACGGTGAGGACGGCGCCGTTCAGGGAGGCGGGCGCGGACGCGGTCTTCGACGGCGCCCGGTACGTCTTCTTCCCCTTGGCGAAGTTGTGCAGCTGCGTACCGAAGGCGCGCTCGGCGGCGGCGACGTCACCGGAGACGGAGACGTAGCGCCGCGTGGTGCCGGTGACGTCGAGCCCGGCGGACTTCAGCCAGGACTTGACCGCGCTGACCTGCGCCGCGGTGGCACCGAAGCGCGCCTGCGTCTGCTCGGCGCTCAGATACTTCCCGTACGAGGCCGACTCCGGGTCGGACACGGCCCGGGCGTAGGCGGCGAGACCTGCCGCGTCCCGTCCCGCGAGGTAGACGCGGGCGGTCACCTCGGAGCTGTCGGAGGTGGAGCCCTGGTCCGCCTTGGCCGTGGCCCACGCGGGCTTGGTGCCCGACAGGGTGTCGCGGCTCGGACCGTCCGCGGCCTGGGCCGCGGGTATGCCGAGCGCCAGCGCACCGGCGAGCAGCGGCAACGTAGCCGCCATGCTCACGCCGGCACGCACTGCGGCGCGATTGGATCTCATGTAACCCCCAGCTGTGCGGTTCGTCGCATGCGTGGTCCGCGTAATGGATCACGCTGGGGGTCACTCTCGCGATGAACCGTTCATGCCAGGGGAATGGCAACACAAAAAGGAACCCAAAGAAGCACGCCGTAAGCCCCCGAAGCCTCTTCCGACGCTCCCTCAGCCGGCCCGCAGAAAAAGCAGGGCTCGGGGTCACCCCTCAGACCCGACCCCGCGCTCCTTCAGCATCCCCGCCATCAGATCGATCTCCGACTGCTGCGAGGCCACCATCCCCCGGGCGAGCCGGACCTCGGCGCCGACCGTGCACTTCTCGACGCACCCCTTGGCCATGTGGACGCCGCCGCGGTGATGGTCGGTCATCAGTTGCAGGTAGAAGATTTCGGCCTTCTCGCCGCTGAGGGTGTTCAGTTTCTTCAGATCGGAGTTCGTGGCCATGCCCGGCATCAGCGCACCGTCCTTGCCGGAGGTCAGCCCGCCCATGCCCATCCAGGTCATGGGCGGGTCCGTCGAAACCTTCGGCAGCTCCCACAGGTCGAGCCAGCCGAGCAGCATGCCGCGCTGGTTGGCCTGGGTCTGGGCGATGTCGTAGGCGAGCCGCCGCACGTCCTCGTCGTCGGTGCGGTCGCGCACGATGTACGACATCTCGACGGCCTGCTGATGGTGGACGGCCATGTCGCGGGCGAAACCGGCGTCGGCGGAATCGGTGGCCGGCGCCTTCGTCCCGGAGCCGGATCCGTCCCCGTCGGCGACGGCGTAGGTGACGGCGCCGGCCGCCACGAGGACGGCCGCCGCGGCCCCCGCGATCCAGCCCGCGTGCTTCATCCGCCCCGGACCGTCCGCCCCGCTCACTGGGACAGACCGTTGGTGCAGGCGGCCCCCGGCTCCGGCGTCTGCTTGCCCTGGACGTAGGTCTCGAAGAACTTGGCCAGGTCCGGGTCGCTCGCGCCGGTGACCGTGCGCTGGTGCGCCCACGCGCTGAGCATGATCGGGTCCTTCTGGTCCTCGACCGGGCTCATCAGCGTGTAGGGGGTCTGCTTGACCTTCTCGGCGAGCGCCTTGACGTCGCTCTCCGAAGCCTTGCTGTTGTACGTGACCCAGACCGCGCCGTGCTCGAGCGAGTGCACGGCGTTCATGTCGTTGATCGCCTTGGTGTAGACGTCGCCGTTGCAGTTCATCCAGACCTGATTGTGGTCACCGCCGACCGGGGGGTTCATCGGGTAGTCCACGGTCTTGGTGACGTGGGTGCGGCCCAGCGTGCCCTTCCAGGTCTTCACCCCGTCGGACCCGGTGACGAAGTGGCCCGAGGCGCCCTTGGAGTCACTGGCGGCGTCGTCCTTCTTGTCGTCGGACTGCGAGGTGACGACGTACGCGCCCCCGGCGACGAGCGCGGCGACGGCCACGACGCTTCCGGCGATCACGAGAATCCGGTTGCGGCGCTCGCGGGAACGCTCGGCACGGCGCATCTCCTCTATGCGCGACGTGCGCGAGGCGGTGCTGGTGTTCTTGGCGGAACCCATGGCGAGTCCTTATGCGGAAGGGACGGTCGGGTCCGCTGATCGTAATAGGAACGGGTGCGCCTTACGCAGGAAGGTCACAGGAATGTCCGAAGGTGTCCGCGCGTCCCTCCCGGGCACAAGGGGGCCGGGTCTGCCCCTCGGTATCGCCGGGCCCGGATGAACAGGCACTATGGGCAGCGAGGCAGTGAAGCGGGCCGTCCCCGGCCGTGCGTGATCCGTTCAGGCCCCGGTCGGCCGGCCGATCAAGATGCGCAACGCGCATGAAATGGTGTTGTGGTGGGATGCTCAGGTGCCCCGCTCATCCCCGAGGGCGTGGGAGCAGGCGGCCTGACCGGCAAGGATGGGTGGAAGCTGACAATGGACAAGCAGCAGGAGTTCGTGCTCCGGACACTCGAGGAGCGCGACATCCGGTTCGTGCGCCTGTGGTTCACCGACGTGCTCGGCTTCCTGAAGTCGGTGGCCGTCGCCCCGGCCGAGCTTGAACAGGCGTTCGACGAGGGCATCGGCTTCGACGGTTCCGCCATCGAGGGCTTCGCCCGGGTCTACGAGTCCGACATGATCGCCAAGCCGGACCCGGGCACGTTCCAGGTGCTGCCCTGGCGCGCGGAGGCGCCCGGCACGGCGCGCATGTTCTGCGACATCCTGATGCCGGACGGCTCCCCGTCCTTCGCGGACCCGCGCTACGTCCTCAAGCGCGCCCTCGCCAAGACCTCCGACCTGGGCTTCACCTTCTACACCCACCCGGAGATCGAGTTCTTCCTGCTGAAGGACCGCCCGCTGGACGGCTCGCGCCCCACCCCCGCCGACAATTCGGGCTACTTCGACCACACCCCGCAGAACGTCGGCATGGACTTCCGCCGCCAGGCGATCACGATGCTGGAGTCGATGGGCATCTCGGTGGAGTTCTCCCACCACGAGGGCGCCCCGGGCCAGCAGGAGATCGACCTGCGGTACGCGGACGCGCTCTCCACGGCTGACAACATCATGACGTTCCGCCTGGTCATGAAGCAGGTGGCGCTGGAGCAGGGGGTGCAGGCGACCTTCATGCCGAAGCCGTTCTCCGAGCACCCGGGCTCGGGGATGCACACCCACCTGTCCCTCTTCGAGGGCGACCGGAACGCGTTCTACGAGTCCGGCGCCGAGTACCAGCTCTCCAAGGTGGGCCGCTCCTTCATCGCCGGTCTGCTGAAGCACTCGGCGGAGATCTCCGCGGTCACCAACCAGTGGGTCAACTCGTACAAGCGCATCTGGGGCGGCTCCGAGCGCACGGCGGGCGCCGGCGGCGAGGCGCCCTCGTACATCTGCTGGGGCCACAACAACCGCTCCGCGCTGGTCCGCGTCCCGATGTACAAGCCCGGCAAGACGGGCTCGGCCCGGGTGGAGGTCCGCTCGCTGGACTCGGGCGCGAACCCGTACCTGGCGTACGCGCTGCTCCTGGCCGCCGGCCTCAAGGGCATCGAGGAGGGCTACGAGCTTCCGCCGGGCGCCGACGACGACGTGTGGGCCCTCTCGGACGCCGAGCGCCGCGCGATGGGCATCGAGCCCCTCCCGCAGAACCTCGGCGAGGCCCTCACCCTCATGCAGCGCAGCGAACTCGCCGCCGAGACCCTCGGCGAGCACGTCTTCGACTTCTTCCTCCGCAACAAGAAGCAGGAGTGGGAGGAGTACCGCTCCGAGGTGACGGCGTTCGAGCTGCGGAAGAACCTGCCGGTGCTGTAGAAGCGAGTGACCTACAGCGAAGGTTTACCGGGGACTACATCCACGGGCTGACGCCCCGGCCGCCGCCGTTCCGTAGGTTTGCACTCGTCACACGTGGCGTGGCTCGTGTTCAGGGCCCGGGGGAGGTGTGACGGCCCCGCCCCGTACGGGGGAGGGCGGGGCGCCCCTCAGGGCGCCGAACCCCCCGGCAGCACAAGACCCGTCTCGTACGCCACGACCACCGCCTGGGCGCGGCTGCCCAGGTCCAGTTTGGTCATCGTGCGGTTCAGGTGGGTCTTGACCGTGGCCTCGCTGATGAAGAGCCGGCCGGCGATCTCGGTGTTGGAGAGCCCCTTCGCGGTGAGCCGGAGCACCTCGCGTTCCCGGTCCGTGAGGGCGGTGAGCGCCTCGATGCCCGCCGTCGTGTCCGGCGGCGGTTCCTCGCGCCGCACGTACACCTCGATGAGCCTGCGGGTGACGCTGGGCGCGAAGAGCATGTCGCCGCGTGCGACCGCGGTGACCGCCTCGATCAGCCGCTCGGGTCCGGTGTCCTTGAGCAGGAAGCCGGACGCCCCGGCGCGGAGCGCCGCGTACACGTACTCGTCGAGGTCGAAGGTGGTCAGCATCAGGATGCGCGGCACGGGGTCTGTGGCGCTCGCCAGGATGCGTTCGGTGGCGGTGATGCCGTCCACCCCTGGCATGCGGATGTCCATCAGGATCACGTCCGGCCGGAGGCGGGCGGCGCGCTCCACCGCCGTCTCGCCGTCCTCCGCCTCGCCGACGACCTCGATGCCGGGAGCGACCCGCAGGAGCGCCACCAGACCGGCGCGGATCAGGCCCTGGTCGTCGACCACGAGCACTCTGGTGACTCCGGTCATGGGGAGGGCTGCTCTCCTCGCCGGCCGGGGCCTTCGGCGCCGGTGCGGGTGGGAAGGGTGAGGCGCACGCGAAATCCCCCCTCGGCCCGTGGGCCGGCGTCCACTGTTCCGCCGTAGAGCCTGGCGCGTTCCCGCATGCCGATCAAGCCGTGGCCGGACGGGGGCGGAACGTTGGCGTGAAGTGAGCGGTCCCGGCGGTCGTCGCGGCTGTCGCCGCCGTCGTCCGTGACCGTGATGACGAGCAGGTCCGGCCGGTACTCCACCAGCACGGTGACGTTCGCCGAGCGGGCGTGCTTGAGCACGTTCGTCAGCGCCTCCTGCACGACCCGGTAGGCGCACAGGTCCACGCCGGGCGGCAGCGGCCGTACCTCCCCGGTGGTCCGCACCTCCACGGGCACGCCCGCGGCCCTGATCCGTCCGGCCACCTCCGGCAGCCGGGCCAGCCCGGGCATCGGCGCGTACGGCGTCCGGTCGTCGACGGTCCCGTCGCCCCGGCCGTCCCCGTCCTCCCCGCCGCCCACGGCGTCCTCCGCCCCCGACCGCAGCAGCACCAGCATCCGGCGCAGCTCGCGCAGCGCCTCGTGACTGGTCTCGGCGATCGTCCCGAGGGCCGCGCGGGTCGTCTCGGGCGCGGTGGAGAAGACGTAACCCGCCATCCCGGCCTGCACGCTGATCACGGACATGTGGTGGGCGACCACGTCGTGCAGCTCGCGGGCGATGCGGCGCTGCTCCTCGACGACCGCCTGCCGGGCCCGCCACTCCTGTTCCAGGCGCAACTGGGCGGTCACGGCGGCCAGTTGGTGATTGCGCTCGGCGAGCAGCCGGGCGCCGTTGCCGAACACCCACACCACGCTCGGCACCACCACGGCCTGCACGACGGCGATCAGTACGCCGAGCTCCGGCGCGGACAGACCGCTGTAGAAGATGACGGCGGCGGTCAGGGCCGCCCCGGCCGCCGCCGTACGCGGGGGCCGGTGGGCGGCGACGCCGTACAGCGCCACCATCGGCCCCCAGAAGTTCAGCGACGGCTGGTACCCGGCGGCGATGTACACCGCGAACGCCGCGCAGGACGCCAGCAGTACGGGCACGGGGGCGCGCCTGCGCCACGCGAGCGGGAGGCTGACCAGCACGCTCAGCACGTAGGCGAGCGCGTCGAACCGGGGCCAGCCCGCCGGGTGGTACTGCCGCCCCGCCACGGCGGAGGCCGCCGCGAGACCCACGGCCACCAGGGCGTCGACGTACCGCGCGTCCATCCCGCGAAGTCCGGCCGCCCGCACTGCACTTGTGCGCACCGGCGCACCTTGGACGGCCGGACACCGGCCTGTCGTCATACCAGCGGTGCAGCCGGCCGGGGTCGGTGACCGGACGCGCCCCGGCCGGTCACCGACCCGGCCCCGCCTGTTCCGCCAGCAGCCGGTACAGCGGTGTCGTGGCGCGCTGCCGGTACTCCTGGATCGCCCAGCCGTTGCCGTCCGGGTCCGTGAAGTACATGAACGTGCCGCCGTCGTCCGGGGAGAACTCCTGCGGTTCGGTGAGGTCGAGCCCGCGCGCCCGCAGCTCGTCGTAGGCCGCCTTGGCGTCGGCGACGCAGAGCTGCATGCCGTGGTACGTGCCGGGGCGCGGCGTCCCCGTCGGGACCTGGAGGCCGTCGACGAGCGCGATGGAGCAGCCGGAGCCGGGCGGGGTGAGCTGCACGATCCGCACCCCCTCCATCACCTCGCCGTCGAGGTCGACGTGGAAGCCGACCCGGTCGCGGTAGAACTCCTTGGCCCGGTCCACGTCGGAGACCGGCAGCAGGATCACTTCGAGACTCATGTCCATGGCGCGCATCCCTTCGTCTCGGCTTTCACCGAACACCGAAGCCGAGATTGCTTCGCAACGCCACCGCGCCGACCGGACTTCCGCTGCCCGGAAGATTCCCGGTTAGGCTCGGACCGTACGACCTTGATCCGACAGGAGGCCGGAGATGGCGGCGGCGCCGGGACGCAGGAGCAGTACCTTCACTCGGCTGCTGCGGCACGGTTTCACCGATCCGTCCGCGGCCGAGCGGCTGCTTCAGAGCGCCGAGCTGGAGCCCGTACGGGCCGATCCCGTCTTCCTGGAGGCGCTGGGGGCCACCGCGGACCCGGATCTCGCGCTGCTCGGCCTGGTCCGGCTGGTCGAGGCGCAGGACGGCCGCACGGCGCAGCGGGAGCTGCTGGACACGTTGATAGCGGCCAAGCCGCTGCGGGACCGGCTGCTCGGGGTGCTCGGCGCCTCCGAGGCGCTGGGCGACCACCTCGCCCGCCACCCCCGGGACTGGCAGGCCCTGGTGACGTACGAGGCGCAGGACCTGCACCCCGGGGTGGAGGAGTTCGAGCGCGGGCTCGCCGAGGCGACGGACCCCGTGTCGCTGCGCGTCGCCTACCGGCGCTGTCTGCTGTCGATCGCGGCGCGGGACGTGTGCGGCACCACCGACGTGGCGCAGACCGCCGCCGAGCTGGCCGATCTGGCGACGGCCACGCTGCGCGCCGCGCTCGCGATCGCCCGCGCCGCGGCGCCCGACGACGCCGCGGCGGCGAGACTCGCGGTGGTCGCGATGGGCAAGACGGGCGGCCACGAGCTGAACTACGTCTCCGACGTCGACGTCATCTTCGTGTGCGAGCCGGCCGAGGGGGCCGACGAGGCCAAGGCGGTGCAGGCCGCCACCCGGCTGGCCTCGCACCTGATGCGGATCTGCTCGGAGACCACCGTCGAGGGCAGCATCTGGCCCGTCGACGCCAATCTGCGGCCCGAGGGGCGCAACGGCCCGCTGGTGCGGACCCTCGCCAGCCACCTCGCGTACTACCAGCGGTGGGCCAAGACCTGGGAGTTCCAGGCGCTGCTCAAGGCCCGCCCGGTGGCCGGGGACATCCCCCTCGGCGAGGAGTACGTGGCCACGCTCGCCCCGCTGGTCTGGCACGCCGCCGAGCGCGAGAACTTCGTCCCCGACGTGCAGAAGATGCGCCGCCGGGTGGTGGAGAACATCCCGGCCGCCGAGATCGAGCGGGAGCTGAAGCTCGGCCCCGGCGGCCTGCGGGACGTCGAGTTCGCCGTGCAACTGCTCCAGTTGGTGCACGGGCGGGCGGATGCCTCGCTGCGCAGCGGGACCACCCTGGACGCGCTGAAGGCCCTGGCGTCCGGCGGGTACGTGGGGCGGGCCGACGCCGAGCAGCTCGACCACGCGTACCGGTTCCTGCGGTCCATGGAGCACCGCATACAGCTCTACCGGCTGCGCCGCACCCACCTGGTCCCCGAGGAGGAGGCCGACCTGCGGCGCATCGGGCGCTCGCTCGGCCTGCGCACCGACCCGGTCACCACCCTGAACCGCGAGTGGAAGCGGCACGCGTCCGTCGTACGGCGGCTGCACGAGAAGCTCTTCTACCGGCCGCTCCTCGACGCGGTCGCCCAGCTCGCGCCCGGCGAGGCCAGGCTGAGCCCGGACGCGGCCCGGGAGCGGCTGGTCGCGCTCGGTTACGCCGATCCGGCCGCCGCGCTGCGCCACCTGGAGGCGCTGGCCTCGGGGGTCACCCGCAAGGCGGCAATCCAGCGGACGCTGCTGCCGGTGCTGCTCGGCTGGTTCGCCGACTCCGCCGACCCGGACGCCGGACTGCTCAACTTCCGGAAGGTGTCGGACGCGCTCGGCAAGACGCCCTGGTACCTGCGGCTGCTGCGCGACGAAGGGGCGGCGGCCGAGAATCTGGCCCGGGTGCTGTCCGCGGGCCGCCTCGCCCCCGACCTGCTGATGCGCGCCCCCGAGGCGGTGGCACTCCTCGGCGACGGGGACGGGGGCGGCCTCGCACCGAGGTCCCGCGCCCACCTGGAGCAGGAGATCCTCGCCGCGGTGCGCCGTGCCGACGGGGGAGAGCAGGCGGTCACCACCGCCCGCGGGGTGCGGCGGCGCGAGCTGTTCCGTACGGCGGCCACCGACATCGTCGCCTCCTACGGCACCGAGGAGACCCCGGCCGTGGCCGACCAGGGCGCCCTGGTGGATCTGGTCGGCGGCGCGGTCTCCGACCTCACGGCCGCGACCCTCGCGGGCACCCTGCGGGCCGTGGTGCGCGACAAGTGGGGCGACACCCTGCCCATCCGGTTCGCGGTCATCGGCATGGGCCGCTTCGGCGGGCACGAGCTGGGCTACGGCTCCGACGCGGACGTGCTCTTCGTGCACGAGCCCCGCGACGGCGTCGGCGAGCAGGAGGCCGTCCAGGCGGCGAACACCGTCGTCTCGGAGATGCGGCGGCTGCTCCAGGTCCCGAGCGCGGACCCGCCGCTGCTCATCGACGCCGATCTGCGCCCGGAGGGCAAGTCGGGACCGCTGGCCCGCAGCCTGAAGTCGTACGAGGCGTACTACCGCCGCTGGTCGCTGGTCTGGGAGTCCCAGGCGCTGCTGCGCGCGGAGCCGGTCGCGGGCGACGAGGACCTGGGGCGCCGTTTCACCGAGCTGATCGACCCGCTGCGCTACCCGGCGGAGGGGCTCGGCGAGGACGCCGTACGGGAGATCCGCCGGCTGAAGGCGCGCATGGAGTCGGAGCGGATGCCGCGCGGCGCCGACCGGACCCTGCACACCAAGCTGGGCCGCGGCGGGCTGTCCGACGTGGAGTGGACGGTCCAGCTCCTCCAGCTCCGGCACGGCTGGGCGGAGCCGGGGCTGCGGACCACCAGGACCCGGGCCGCGCTGGCCGCCGCGTGCGCCGCGGAGCTGATCTCCGCGGAGGACGCGGCGATCCTGGACGAGGCGTGGGTCCTGGCCACCCGGGTCCGCAACGCGGTGATGCTGGTACGGGGCCGGGCCGGCGACACCTTCCCCTCGGACGGGCGGGAACTGGCCGCGGTGGGGCGCTACCTCGGTTACGGTCCGGGGCCCGCGGAGGAGGAGCAGGCACCGCACACCGGGGACATGCTCGACGACTACCGGCGCACCACCCGGCGGGCCCGCGCGGTCGTGGAGACGCTCTTCTACGGGGCGTGAGCCCCGGCGGCGGACCGGGACTCCTCGCTCGCCGGCCCCTTGCCCGCCGGAACGTGCCGCGGCAGCCGGTACGGCAGCGCCTCGTACCAGAGTCCCGCCGCCGTGAACCCGAAGGCCAGGCACAGCGCGCCGCCCACCGCGTCCAGCCAGAAGTGGTTGGCCGTGGCGACGATGACGACGAGCGTGGCCGCCGGGTACAGCAGGCCGAGGACCCGCACCCACGGCACCGAGGCGAGCGCGAAGACCGTCAGGCCGCACCACAGCGACCAGCCGATGTGCATGGAGGGCATCGCCGCGTACTGGTTCGACATGTTCTTCAGGTCGCCGGACGCCATGGAACCCCAGGTCTGGTGGGCCACGACGGTGTCCACGAAGGACTCGCCGCGCATCAGCCGGGGCGGCGCGAGCGGCACGAAGTAGTAGCCGACCAGGGCGACGGCGGTCGTCACGAACAGGGTCGTGCGGGTCGCGGCGTACCGGCCGGGATGGCTGCGGTAGAGCCAGACCAGGACGCCGAGCGTCACCACGAAGTGCAGCGTCGCGTAGTAGTAGTTCATGCCGACGATCAGCCATGTCACCGAGTTCACGGCGTGGTTGACGGATTCCTCGACGGCGATCGCGAGATGGTGTTCGGCCTGCCACAGCCAGTCGGCGTTGCGCAGCGCCTGCCGTCTCTGCTCCGGGACCGCGTTGCGGATCAGCGAGTAGGTCCAGTAACTGACGCCGATGAGCAGGATCTCGAACCAGAAGCGGGGGCGGCGCGGGGTTCGCAGCCGACGCAGGAGGGAGCCCCGTGAGGATCCCTCCGGCCGGTCCGCGACGGACTGTGGAGCGGCCTGCCGCGGGCCTTCCAGTGTCGTCACGGTGGTCTCACCCATGTAGACGGAGTCTGCCAGAAAAGCCTTTCCCCACCGATCATCCCCCGGTCGGGTCCCGGTCGCATTTCCTACGCCCCGGGGAGTCCTCCGGCCGCCTTGTTCTCCGCCTTAAGGACGATTTCGTTCCCCAGGGGCCGAGGCAGTCGACCCCCGTACCACCAGCTCCGGCATGAACACGAACTCGCTGTGCGGAGCGGGTGTTCCGCCGATCTCCTCCAGCAGCGTGCGCACCGCGGCCTGGCCCATGGCCGGAACCGGCTTGCGCACGGTCGTCAGCGGCGGGTCGGTGAAGGCGATGAGCGGCGAGTCGTCGAAGCCGACCACCGAGACGTCCCGCGGCACCTCCAGGCCCCGCTGCCGGGCCGCCCGTATCGCGCCGAGCGCCATCATGTCGCTGGCGCACACCACGGCGGTGCACTCCCGGTCGATGAGCGCGGTGGCCGCCGCCTGGCCGCCCTCCAGCGTGTACAGCGAGTGCTGGACCAGCTGTTCCTCGATGTCGTCGGGGCGCAGTCCGAGCTGGTCCTGCACGGTGCGCACGAAGCCCTCGATCTTGCGCTGCACGGGCACGAAACGCTTCGGGCCGAGCGCGAGACCGATCCGGGTGTGGCCGAGCGAGACAAGGTGGGTGACCGCCAGCGACATCGCGGCCCGGTCGTCGGGGGAGATGAACGGCGCCTGCACCTTCGGCGAGAAGCCGTCGATGAGGACGAAGGGCACGCCCTGGCCGCGCAGTTGCTCATAGCGCTGCATGTCCGCCGAGGTGTCGGCGTGCAGTCCGGAGACGAAGATGATGCCGGCCACGCCCCGGTCGACGAGCATTTCGGTCAGCTCGTCCTCGGTGGAGCCGCCGGGGGTCTGGGTGGCGAGGACCGGTGTGTACCCCTGCCGCGTCAGCGCCTGGCCGATGACCTGGGCGAGCGCGGGGAATATCGGGTTCTCCAGCTCCGGGGTTATCAGCCCGACCAGGCCCTCGCTGCGCTGGCGCAGCCGTACCGGGCGTTCGTAGCCCAGGACGTCGAGGGCGGCCAGGACGGACTGGCGGGTGGTCGCGGCGACGCCCGGCTTCCCGTTCAGGACGCGGCTGACAGTCGCCTCACTGACCCCCGCCTGGGCTGCGATGTCGGCAAGCCGTGTGGTCACAGGACTGGACTGTACCGGCCGATTCTCCCGTTGCCCACCGGCCGCTCGCCTCGTACGGGCGGGCTTGCGGCCCGCTGCGGGCTGCTGCGTCATCGCGTCCCCTTGTGCTGGTCGTGGTCTGGCCGGTCCGCCTCGTGCGCCGCGGAGCGTGGGTGGCTCTCGCGGGGCGTTGACGGGTGATGATCCTCGGACCCGCAAGGTATGGCAAGAGCTTGCAGAGTCTTGCACAACTGTCCGATGTCCCGCTGAGCGGCGGTCTGTGGCCGGTTTTCCGGGCGTGGACGCAGGTCACGGACGGGTAACTTCCGCCGGTTCTTTCACTTTTTTGCTGCAAGGTCTTTCGCGGCGCTTTCAACGCTGTTACGTTCACGTCGCCCGGCGGCAGCAACGAGGCGGTCGGCGAGCCGGCAGGACAGGCGGACGGGACCGCCCCTGCGGCACACGGGCTTTCACCCTCAAGGAGAACTCATGCGGCGTGGCATAGCGGCCACCGCGCTGGTGGCGTCCCTCGCCCTCACGGCGACGGCCTGCAACGGCGACGACAGCGGCGATTCGGCCGGCGGTCCGGTCACCATCACCTACTGGGACACCTCCAACGCGACCAATGAGGCGCCGACGTACAAGGCCCTGGTCAAGGAGTTCGAGGCCGCCAACAAGGACGTCAAGGTCAACTACGTCAACGTCCCCTTCGACCAGGCGCAGAACAAGTTCGACACCGCCGCCGGTGCCTCGGGCGCCCCGGACGTGCTGCGCGCCGAGGTCGGCTGGACCCCCGCCTTCGCCAAGAAGGGCTACTTCCTGCCGCTGGACGGCACCGAGGCCCTCAAGGACCAGGACAAGTTCCAGTCCAGCCTGATCGAGCAGGCGAAGTACGAGGACAAGACGTACGGCGTGCCGCTGGTCACCGACACCCTGGCCCTCGTCTACAACAAGGCCCTGTTCAAGAAGGCCGGCGTCGAGGCCCCCAAGACCTGGGACGACCTGAAGAAGGCCGCCGCGACCATCAAGGAGAAGACCGGGGTCGACGGCTACCTGGGCTCCACCGCGGGCTACTACGGGCAGCCGTTCCTCTACGGCGAGGGCACCGACACGGTCGACGCCGACGGCAAGAAGATCACCATCGACTCCGCCGAGGCCAAGAAGGCGTACAAGACCTGGCTCGGCCTGTTCGACGGCAAGGGCCTGGTCAAGGCCGACACCACCGCCGACGCCTACGCGCACAAGCAGGACGCGTTCGTCAACGGCAAGGTCGCCGCGATCCTCGAGGGCCCCTGGGAGATCACCAACTTCTACAAGGGCTCCGCGTTCAAGGACAAGGAGAACCTGGGGATCGCCACCGTCCCGGCCGGCTCCACCGGCAAGGCGGGCGCCCCGACCGGCGGCCACAACCTGTCGGTCTACGCCGGCTCCGACGAGGCGCACCAGAAGGCCGCCCTGAAGTTCGTCAACTTCATGACCTCGGCCACGTCGCAGGAGACCGTCGCCCTGAAGAACTCCACGCTGCCGACGCGTGACGACGCCTACACGGACAAGGTCAAGGCCGACCCGGGCATCGCCGGCTACCAGGGCGTCCTGTCCGCCGCCCAGCCGCGCCCGGCGCTGCCCGAGTACAGCTCCCTGTGGACCCCGCTCGACGAGGAGCTCCCCAAGATCGCCGGCGGCAAGGAGTCGCTGGACAAGGGGCTGAGCAACGTCGAGACCGCCTACACCAAGCTGGTGCCCGACTTCAGCAAGTGAGCCCGGACGGCCGCCGGTCCCGCCCCCTCCCGGGCGGGGCCGGCGGCCACCGGCCTGTGCGCCGTACTCCTTGATCCACCGTCCACCACAAAGGTTGTCGAACCATGACAGTCGCCATCGACCGCGCGACCGGCAAGCGCCGCGGTGACCGCGCCCCCCGTCCGGGACTTGTCCAACGTCTCAAGGACGGGTACCGGAAACACTGGTACGCCTACGCCATGATCGCGCCCGTGGCCGTCGTGATCGGCGTCCTCGTGCTGTATCCCCTGGTGTACGGCCTCTACCTCACGCTGACCGACGCCAACAGCCTCAACTCCGCGCGCACCATCGGCGTCAACCACATAGACGCCACCTACAAGTTCATCGGCCTGGACAACTACGCCGACATCCTGTGGGGCCCGACCGCGTACGACAGGTTCTGGTCGCACTTCGTCTGGACGATCGTCTGGACCGCGCTCTGCGTCGCCCTGCACTACTTCATCGGCCTGGGCCTCGCCCTGCTGCTCAACCAGAAGCTGCGCGGCCGCACCTTCTACCGGCTGATGCTGGTGCTGCCCTGGGCCGTGCCCACCTTCGTCACCGTCTTCGGCTGGCGCTTCATGCTCGCCGACGGCGGCGTCATCAACTCCGCGCTCGACGCGCTGCACCTGCCGACCCCGCTGTGGCTGGAGGACACCTTCTGGCAGCGGTTCGCCGCGATCATGGTCAACACCTGGTGCGGAGTGCCGTTCATGATGGTCTCGCTCCTCGGCGGCCTCCAGTCCATCGACTCCTCCCTCTACGAGGCGGCCGAGATGGACGGCGCCAACGCCTGGCAGCGGTTCCGCTTCGTCACCCTGCCCGGCCTGCGGTCCGTCAGCTCCACGGTGGTCCTGCTCGGCATCATCTGGACCTTCAACCAGTTCGCCGTGATCTTCCTGCTGTTCGGCAACACCGCCCCCGAGGCGCAGATCCTCGTCACCTGGGCGTACCAGCTCGGCTTCGGACAGCAGCCGCGCGACTTCGCGCAGTCCGCGACCTACGGCATTCTGCTGCTGGCCATCCTCACCGTCTTCACCTCCTTCTACCGCCGCTGGCTGAACCGCAATGAGCAGCAGCTCGCGATCTGAGGCAGGAGTTCCCATGAGCACCACCACTGTCGAGACCCCCGCCGCGGTGACCGGGCAGCCCTCCGCCGACGCGCCGCCGCGCAAGGCGCGCAGCCGTGAACGGCGCAGCCTCTCAGCGTCTCTCGCCTCGCACGGCATCCTGATCGTCGCGTCCCTCGTCGCCCTGTTCCCGGTCGGCTGGCTGGTCTATCTGTCGCTGGGCCCGGACAAGGACGACTACCTGCACCCCGGGCGCATCTGGGACAAGATGACGCTCGACAACTACTCGTTCGTCCTCCAGCACACGAACTTCTTCGAGTGGATGAAGAGTTCGCTGATCGTGTCGCTCGGCACCACGGTGATCGGCGTCCTGGTGGCCGCCACCACCGGCTACGCGGTCTCCCGCATGCGGTTCCCCGGCTACCGGAAGCTCATGTGGGTGCTGCTGGTCACCCAGATGTTCCCGATCGCCGTGCTGATCGTGCCGATGTACCAGATCCTGTCGTCGCTCCAGCTCATCGACACCTACCTCGGCCTGATCCTGGTCTACTGCTCGACCGCGGTGCCGTACAGCGCCTGGCTGCTCAAGGGTTACTTCGACACCATCCCGTTCGAGATCGACGAGGCCGGCCGGGTCGACGGGCTGACCCCCTTCGGCACCTTCTGGCGGCTGATCCTGCCGCTCGCCAAGCCCGGCCTCGCGGTCGCCGCGTTCTACAACTTCATCACCGCGTTCGGCGAGGTCGCCTTCGCCTCGACGTTCATGCTGGACGACAAGAAGTACACCTTCGCCGTCGGCCTCCAGTCCTTCATCAGCCAGCACGACGCGCAGCGCAACCTGATGGCGGCCACCGCCGTGCTGGTCGCGATACCCGTCGCCGGTTTCTTCTACCTCGTGCAGAAGAACCTGGTCACCGGCCTCACCGCGGGCGGCACGAAGGGCTGAGCCCCGGCACCGGTACAGACTCCCGCGCGCATCGTGCGCGCGGGCGGTGGCCGCGACGTCCATCCGACCCCGCAGGCGTCGCGGCCACCTCTTCACCCGCATCCGAAGCACCGGCACACTCAGCAGCACCCGCACCCCGCACCTGACCTGAAATTCCCGTCCCGCCCACGGCCTCGCCCGTGCGGTGGCCCATCGCATCAAGGACGCCATGAGCCAGCACTCCGCCGACCAGGCACCGACCTCCGCCCTCGCCACCGTGGCCGCGCACCGCGACTGGTGGCGGGACGCGGTGATCTACCAGGTCTATCCGCGCAGCTTCGCCGACAGCAACGGCGACGGCATGGGCGACCTGGAGGGCGTACGTTCCCGACTCCCGTACCTGCGCGACCTCGGCGTCGACGCCGTGTGGCTCAGCCCCTTCTACGCCTCGCCGCAGGCCGACGCCGGCTACGACGTGGCCGACTACCGGGCCGTCGACCCCATGTTCGGCAACCTCCTGGACGCCGACGCGCTGATCCGCGACGCCCACGAGCTGAGCCTGCGGATCATCGTCGACCTGGTGCCCAACCACTCCTCCGACCAGCACGAGTGGTTCAAGCGCGCGCTGCGGGAGGGCCCCGGCTCGCCGCTGCGCGAGCGCTACCACTTCAAGCCCGGCAAGGGCGAGAACGGCGAACTGCCGCCCAACGACTGGGAGTCCATCTTCGGCGGCCCGGCCTGGACCCGGGTCACCGAGCCGGACGGCACCCCCGGCGAGTGGTACCTGCACCTGTTCGCGCCCGAGCAGCCCGACTTCAACTGGGAGCACCCGGCGGTCGGCGACGAGTTCCGCTCCATCCTGCGGTTCTGGCTGGACATGGGCGTCGACGGCTTCCGCATCGACGTAGCCCACGGCCTGGTCAAGGCCGAGGGACTGCCCGACCTGGGCTCGCACGAACAGCTCAAGCTCCTGGGCAACGATGTCATGCCGTTCTTCGACCAGGACGGCGTGCACGAGGTCTACCGGCAGTGGCGCACCGTGCTCGACGAGTACGCGGGCAACGAAGCAGGGCCCGCAGGGCCTTCCGCAGAAGGGCGGGGGCGGGAGACGGGTGGGCGCATCTTCGTGGCCGAGGCGTGGACCCCGACCATCGAGCGAACCGCCAACTACGTCCGCCCGGACGAGCTGCACCAGGCGTTCAACTTCCAGTACCTGGGCACCTACTGGGACGCTGCCGAGCTGAAGGAGGTCATCGACCGCACCCTGGACTCGATGCGCCCGGTCGGCGCCCCGGCCACCTGGGTGCTCTCCAACCACGACGTGACCCGGCACGCCACCCGGTTCGCCAACGAGGCCGGACTCGGCACCCAGATCCGCAGCGCGGGCGACCGCGAACTGGGCCTGAGGCGGGCCAGGGCGGCGACCCTGCTGATGCTCGCGCTGCCCGGCTCCGCCTACGTCTACCAGGGCGAGGAGCTCGGCCTGCCGGACGTCACGGACCTGCCGGACGAGGTGCGCCAGGACCCGGCGTACTTCCGGGGCGCCGGACAGGACGGCTTCCGCGACGGCTGCCGGGTGCCGATCCCGTGGACCCGCGAGGGCTCCTCGTACGGCTTCGGCGACGGCGGGAGCTGGCTGCCGCAGCCGGCGGGCTGGGGCGAGCTGAGCGTCGAGGCGCAGACGGGCGTGGCGGGCTCCACCCTGGAGCTGTACCGCGCCGCGCTCGCCGCGCGGCGCGAGACGCCCGACCTCGGCGCGGGCGACTCCGTCGAGTGGCTCCAGGCCCCTGAGGGCGTGCTCGTTCTCCGCCGCGGCGCGTTCGTCTGCACGGCGAACACCACCGGCGCGGCGGTGACCGTCCCGGCGTACGGGCGAGTGCTCATCGCCAGCGGCGAGGTGACCGTCACGGACGACGCGGCGAAGCTGCCCGCGGACACCACCGTCTGGTGGACCGCGTGACCTGAGCCGTCGTGTCTCCGCGCCCGTACGGCGGGGGGCGGGAGAGGTGCGGGTCAACCGGCCGCAGCGTACCGGCAGTTGAAATTTCTTGCGAAGTCTTGCTGAAAGTTCACTGCGGGCGCTACGGTCCCGGACACACCGTCGGTCGCGCGGCCCGCGCGGCCTGTCGGCAGCCGCACCTCACATCCCCCACCCGCACGACGAAGTGCAGGAGAGAACATGGCCAGGAGAACACTGGCCGCCATATCCGTCCTCGCGGCGGGCATGGCGGCCTCGGTCACCCTCCCCACAGGAGTGGCCCAGGCAGCACCCCCGGGCTCGAAGGACGTCACCGCCGTCCTCTTCGAGTGGAACTTCGCCTCGGTCGCCAAGGAGTGCACCAGCACCCTCGGCCCGGCCGGCTACGGCTACGTCCAGGTGTCCCCGCCCGCCGAGCACATCCAGGGCTCGCAGTGGTGGACCTCGTACCAGCCGGTCAGTTACAAGATCGCCGGGCGGCTCGGTGACGCCGCCGCCTTCCAGTCGATGGTGAACACCTGCCACGCGGCCGGCGTCAAGGTCGTCGTGGACACGGTCATCAACCACATGAGCGCCGGTTCCGGCACCGGCACCGGTGGCTCGTCGTACACCAAGTACAACTACCCGGGCCTGTACTCGTCCTACGACATGGACGACTGCACCGCCTCCATCAGCGACTACACCAACCGCACCAACGTCCAGAACTGCGAGCTCGTCGGGCTCGCCGACCTGGACACCGGCGAGGAGTACGTCCGCAAGACCATCGCCGGGTACCTGAACACGCTGCTCGGCTACGGCGTCGACGGCTTCCGCATCGACGCGGCCAAGCACATGCCCGCCGCCGACCTCGCCAACATCAAGTCCCGGCTGAGCAACACCTCCGTGTACTGGAAGCAGGAGGTCATCTACGGCTCCGGCGAGGCCGTCCAGCCGACCGAGTACACCGGCAACGGCGACGTGCAGGAGTTCCGCTACGCCTACGACCTCAAGCGGGTCTTCAACAACGAGAATCTCGCCTACCTGAAGAACTACGGCGAGGGCTGGGGCTACCTGAGCAGCTCCGTCGCGGCCGTCTTCGTCGACAACCACGACACCGAGCGCAACGGCTCCACGCTCAACTACAAGGACGGGGCGAACTACACGCTCGCCAACGTCTTCATGCTCGCCTGGCCGTACGGCGCCCCGGACATCAACTCCGGCTACGAGTGGTCCGACTCGGACGCCGGGCCGCCCAACGGCGGCGCGGTCAGCGCCTGCTGGCAGGACGGCTGGAAGTGCCAGCACGCCTGGCCGGAGATCAAGTCCATGGTCGCCTTCCGCAACGCCACCCGGGGCGAGTCCGTCACCAACTGGTGGGACAACGGCGCCGACGCCATCGCCTTCGGGCGCGGCTCCAAGGGCTTCGTGGCCGTCAATCACGAGTCGAGCTCGCTCAGCCGCACCTACCAGACGTCCCTGGCCGCCGGGACGTACTGCAACGTGCAGAACAGCACGACGGTGACCGTGAACAGCTCGGGCCAGTTCACGGCCACGCTCGGCGCCAACACGGCACTCGCGCTCTACGCGGGCAAGTCGAGCTGCTGACCCGCACGGGCCGCCGACCACGCGACAGCGGGGCGGCGGCAGGGTGCGACAGCAAGGCATGACAGCAGGTGCGACAGCAAGGGTCGTGCAAGTCCTTTCCGTTACTTTCACGACCCTTGCTGCAAGCCTTCCGGCGGCTGTACGGTCACGCGCGGGGTCGGACCCGAATGAGCCGTAATCGCAAGGAGTTCACGCCTGTGATACCGAGATGGCCGGCGCCTGGCAGGCGCCGTACCGCCGCTGCCCGACGGGTCGCCGCCGTCACCGTCGCCGCCCTGACGGCGGCGCTCGTGCAGCCCCTCGCCGCGCGGGCCGCCACCCCGCCCGCGCCCCCGTCCGACGCGAGACTCGCCGCCGAGCCGTCCCGGCACGACGCCACCCGCGAGCAGTTCTACTTCGTTCTGCCGGACCGTTTCGCCAACGGCGACACCGCCAACGACAAGGGCGGCCTGACCGGTTCGCGCATGTCGACCGGCTACGACCCCACCGACAAGGGCTTCTACCAGGGCGGTGACCTCAAGGGCCTGACCAAGAAGCTCGACTACATCAAGGGGCTCGGTACCACCGCCCTCTGGATGGCCCCGATCTTCAAGAACAAGGCCGTGCAGGGCACCGGGGACAACGCGTCGGCGGGCTACCACGGCTACTGGATCACCGACTTCACCCAGGTCGACCCGCACTTCGGCACCAACAAGGACCTGGAGACCCTCATCTCCAAGGCGCACGCCAAGGGCATGAAGGTCTACTTCGACGTCATCACCAACCACACCGCCGATGTCGTCAGCTACGCAGACAGCACGGAGAAGTCCTACGGCTACCTCTCCAAGGGCGCCTTCCCGTACCTGACGAAGGACGGCGAGCCCTTCGACGACGCCGACTACGCGGACGGCGAGCAGGACTTCCCGGAGGTCGACTCGGGCAGCTTCCCGTACACGCCCACCGTCGCCGCCGCCGACAAGGACGCCAAGGTCCCGTCGTGGCTCAACGACCCGACGATGTACGCCAACCGCGGCGACAACACCTGGGCAGGCGAGTCCACCACCTACGGCGACTTCAACGGGCTCGACGACCTGTGGACCGAGCGTCCCGAGGTCGTCCAGGGCATGGAGAAGATCTACCAGCGGTGGGTGAAGGACTTCGACATCGACGGCTTCCGGATCGACACCGTGAAGCACGTGAACATGGAGTTCTGGACCCAGTGGGCCACCGCGCTCGACGCCTACGCGGCGAAGCACGGGCGTGACGACTTCTTCATGTTCGGCGAGGTGTACTCCTCCGACACCTCCGTCACCGCGCCGTACGTCACCCAGGGCCGCCTCGACGCCACCCTCGACTTCCCCTTCCAGGACGCCGCCAGGTCGTACGTCTCCCAGGGCGGCAGCGCGCGGAAGCTCGCCGCGCTCTTCGGCGACGACTACAAGTACACGACCGACAAGGCGAACGCCTACGAACAGGTCACCTGGCTCGGCAACCACGACATGGGCCGCTTCGGCTACTTCCTGAACCAGGACAACCCGAACGCCACCGACGCCGAACTCCTGGCCAAGGACAAGCTCGCCAACGAGCTGATGTTCCTCAGCCGCGGCAATCCGGTCGTCTACTACGGCGAGGAACAGGGCTTCACCGGCGCGGGCGGCGACAAGGACGCCCGCCAGACCATGTTCGCCTCGAAGGTCGCCGACTACCTGGACGACGACGAGATCGGCACCGACCGCACCGCCGCGAGCGACGCCTACGACACCAGCGCGCCGCTCTACCGGCAGATCAGCACCCTGGCGGGGCTCCGCAAGGCCAACCCGGCGCTCACGGACGGCGTCCAGACCGAGCGCTACGCGGCCGACGGCGCCGGGATCTACGCGTTCTCCCGTACGGACGCCAAGACCGGCACCGAGTACGTCGTCGCCGTGAACAACGCGGGAGAGGCGAAGGAGGCGACCTTCGCCACCGGCTCGGCGGGCATGCGGTTCGACGGCATCTACGGGACCTCCGGCAAGGTCACCTCGGGCGCCGACAAGAAGGTCACCGTCAAGGTCCCGGCCGGATCGGCGGTCGTCTGGAAGGCGACGGGACGCCTCGCCGAGCCCGCCACCAAGCCGTCCGTCACCCTGAAGGCCCCCGCCGCCGGTGCGACCGGCACCGTCGAGCTCAGCGCCGACGTCGAGGGCGGGCAGCTCAACCGGGTCGTCTTCGCCGCCCAGGTCGGCAACGGGAAGTGGCAGACCCTCGGCTCCGCCGACCACGCCCCGTACAAGGTCACGCAGACCCTCGGCGAGGACGTGACCGCCGGTACGGCCCTGCGTTACAAGGCCGTGGTCATCGATTCGGCAGGCCGTACCGCGAGCACCACGGCCACCAGCAGTGCCGGCACCCCGCCCGCCGAGGAGGTCCCGACGGCCGCCTCGCGCGACTACGCGATCGTCCACTACAAGCGGGACGACGGCGACTACACCGACTGGGGCCTGTACGCCTGGGGCGACCTCGCCGACGGCGAGGCGACCGAGTGGCCCGCCAGTCACCCCTTCACCGGCCGCGACGCCTACGGCGCCTTCGCCTACGTCAAGCTGAAGCCGGGCGCCACGACCGTGAACTTCCTGGTCATCGACAAGGACGGCACCAAGGATGTCGGCGCCGACCGCTCCATCGACGTCACCGCGACCGGCGAGGTCTGGGTCGAGCAGGGCAAGGAGGCCGTACAGACCGAGCGGCCCGACTACCCGGCCCAGGACGAGACCAAGGCCGTACTGCACTACCACCGCGCCGACGGCGACTACGACGGTTGGGGACTGCACGTCTGGACCGGCGCCGCGAACCCCACGGACTGGTCGAAGCCGCTGGAGCCGGTGAGGACCGACGCCTACGGCGCGGTCTTCGAGGTGCCGCTCACCGAGGGCGCCACCAGCCTCAGCTACATCATCCACAACGGCGACGAGAAGGATCAGTCCGCCGACCAGGCGCTCGACCTCACGGCAGCGAACGGGCACGAAGTGTGGCTGCTGAGCGGCCAGGACAAGCAGTTGCTGCCGCAGCCCGCGGGCAGCGCGGCGGCGCTGGACCTGACCACCTCCAAGGCGGTCTGGATCGACGCGAACACGGTCGCCTGGAACGGCTCGGAATCGGCGGCCTCCACGCAGCTCCTGTACTCCCGCGACGGTTCGATCGAGGTCAAGGACGGTGCGCTGACCAGCGACGACGAGCGCTGGCTGCGGCTGTCCAAGACCTCGCTCACCGACGCCCAGAAGGCGGAGTTCCCGCACCTGAAGGACTACACCGCCTGGTCCGTCGACCCGCGCGACCGCGACCGGGTGCGCGAGGCGCTGCGCGGCCAGCTCGTCGCCTCGCAGCGGGCCGCTGGGGGCACCTCCCAGGCTTCAGGCTCTGGGGGAGGGGCCGTGCTCGCGGCGACCGGCGTGCAGATCGCGGGCGTCCTGGACGACGTGTACGACGCGACGAAGGCGGACCTCGGACCGACGTTCGCCAAGGGCCGTCCGACCCTTTCGGTGTGGGCGCCGACCGCGCAGAGCGTGTCCCTGGACCTGGACGGCAGGACCGTCCCGATGAAGCGGGACGACACCACCGGCGTCTGGTCCGTCACCGGCACCAAGTCCTGGAAGAACAAGCCGTACCGGTACGCCGTGAAGGTGTGGGCGCCGACCGTCCGCAAGGTGGTCACCAACCAGGTCACCGACCCGTACTCGGTGGCGCTGACCGCGGACTCCGGGCGCAGCCTCGTCGTGGACCTGGACGACAGTTCGCTCGCGCCCGGCGGCTGGTCGAAGCTCACCAAGCCGAAGGCCGTACCGCTGAAGGACGCCCAGATCCAGGAGCTGCACGTCCGTGACTTCTCCGTCGAGGACTCCACGACGAAGGCCGCGGACCGGGGCACCTACCTCGCCTTCACCGACCAGGACAGCGACGGCTCCAAGCACCTGAAGGCCCTCGCGAAGTCCGGGACCTCGTACGTGCACCTGCTGCCCGCGTTCGACATGGCCACCGTCCCCGAGACCAAGTCGGGCCAGGAGAGCACCGACTGCGACCTGGCCTCCTACCCGGCGGACTCCGACAAGCAGCAGGAGTGCGTGGCGAAGACGGCGGCGAAGGACGCCTACAACTGGGGTTACGACCCGTACCACTACACGGTTCCCGAGGGCTCCTACGCCACCGACCCCGACGGCACCGCGCGCACGGTCCAGTTCCGGCAGATGGTGAAGTCCCTCAACGAGGACGGCCTGCGGGTCGTCATGGACGTCGTCTACAACCACACCGCCGCCGGCGGCCAGGCCGACACCTCCGTACTCGACAAGGTCGTCCCCGGCTACTACCAGCGGCTCCTCGCGGACGGCTCGGTCGCCACCTCCACCTGCTGCGCGGGCACGGCCACCGAGAACGCCATGATGAGCAGGCTCGTGGTCGACTCGATCGTCACCTGGGCCAGGGAGTACAAGGTCGACGGCTTCCGCTTCGACCTCATGGGCCACCACCCGAAGGCCAACATCCTCGCCGTCCGCAAGGCCCTCGACGCGCTGACCGTCGCCAAGGACGGCGTCGACGGCAAGAAGATCATCCTGTACGGGGAGGGCTGGAACTTCGGCGAGGTCGCCGACGACGCCCGCTTCGTCCAGGCCACCCAGAAGAACATGGCGGGCACCGGCGTCGCCACCTTCTCCGACCGGGCCCGCGACGCCGTACGCGGCGGGGGCCCCTTCGACGAGGATCCGGGAGTCCAGGGCTTCGCCTCCGGCCTCTACACCGACCCCAACTCCTCCACCGCCAACGGCACCCCGGCCGAACAGAAGGCCCGGCTGCTGCACTACCAGGACCTCATCAAGGTGGGCCTGACCGGCAACCTGAAGTCCTTCACGTTCACCTCCAGCGACGGCAAGGAGGTCAAGGGCTCCGAGATCGACTACAACGGCGCCCCGGCCGGCTACGCGGACGCGCCCGGCGACGCCCTGGCGTACGTCGACGCGCACGACAACGAGTCGCTGTTCGACGCGCTCACCTACAAGCTGCCGAAGGACACCGCCGCGGGCGACCGGGCCCGGATGCAGGTCCTCGCCATGGCGACGGCCGCCCTCTCCCAGGGACCGGCCCTCTCCCAGGCGGGCACCGACCTGCTGCGCTCCAAGTCCCTCGACCGCAACTCCTTCGACAGCGGTGACTGGTTCAACGCCATCCACTGGAACTGCCAGGACGGCAACGGTTTCGCACGCGGCCTGCCCATGGCCGCCGACAACGAGTCCAAGTGGCCGTACGCCGTACCCCTGCTGAAATCGGTGCGGGTGGGCTGCGCCGAGATCGAGGGCACCTCGGCCGCCTACCAGGACCTCCTGCGCATCCGCTCCACCGAGGACGCCTTCGGGCTGGGCAGCACGGCCGCGGTCCAGTCGGAGCTGTCCTTCCCGCTGTCCGGCAAGGACGAGACACCCGGCGTGATCACCATGACCCTCGGTGATCTGGTCGTCGTCTTCAACGCGACGCCGACGACCCAGCGGCAGACGGTGGCCGCGGCGGCCGGCACGGCGTACGCGCTGCACCCGGTCCAGGCGGCGGGCGCGGACTCTACCGTCAAGAAGGCCTCGTACGAAGCCGGATCGGGAACGTTCGCCGTACCGGGTCGCACCGTCGCGGTATTCACCCGCGCCACGCGGTAGGGCAGTACTTTGGTGGGGGCGGGCACCGGAACCCGGGCCCGCCCCCACGACCGTGCCTCTGAGGGCCTCTCACATGGACGGAACCGACACGGAGCGATACGACACGGCGTCCACCGTGCTGGTGGTCGACGACACGGCGGCCGGGCGCTACGCGCTCGCCGCCGTGCTTCGGCGTGCCGGGCACCGGGTCGTCGCCGTCGCCTGCGCGCACGAGGCACTCACCGAGATCGACGCGCGGCTGCGCGCCGGCACCCTCCCCGACCTGGCCCTGGTGGACGTCGGCCTGCCCGACATGAGCGGCTTCGAGCTCTGCCGCAGACTCAAGGACCACCCGGCCACCGCCGCACTGCCCGTCGTGCACTACTCCGCCGCCTCCGCCGAGCCGGGCTACCGCTACCGGGGCCTGGACGTCGGCGGCGAGGCGTTCCTGTCGCTGCCCGCCGAACCCGAGGAGATCCAGGCGGTGGTCCGCGCGGCGGTGCGCGGTGCCCGGGTGCGGGTGGGCGCGGAGACGCTCGCCCGGCGGCTGACCCTGCTCTCCGAGACGATCGTCGCCGTGCAGGGCGCTCGCTGCCTCACCGAACTCGCCGGCGCCGCCGCCGAGGGCACCGCACGGCTCACCGGCACCCCCGCCGCCGTCTTCGTCCTCACCGACGACGGCGACCTGTACCACGGGGTGTCCCGGGGCCCGGGGCTGCCGCTGACCCGCCCGCGCGCCACGGGCCCGTCGCCCGACCTCAGCTCGCACCGGGCGGTGACCGGCCTGATCCGCTCCTTCATGAACGGGCACACCGGAGTGCGCAGCGCCGTCGTGCCCGCGCCGCTGTGGCCCGCCGGCTTCTTCCGGCCCGGCGCCAGCGACGACGCCCGGCTGGTGCTGGCCAGGACCCACCACGAGAAGGCACCGGTGTGCCTGGCCGTGCCCGCGGGGAACGGCGCTCCCGCCGCCGACCCGCAGACCGAGTCCCTGGTCGCCCGGCTCGCCCAGGCCACCGCGCTCGCCGCCGAGCCGCTGCTCATGTACCAGGTGGAACG
The DNA here is from genome assembly GCF_042732375.1 of Streptomyces sp. NPDC059785. Taxonomy (NCBI): domain Bacteria; kingdom Bacillati; phylum Actinomycetota; class Actinomycetes; order Kitasatosporales; family Streptomycetaceae; genus Streptomyces; species Streptomyces sp. NPDC059785. The sequence continues at coordinate 49,791 of NZ_JBHWHV010000063.1, forward strand.
CCATGTCGCGCTGACCCTCCAGCACAGCTTCCTGCCCCAGCCGCACAGACTGCCCGAACTGCCCGGCGTCGACGTGGTCGTGCGCTACGTGCCCGCCTCCCGGCAGACCGAGATCGGCGGCGACTTCTACGCGGCGCTGAGCACCGACGACGGCGTGCTGACCGCGGTCGGTGACGTGGTCGGGCACTCGCTGGACGCGGCGACCGTGATGGTCGAGCTGCGGCACGCGCTGCGCGCCTACTGCGTCGAGGAGTCCGACCCCGCCCTGCTGGCCGGGCGGCTCGACCGGATGCTCCAGCGCTACCACCCCGACGTCACCACCACCGTCTGCCTCGCGCTCGTCGACCCGGCGAGCGGCCGGGTCAAGGTCGCCAACGCCGGGCACATCCCGCCGCTGATCATCGGCGACGACGGCACCGCCTCCTACGTCAAGGCGTGCGGACCGCTGCTCGGCCTCGGCCTGCCGCACCCGGCGCCCACCGAGACGGTCCTGATGCCCACCGACCGGCTCCTGATGGTCACCGACGGGCTCATCGAGACCCGCGGCACCGACCTCGCGGTCTCCATGGAGCAGCTGCGCACCGCCGCGGCCGACGCCCCGTTGGGTGTCGACGCCCTGTGCGACACGCTCCTGGACTGCTTCGGCCGCGACCGGGAGGACGACATCGCGCTCCTCGCCCTGCGGTTAGGGTGACCTGGATCCCCTTCTGAACAGGAGTTCCCATGCCGCAGATCACCGTCGACTACTCCGCGTCGCTCGACGGCGCCTTCGACCGGCGCGCCTTCGCGCTGGCGCTGCACGAGCGGACCGTGGACATCGCGGCCGCGAAGCCCGAGGCGTGCAAGACGCAGTTCCGCCGGACCGAGGACACCGTGGTCGGCCCCGAGGCCGACGGGCACGCCATCGTGCACGTCGCGCTGCGCCTGCTGGCGGGACGGACCGAGGAGACCAAGGCCCGGCTGGCGGAGGCCGTCCTCGAACTGCTGCGGACCCATGTGAAGCCGGCCGAGGGCGTCGGACTGCACGCCTCCGCCGAGGTGTGCGACCTGGACCCGTCGTACCGCAAGTTCGACGTCTGACCTCCGCCGCGCCCGCTCTCAGTCGTCCTGGGGTGCGGCCAGGGCGACCAGCCGGCCGACCAGGTCCGTGAACGGGCCGTCGGCCGGCTCGTCCCGCAGCACCTGCCGCAGCACGGCGGCCATCCCGGCGTCGTGGGTGGCGCTCACCGCGGCCAGCGCCGCGAAGTCGTGCACGAGCTGCACCTCCAGCTCGCCGCGCGGGATGCGCCGCCCGTCGAGCCAGAGCAGCGCCGTCGACTCGGCGAGCGAGATCCACGAGCGGATCACCAGCTCGAGCCGGGCGGGCGGCTCCTCGACCCGCAGATGCGACAGGATCTGCACGTACGCGGCCTGCCGTACGCCGTCGATCAGTGCGTTGGTCGTGGACGAGCCGACCGCGGGGCCGCCGCGCATCAGGGCCGAGAAGCCGGGGCCGTGGTCCTCCACGAAGTCGAAGAACCGGCGCATGACCCGCAGCAGCCGCTTGCCCAGCGGCCCTTCCCTCGGCTCCATGAAACGCGCCGCGAGGTCGTCGGAGGCGCGCTGCAACGCCGCCTCGTAGAGGCTGAGTTTGCCGGGGAAGTAGTGGTAGACGAGCGGTCGCGAGATGCCCGCGGCCGTGGCTATCTCGTCGATGGAGACCTCGTCGGGCGAGCGTCGGCTGAACAGTTCGAGGGCGACGCCGATCAACTGCTGCCGCCGCTCCTCGACACCCATCCTGCGGCGTACCCCGGTTGTCATGCGAACACCTTACCGATCGGATCCGGCCCGGAACGGGCCGGTCCGGACAGGGGTGTTCACCGAAGCGGCACATAATGCTCACGGATGCGCCCGAAGATCACGGCCGACGGAGCCCGTGGCCCCGCCCGTACTCGGCCCGTACACCGCTCGTACGGTGGGCTACCGCAGCCCCGTGATCCGCCCGCCGTCCGTCAGCGTCCCTTCGAGCACCGCCTGCGCGCCCCGCTTCGCCGGCAGCGCGAGCAGCGGGCCCCCGGCCGAGCCGTCCACCTGGCCCGACGCGCGCACCGACGCCGTGTCCTGGCCGCCGGCGGCGAGCAGGTACCAGGTCCCCGCGCCGGACTTCCACAGCACGCCCGCCAGGACGTGCGGATCGCGCGGCCCGCACGCGGGGGAGTCCTCCGCCTTCGCGGCCACCGCGCCGTACCGCCCGCCCGGCGTGTGGAACTGCGCCAGCACGCGGCTGCCCCCGCCGCGCCAGGTGTCGGCGCGGGTGCACGTCCAGTCGCTGGTGCCCGCGCCGTCCGGCAGCGGCTGCTGGGCGAACCGCCAGGCGTTCACCGACCGCACCCCCTGCCCCCGCTCGGCGGCCAGGGAGCAGGCGAACGGCGCCCAGGCCTCCCGCACCCTCTCCCCGGTCTCCGCCCCGGAGCCCTCCGCGGACGCCGAGGGGTCCCGGGCGGTCAGCCGGGCCGGGGAGAGTTCGCCGAGGTCGGTCACGAGCGCGTGCTCCGGGGCCGCGCCGCCGGACGTGACGGACCCGGCGGCCGTCAGCTCCAGCGCGTGCCAGGAGCGGCAGGCGCCGGTGTGCAGCGCGGGGCTGGCCATGGGCGCGGTCACCCCCTGTGCCGAGAGCTTCAGGGAGACCGGGCCGGACTCCGGGGCCAGCAGATCGCGCACGGCCGCCGTCCGCACCCAGGGCGCCGTCAGATACCGCACATTGCTGTCGGACCGGTCCAGGACCACCGCGCTCGCCGCCGCGCCGGACGCCCCGTCCACCCGGGCGAAGTCGAGGGCGGCGCCGCTCGTCCCGTCCTCCGGCTCGGCGTACCGGGCGATGCGCAGACCGTCGTAGAAGAGCACTACCCGGGCCCGGTCCACCGTCCCCGCGTACAGCAGCTGCGGCGGGCCGGGCGGGGCGCCGGAGGGGGTGCCGGGGGTGGCCGAGACCTGGACCGTCCCGCCGGGGCGCGCCCACACGGCGAGGGCGCGGCGCAGCAGCGCGCGGTCCCCGGTGAGCTTCCCGCGCGCGGGCCACACGGAGAAGTCGGTGCGCGCGGACGTCCGCCAGGCCGCCGGGGCCGCCCGGACCAGCCTGCCGGGGTCGAGGGCGGCCTGCCCGGCCGGGTTCTGCGCGTACGGCGGTGCGGCGGCGCCGTCCGGGCCCCAGCCGCCGCCCGGCAGCGCGAGCAGCGCCCCGCACACCGCGGCCGCCGCGGCGGTGACGAGCGCGGCCTTCAGATGCTGCCGGCGCCGCATCAGGTCGGTCGGGCGGGCGTTGAGCGAGCACGGGTCGAACTCGGCGGAGCGCAGCAGCCCCTCCTGGAGCGGCAGGACGGCGGCCTCCCGCAGTGCCGCGTCCGGGTCCTCGGCACCGGCCGCTGCGAGCACCTCGCGCACCGCGGGTTCGGGCAGCCGCTCCAGGCCGCGCAGGACGTAGGCCGCGCGGGCCGGTCCTGACAGGGCGGACAGGCGCTGGTCGAGGGCGAGTTCGTCGGCGCCGCCGGAGCGCGGGAAGAGCCTGAGCCCCCACACCTGGGGCAGCAGCGGCGGGAGCTGGGACCGCTTGGGCCAGGCGGCGCGCCTCAGCGGCAGCCCCGCCTCCAGGGCCGTGCGCAGTACCTGGAGCCGGACGAGCGCGTACCCCGCCTCGCCCGCGCGTCCCGTCGACTGGGCCGGGAGCACGGGTGCGGGCGTACTGGCCCGCGGCAGTGCCCGCTGGGTGAGCGCGTGTGCCGTGAGCACCCGCCGGTTGCGGCCCAGGCTCGGCGGCAGGACCAGGTAGGCGAGCCGGACGAGCCGTGGATAGTGCTCGACGAGCGCGGCCTCGGCCTGCTCGACGTCGACGTCAGGAACGGGGGCGGGGCGCGGGGCTGCTTCCTGTGACTGCACGTTCAGCAGAACGAGCGAATCCGTGGATGGTCACCGCGAGTTGGACGGCCGTTCGAAGCCGCGCGGTGGTCCGTGCCGTCTACGGGGTTGCGCCCTGGGCGTCCGGTTCCACCAGGAGCCGGGCGTAGTTGGCCGTCGATCTCTGGTAGCGCGGCAGATGCGGGGCGAGCGCGCCGAGGACGAGGGCGAGACCCTCGCGCTCCCGGCCGAGGTCGGCCAGGCACAGGGCGAGCGTGGCGCGTACCGCGTCGTCCAACTCGTCGGAGACCGCGACCAGTTCGGGCGTGAGCAGCTTGACGCCCTCCTCCGGCTGCCCGGTGTTCCTGAGCGAGCTGGCGAGCTGGATCCGGGTGCGTCTGCCCCGGTAGCCGTCGAGCCCGCGGGCCAGCGCCTCGCGGTACAGCGGCACCGCGCGGTCCGAGTGGCCGGTCGAGTCCCAGGCGCACGCCCGCTCGAAGGGGCCGAGGGGACTGTCCTCGGGCACCTCGGCCGCGAGTGCGTCGATCACCGCGCGGAAGTCCGCGGCGTGTGCCTCGTCGTGGGTGTCGAAGGAGGCCCAGGCGGCCGCGACACGCTTCTCCCAGTCGTCGTTCACGGGCTCACCTTCGCACAGGTGAGCCCGTGAACGACATGGGGCCCGCGCCCGGCGCGCACCGGCGCCCCGGCCCGTACGCCGGGCGCGTGCCCCGGGACGTCACGCGAGCGCCCAGCCGCTGAACTCCACCGTGCCGCGCGCCCCGCTCTCGCCGTTGGTGGCGCTCATGAACAGGCCCACGTCCTGCGTGTCCGCCGCGCCGGGCACCGGCACGGTCGCCACCGTCCGCCAGGTCGCCCCGTCGTCCGTCGAGCAGGCCCCGGTGTACGTGCCCCCGGACCGGGTCAGCCGCAGCAGCACCGGCGCCTTGACGCCGGTGACGCGCTTGTAGGTGTCGAGGGTGCCGTCGCCGTCGGTGTCGTACGACAGCACGACGCCGTTGGCCGGGGTGACGGCCAGGTCGAGGAAGCCGGGGGAGCCGGGGACGGCCAGGCTGTTGCGGGCGATGATCCCGGCGCGGGCCCAGGGGCCGGTGACGGCCTGGGAGTCGACGCGCAGCGTCACCGACACCCCGTCGCGCAGCGCCCCCTCCCGGTGGACCGTGCCGAACTCCGTGGTGCCCTTCCACAGGTCGGCGCCCGCCCCGTCGATCGCGAACCGGTCGCCGAGCTGCCCGAAGACGGCCCCGTTGTTCGTGTACGTCTTCCAGCCCGCGTCCAGCGGTCCGGCCTCGAAGAGGGTGCCGTCGAACTCCGCGCGCACCCGGTCCTCGCCCCGGGGCCCGTACCGCACCGCGATCGAGTACGGCAGCGGGCGCAGCGGGTCCTCCAGCGGGGTGCCGGGGGCGCTCGCCCGCCAGCGGACGGTGCCGGTGCCGGCCGCGGGGACGCTCGTCAGGGACGTCGCCCCCTCGGGCTCGGCGTCGAGGCCGGTGAGCGCGAAGTCGACGCGTCCGGTGGCGCGCAGGCCGTTGACGTTGGTGAAGAGGGCCGTGACGCGTGCCTCGCCGCCGGGCGGGAAGGCGGCCGGCTCCGCCGTCACCTCCAGGGCACCCTGGTAGGGGGCGCGGGCCAGCACGTCGTGCACCCGCGCGGCCGTCCGGTGCGCGTCGCCGACAGGACGCAGCGGATAGTCCTTGCGCTCGCGCGTCCACGGCTCCTCGAACGCGAACCAGTCGACGGCCGCGGGCGCCGTCCCGGTGGTCAGCGCGTCCTCGAGCGCGTCCAGCCACTTCTGCCAGCGCGGCACGTAGAAGTCGGCCATCAGGCCGTTCCACTCGCGGTTGCCGTACTCGTGCAGGTTCCCCGCGTCCGAGGTGGCCCGGCCGCCCCACACCGTGATCAGCACCTTGGCGGTGCGCTCGAACTCGGCCCGCTCGGCGTCGTTCGTGGCGAGCAGCCGGGCGTCGTTCACCCACGGGCCGAGCAGGAACGCCGGGTGCGTGCCCGTGACGTCGTCCGACAGCCGCATCAGCCGCAGCCACAGCGTGGCCAGCGCCTTGAAGGTGTCCAGGTCCTTCTTCTCGTACGCGGCCTTCAGCTGCGGCAGGTACTGGCGGCTGCGGTGCGCGAGCGCCTGCCGGGCGACGTCCACCAGGTCGTACCGGTAGGCGGCGCTGCGGCGCAGGTCGGCGGGGAGGGCGAGAAGCCCGGCGAACGCGGCGTCGAAGCGGGCCGGGTCGTAGGTGAGGTCGCGCGGCGCGTAGTAGGCGGCGCGGTTCGCGGACAGGTCGGGGCGGGCGCAGAACAGCGAGTCGTGCGGGTCGCTGCGCTCCACGGCCCGCTGCTGGTACGCGGTGTCGTGCAGCGCCCGCCAGGCGGCGCGGGCGTCCGCGTCGCGCCGTCCGTAGCGGAAGTCGGCGTACCCCGCGAACCAGGCCGCGCGGTCGATCCGCTCCTGTGTCCAGGCCAGCTCGGAGAACAGCTCGAAGGCCGCGGGGTCCCGGTCGGTGGCCTCCGGCAGGTACGCGGTGCCCGCCAGCGCGCTGTCCGGCTTGTCGCGCCAGGCGAAGAACTTCTCCTCCCACAGGTGCGCGCGGGCCCCGATCGTCGTACGGCCGCCGAAGTTGGGGATGGTGCCGAACGCGTACGGGGCGCCGCCCCAGTCCTTCTCGCGGTCGGTGACGGTGGAGAAGCGGTCGGAGACGCCGTCGACGATGAGCATCCTCGACTTGTCGACGGCGTCGATGAGTTCGGGCAGCGGGTTGGCCTCCCAGCCGAGGATCACCCAGGTCGCGCCGGGACGCGCCTTCTGGAGGGCCCGCTCCACGCCCTGCGCGGCGTCCGGCACGGGCACGTCGCCCGCGGTGCCGCCCTCGTGCAGCAGATCCATCTTGAAGTGGGCGGCGTCCCCGAAGACGTCCCGCTGGTGGCGGTAGAAGGAGGCGGCCACCGCGGCGAACGCGTCGGTGCGCGGATCCAGCCAGTCCGGGCGCTCGAAGCCGTGCCAGACGCCCTGCGGCACGACGTGCGCGTCCCCGCCGTTGCGCTCGACGAAACCCTTGGGGACATGGCCGTAGTAGCCGGGCAGGACGGGGGACATGCCCAGCTCGCGCAGCCGGCCGGCGATGCGGCGGCCCAGCTCGGCGCGTTTCGCGATCAGTTCGGGGGAGAGCGGGCCGCCGTACCCGGAGAAGTTCTGGAGCAGCCACCACGGCTGGTGGGAGGGGGCGGGCAGCCAGGCGCGGGCCTCGTCGTCGGTGTAGCCGAAGTCCTTCAGGACCCGGTGGTAGACGGCCTCGGTGCCCGCGATGACCATGACCTCGTTGCAGCCGTGCGCCGCGAGCAGGTCGATCTCGTGCTCCCAGTACGCCCAGTCCGCGTAAGGAGCGGTGTAGCCGTCGTTGGTGTCGTTGAGCGCGAACCGGTGGGGGAGGGCGGTGGATCTGCGGAGCGGCCGGGCGGGCGCGGGCAGCCGGGCGGGCAGGTCCGACTGGCTGCCGTTCCACGCCAGATGAGCCCCGCACACATACTTCAGATAGAAGTGCACGCCGGTCAGCAGCACGGCGGGGGTCGTGCCGGACACCTTGACGCGCCCCGTGGAGCCGGTCACCCGGAACCGGTCGGAACCGCCCCCGGCCGCGGTCAGCTCGAACTGGTCGGCGTAGCCGGGCAGCAGCCGATTGAGCGCGGAGCGTGCGGGAGCCGTATCGAAGGCGGGGCCCTCGCCGGGGCTCCCTGCGGCGTGGGCCGGGACCGCCGTCCCGAGCGTGGTTCCGAGGCCGATGGCACCGGCCGTGCCCAGCACCGTGCGTCGCGACGGACTGTTCATCTGTGTGCCCCCTGTGTCGACAGGTGCGGCACGCTAACGGGACGGGCGTCCGTGCTCAACGGTGCTTACTGAGCTGGCGAGATCATGTCGCCGGGAAGGGACCGGAGGAACTATGAGGACGACGCGCGGGACACTCGCGGCCGGGGCGGTCCTGGCCGCGCTGGTGCTGACCGGCTGCGGATCGGGCGGCGACGCTGACACGGCGGACGACGACGCGCCGGCGACGGCGACCGGCAGCCTGGAGCACCTGGCGTCCGAGGTGAAGTGCGAGCCGGACATCCAGACGGACGCCGCCGAGATCCGCCAGGCCGTCTGCAAGAACGGCGACGGCAAGTTCATCCTCGCGACCTTCGCCACCGACCGCGGCCAGCGCGAGTGGCTCAACGAGGCCAAGGACTACGGCGGTCACTACCTCGTCGGCGCCAAGTGGGTCGCCGTCGGGGAGACGAAGACGGTGACGGCGCTGCGCGGCCGGCTCGGCGGGACCATGGAGGAGGGGACCTCGCACCACTCCGGGGGCAGCGGTGATGGGGGGACCGAGGCCGCGCACTCCGGTCACGACGGCTGACCGCGCAGGTTCTGGGGGCCGTGCCGTTCCGCCTCCGGGCGGAACAGCGCGGGCGGAACGCCGAGGGCCGGGGGGGGGGGTACCCCCGCCCGGCCGCGCACGGGTGGGGCTGAACCCGGGGCAAGGGAGTATTTGAGGGGGTTTTTTAGGGTTACCGGTGTGTTTTAAAAAAAAACGAGACCAACAGA